>DATDNR010000173.1:0-73637 GCA_036518175.1 Marmoricola sp.
TGCGTAGTGGTCGCTCGGACGACCGGACCGCAGGACCTCCCCTACGACGTCCTGCACGACGGTCGCTGCCACGACCGGACCGCAGGACCTCCCCTACGACGTCCTGCGTAGTGGTCGCTCGGACGACCGGACCGCAGGACCTCCCCTACGACGTCCTGCACAGCGGTCGCTCGGACGACCGGACCGCAGGACGTCAGCCGACGTCGATGATCGCGGCGACCGGGCCGCCGCCGTCCGGCCCCTGGTGCGCAGCCGACACCGACACGAACACCGCCGGGTCGCCGGTGACGGCAGCGGTCACCCCGCCGACGCATGCCTTGATCTGTCGGTGCCAGTGCACGTCGGAGTCGTCGAGCATCGCGTTGCGACGACCGCGCACCTGTCCGTCCTGCGACGCCTCGCACTTGAGGAAGACATTGACCAGCCGTCCGTCGAGGTCGGAGGGGTGCGGCCGCTCGGGCAGGTCGAGCCCGGCGGACCGGATCGCCTCCCAGATGCCGTCCTGGTCGAGCGCGTCCATCATCACCGAGTGCCCGATGCGGTAGCGGCCGCCGATGCCGGGGGCGTTGCCGACCACCACGACCTGGGCGCGGTCCAGCTCCACCCCGGAGGAGCAGGACGCCACCGAGGAGTACAGCGACCGGTCGTGCATCACCTGCTGGTCGGTCGGCATGTCGATCTCGCCGAGGGCCACGGCGATGCCGAGGGCGGTGCAGCCGTTGGAGAGGTCCATCGACTCCTGCGTGTGCTCGGTCCACACGGTCTGGCCGCGCTCCTTGGCGTCGCGGATGGTCTGGATCGTGAGCAGCGGCGTCTTGGTCTGCACGTAGTGCACCTCCGCCGGGTCGGTGATCCCGGCCCGGTCCATCGCCACCTTCACCGCGTCCGCGACCTTCTCGATCATCGCCCGCCGGCCGATGTCCTCGGGGAGCAGCTGGTCGCTCATCGCGAACCCGACGGTCAGCCGCGGCTCGTCGGTCGGTTCGGCGTCGACGGTGGCGAAGATCGTCGCGTGCGGGCTGATCACGCCGTCGGTGCCGCCGGACCAGACGATCGGGATCTCGCCGACCTGTGCCGGGTCGGCGCCCTTCTCCACGAGCATCTCCCGGAACGCCCGGTCGGCGATGATCCGGGTGTAGTCGTTGACGCCGCCGTTGCCCTCGGTCTTGCCGATCACCGCGATGACGCGGTCGGCGGCGAAGACGCCGTCGTCGATCAGCTTGCCGAGCTCGGAGGCGTCGGAGACCGAGTGCAGCGGCACCTTCCGGACTTCGATGGCAGAGGGCATGGGACTTCCTTTCACTGCGGGGAGTCGGGTACGACGCGGGTGCCGGCGTCCCCGACGACCGCGCGCCTGATGTTGGCGAGCGAGGTGATCACGCCGGTGCGGCGCGTCCGCTCGACGAACCGGAGGACCGCCTCGACCTTGGGGCCCATCGAGCCGGCCGCGAATCGCTCCCGTCCGGCGACGCTGCGCAGCTCGGCGGCGGTGACCTCACCGACGGGAGCCGCGTGGTCGGTGCCGTAACCGGTGACCACGTGGTCGACGTCGGTGGCGATCACGAGCACGTCGGCCTCGATGTGCTCGGCGACGAGCGCGGCGGTGAGGTCCTTGTCGATCACCGCCTCGACGCCGGCGAGGCGCCCGTCGGGGCGTCGTACCGTCGGGATGCCGCCGCCCCCGGAGCAGACGACGACGTAGCCGGCACCCAGCAGGGTGTCGGCGGCGGGCGCGTCGAGGCACTCCACCGGTTCGGGCGAGGCGACCACGCGGCGCCAGCCCTTGTCGGGGACCTCCACGAAGTGCTGGCCGTGCTCGATCATCACCCGGGCGTCGTCCTCGGCGAGGTAGCGACCGATCGGCTTGGTGGGCTCGGCGAAGTGCGGGTCGTCGGCGTCGACCAGCGTGCGCGAGACCAGGGTGGCGACGGGCCTGCGCGTGTGTCGTTCGCCGAGCGCCGCCTCCAGCGCGTTCATCACCGTCATCCCGATCGTCGCCTGCGTCTGCGCGCCGCACCAGTCCAGCGGGACCGGCGGCACGACGTTGGCGCTGAGCTCGTTCTTCACCAGCAGGTTGCCCACCTGCGGACCGTTGCCGTGCGTGATCAGCACCTCGTGGCCCTCGACGACCAGGTCGGCGATGTGCCGGCAGGCGTTGCCGATCGCGGCCTGCTGGTCGCCCACGCTCGCGCTGCCGTCCGGGGCGGTCATGGCGTTGCCGCCCAGCGCGATCACGATCCGCATGGCGTCGAATCTAGGGGCGCCGCGCGACCTCCGGCACGGGCAGGAACAGCCAACCGGCCGCACCGCCCCCGGCAACTGTTGCCAAGCCGCCGGTCGCGTCTCAGGCGGGCGTGGCCAGCGCGTTCACCGCGGCGTCGAAGACCGCCGGCAGCCGCTGGGCGGCGGGCACCAGCGCGCGCCGGAGCGGCGGCAGCCGGGTGGTCGCCAGCAGCGAGGTGGTCAGCAGCCGGTAGCGCCGGGTGAGCGCGTGCCAGGCCCGCTCGTAGCGTTGCGGCTCGCCGTCGACGATCGCCGCCACCGCGGCCCGGGCCTGCGCGACGGCGAGCGCGACGCCCTCACCGGTCAGCGCGTCGACGTAGCCGGCCGCGTCCCCGACCAGGAGCACGCGTCCGGCGACGCGCGAGCGGACCTGCTGCCGCAGCGGCCCCGCTCCCCGCACCTCCCCCGCCGGCGCCGCCGAGGCCAGCCGCTCCCTCAGCGAGGGGAACCCGGCGAGGTGCTCCTCGAAGGATCCGCGCCTGCCCGACAGCAGCGCCACGCCGAGCAGCTCGGGGCCCACGGGAGTCAGGTAGGCCTCGGCGGCATCGGCCCAGTGCACCTCCACGAACGACGTCCATGGCGCCGTGCGGTAGTGCCGGCGCTGCCCGTAACGGCGACGCGCGACCGGCGCACCCTCCAGCCCCAGCCGGCGGCGCACCGGCGAGTGCAACCCGTCCGCGGCGACGACCCAGGAGGCCGGCTCGCCGTCGACGAGCACCGCGTCACCGACCTGGCGCACGTCGGCGACGGCCCGCTCGACGATCTCGACACCGGCGGCGAGCGCGGCCTCGCGGAGGGCCGCGTGCAGGGTGGTACGGCGTACGCCCCGGCCCGGCCCGGCACGGAAGCGGGACTCGGCCTGCCGCGGACCGGCGACGTAGCGGATCCCCTCGAGCCGGCTGCCCTCGGGGCGCACGCCGAGATCCTCCAGTGCCCGGACGGCACCGGGCATCAGGCCCTCGCCGCAGGCCTTGTCGATCACGCCGGTCCGCCGCTCGCAGACCGTGACCCGGAGCCCCGCCCGCACGCCGTGCAGGGCGGTGGCGAGCCCGGCAGGCCCGCCGCCGACCACCACGAGGTCCCTCATCGGGAAGCCACGGCGGGCGCGGGGGGCAGCGTCGCCAGGGCCGCGTCCTCGACCCGGATCCGCACCGCCAGCAGCACGGCGTTGCCTGCGGTGAACACCAGCGCGGTCAGCCAGGCGGTGTGCACCAGGGGCAGTGCGACGCCCTCGACCACGACGGCCACGTAGTTCGGGTGGCGGAGCCAGCGGTAGGGCCCGGCCGTCACCGGCGGCAGTCCCGGCACCACGATGACCCGGGTGTTCCAGCGGTGCCCGAGCGTGGCGATGCACCACCAGCGCAGCGCCTGCGAGGCGAGCACCAGGGCCAGCGCGGTCCAGCCCAGCACCGGCAGGAACGGGCGGTGTCCCAGCCACACCTCGGCGAGCGCGCCGGCGAGGAGGCCGGTGTGCAGCACGACCATGACCGGGTAGTGCGACCGCCCCCACTCGCGGCCCCCTCGGGCGATGCTCCAGGCCGCGTTGCGGCGTGAGACGACCAGCTCGGCGAGGCGTTCCAGCGCCACGGCGCCGATCAGGACGGTGAACCACGCGTCGCTGCTCATGCCGCCGCCTCGGGTGCCCGCAGCAGCACCAGCTCGGAACAGAAGCCGGGGCCCATCGCCAGCATCAGCCCGTAGGAGCCGGGCCGCGGTGGCCGGTCGGCGAGGGTGTCGGCCAGCACGTGCAGCACCGAGGCGGAGGAGAGGTTGCCGATCCGGGCCAGCGAGTCCCAGGTGACCTGCAGTGCGGCGCGGTCGATGTCGAGCGTGTGCTGCAGCGCCTCGAGCACTTTGGGCCCGCCGGGGTGCGCGACGTACCACTCCACGTCGTCGACCCCGAGCCCGTGGTCGGCGAGGAAGCGGCGCACGTCGTCACCGACGTAGGTGGTCACCAGCTCCGGGACCTTGCTGTCCAGCACGATCTTCAGACCGGTCGCGCCGATGTCCCAGCCCATGGTGCGCTCGGAGTCGGGGTAGAGCCGGCTGCGGCTGGCCAGCACGTCGGGCTGCGGCGTCGGGGTATCAGCCGGCCACCCGGCGGCGCGTTGGGCGCCTGCCGCGACCACCGCGGCGGCACCGTCACCGAACAGCCCGCTGGCCACCAGGTTGGGCACCGAGGCGTCGTCGCGCTGCAGCGTGAGCGAGCACAGCTCGACCGACATCAGCACCGCCACCGCGTCGGGGTGGCCGACCAGGTAGTCGTGCAGCCGGGCCACCCCCGCGGCGCCGGCGACGCAGCCGAGCCCGACCAGCGGCATCCGCACGACGTCGGGGCGCATCCCGGTCACGGCCGCGACCCGGGCGTCCAGGGAGGGTACGGCGAGCCCGGTGACCGTCGCGGAGATGACCAGGTCGACGTCCTCCGGTGTCAGCCCGGCCGCCTTGAGCGCCTCGGTGACGGCGCGGGCACCGAGCTCGACACCCGCCTGGATGAACCGGTCGTTGGACTCGGTGAAGTCGCGCAGGTCGGCGTACTCCTCCAGCGGCAGCACCAGGTGGCGGGTGTCCACGCACGCGTTGCGGTGCAGGCGCTCGACCACTCGCTCGTCGACTGCGACCCGCAGCATCGAGGAGGTGAACGCCTCCGTGATCTGCTGCTGCCGGTAGCGATGGTCGGGCAGCACTCCTCGCACGCTCAGCACCCGCATGCTCCTCACCCCGTCTCCTCGGTTGCCGCGGTCGCACGCTCCGGCCGGACCAGCTCGCGGGCCAGCCCGCGGACCAGGCGTGCGGTGATCGTTCCCCTGGCGAGGCCGAGTTCCACCAGGTCGTCGAAGATCTGCTGGTCGGCCGCTGAGGCGCGCAGGCCGGCCTCGAGGACCGCGCCGTGCCGGCACAGGGACGCCGCGGCCGCTGCGTGCCGCTGGTGCCGGGCCAGCACCGACCGGACTGCGGCCCGATAGCGCACCCCGGCGTGCTCCGGGCGCCCGGCGGCGATCGCCTCCGCCGCGGCGCGGCCGGCGGCCAGCCCGGTGGCGACCGCGTCGTAGATGCCCTCCCCGGTCATCGGGTTCACCACGCCTGCCGCGTCGCCGGCCAGCAGCACCGGGCCGCCGGGCGGTCGCCAGTGCCAGCCCGCGAGCGGCAGCTGCGCCCCTCGCCAGTCGCCGGCTCCGTGCGCGGCTCCGGGCAGCAGCGCCTCGAGCCGGGAGAGCATGTCCGCACGCGTCGAGTGGGCGCGTCGGCCGGCGAGGATCTCGCCGTACCCGACGTTGGCCAGGCCGTCGCCGCGGTCGAACGACCAGGCGTACCCGGGCCGCCGCCCGCCGCGGAAGGCGATCACCTGGGCGCCTCGCCGCTCCGGAGGGGTCGGCGCGTAACCGCGCAGCGCGATGGCCGTCCGTGGCCGCGAGGCGGACATCGACCGGCGGACGACCGACTGGGCCCCGTCGGCGCCCACGAGCACCGGCGCCTGCAGGCGGTCGTCGACCATGACCGCGCCACCGACCCGCTGCACCGACCGGACCCGGTGCCGGACCAGCGTGGCCCCGGCCTGCTGGGCGGCCCGGAGCAACCGGTGGTCGAGGACGGCGCGGGGCACCACCCAGGCCGGTCGCGCCATCGCGCGCGCGGCGTGGTGCCCGTCGCGGGACAGCCGCAGCGTGCGGACCGGCCTCCAGTCGTCGACCAGGCCGCTCACGCCGACGTCCCGGAGGAGGTCGATGGCCTCGGCGGCGACGCCGTCGCCACAGGCCTTGTCGCGCGGGAACCCGGCGCGGTCGAGCAGGGCCACCCGCAGGCCGGGGCCCGCCTGCAGCGCGCCGAGCGCGGTGGCGCAGCCGGCCGGTCCGGCACCGACCACGAGCAGGTCCCACCTCGGCGTCATCGCTGCACCAGCACCAGCAGCGCGACGTCGACGAGGGCGATGCCGATTGCGGCGTGGAAGGGCAGCCGCCCCCGGCCGAGCAGCGCGGGCACGGCCAGCGCCGCGACCGCGGCGAGCGCGGCGACCGTCCAGCGTGACGCGGCACCGGGCGGGCCGAAGACCGCGAGCACCGAGCCGAGCACGAGCAGGCCGGTGGCGGTGACCCGCGTGCGGCTCGGCCCCAACCGGTGCGGCAGCCCGCGCACGCCCGTGGCGGCGTCGTCGGCCAGGTCGGGCAGCACGTTGAGCAGGTGCGCGGCGATGCCGAGCAGGGCCGCCGTGGCCATCATCCAGCCCGGTGGCCAGTGCGGGGTGGGTCCGGCCAGCGTGACCACGGCGGGCAGCGTGCCGAACGCGACCGCATAGGGCAGCCACGACCAGGCGGTCCCCTTGAGGATCAGGTTGTAGGCGTGCCCGGCGCCGACGCCGAGGAGCAGGTGCACCAGCGCACTGCGCCAGCCGGCGAGGAAGGACAGCACCACGCAGGCCACGCCGGCGACCACCAGGCAGCGCAGCACGAGCGTCGCAGAGACCCGCCCGGTGGCCAGCGGCTTGTCGCTGCGGCCGACCCGGCGGTCACGACCGAGGTCGGTCAGGTCGTTGCCCCAGCCGATGGTGAGCTGTCCGGCGAGCACGGCCACGGTGACCAGGACGGCCGTCGCCACCGGCTGGCGGTCGGCGACGGCGAGCAGGGCGACCACGAGCGTGACCGCGAGGGTGGGGGCCAGGTGCGCAGCCTCGAGGACGACGCGGACGAGAGCGGCCGGACTGCCGGCCGGTGGTACCTCGACGCGCGTACTCACGTGGTCGGCTCTCCCGTCGCGAGGTCAGGTCCTCCCATTGTGTGCACACGCGGGAAGGGCGTCGAGGGTTCAGTGGCTGCCCGCCGTTCAGCGGCCGCCGGCGACGCGGAGCGTCGTACCGGTGACGTACGACGCCGCATCGCTCATCAGCCAGGCGATGGCCTCGGCGATCTCGGCCGGCACTCCGGCGCGGCCCAGCGGCACGGTCGGCCCGATCCGGTCCGGCCGGCCGGGCTCGCCCGCGTCGGCGTGGATGCGCGTCTCCACGAGTCCGGGAGCGACTCCGACCACGCGTACGCCCTCCCCCGCCACCTCGGTCGCCAGCCCGCGGGTCAGCGTGTCCACGCCGGCCTTGGCCGCCGCGTAGTGCACGTACTCCCCCGGTGAACCCAGGGTCGCCGCTGCCGACGAGACGTTGACGAGCACACCTCCGGTGCCGCCGTAGCAGCGCGCCATCGCCCGCACCGCGGCCCGGGCGACCAGCACCGCCGAGGTCAGGTTGAGCTCGATCGTGTGCCGCACCACCTCCACCGGGGTCTCGGCGAGCGTCCCCATGTGCAGCGTCGCGCCGGCGTTGTTGACCACGCCGGTGAGCCTGCCCGCATCCGCGGCGACACCGAAGAGCTCGTCCACGACGGAGGGCTCGGTGAGGTCACCGGCCACCAGCCGGCATCCGGCACCCCGCTCGCGGGCGGCGGCCGCGGCCTCCTCGGCGGCGTCGTGGTCGGACCGGTAGGCCAGCACCAGGTCGTGCCCCGCCTCGGCGAGCCGCGCCGCGGTCGCGGCACCGATCCCGCGGGTGCCGCCGGTGACGATGGTGAGGGGTCTGGACCGCATCCACCGACCTTTTCACACGCAGGACGAACCGCGGCTCGCGCGTTAGGTTGCTGGACGTGAGACGTGACCCGCACGAGAACGTGGCGACCGCCCTGGTCGATCCCGCGGTGCTGGCCGACGTCGAGCTGGAGCTGATGGCGCTGGACCTGCACGTGTGGCCGGTGCGGACCGCGCCGATCTGCATCGACGGTCCCCGCACGGCGTTCCAGGTCCGCCGGCGGCTGCTGATGCAGCACCGCGGCGCCTGGGACCTCGCCGCCGAGTGGGTCCCGGTCTGGATCGGCTTCGGTCCGTCCTGGCGCCGCGGTGACGAGCCGCTGCCCTGGGCGGCGCACCAGGCGCTGTGGGGCGTGCTGGACGCCCATCCCGACCACGTCCGGTTCCAGCGGCGCCTCGGCGGCGTCCGCCGGCTGCCGGTGCCGCAGGAGCGGCGCGGCTGAGTCGCGGTCGGCCGGCGGCGAGCCTCACTACGCTTTGCAGGTGTCAGGACGCCGCAGACCTGCATTTCGTAGTGAGGCTCGCGGGGCCGGGTCACTCCGCTCGGGGCCTGCGGTCCGACATCCCCTCTCCCTGCCGGTACATCCGGTCGAGCCGGGTGCCGGCGCTCTGGCCACCGTCGATCGGCACCACCGCGCCGGTGATGAAGGAGGCCTCGGCCGAGCACAGCCACAGCACCGTGTGCGCGACCTCCTCGACGGTGCCGGTGCGGCGCATCGGCGTGGACGCACCGGCCAGGCGCTGCGCCTCGGGGCCGGCAGCCTCGAGGTGGTGGGTCAGGATCGGCCCGGGCGTGACCACGTTGACGCGCACCCCCCGGTCGGCGTAGTCCAGCGCGGCCACCCGGGTGAGCCCGACGATCGCCGCCTTGCCCGCGACGTACGCCGCAAGCCCACCCACCGGGTTGGTCGCCGCGCCGGAGGCCATGTTGACCACCGCCTTGGGCCGGCCGTCGTCGGTCGCCAGCATGGCCGGGATCTGTGACTTCATGCCGAGGAAGGTGCCGCGCACGTTCGTCGCGATGCCGCGGTCGAAGTCGTCGACGCTGATCTCGGCGAGGGGCGCAGGCATCGGGCCGTCGGTGGCGTTGTTGAAGGCCAGGTGCAGGCCGCCGTACGTCGAGACCGCGGCATCCACCGCCGCCTGCACCGACCGGGGATCCCGCACGTCGGTGCGCACGGCCAGGGCACGCCCGCCGCGGTCGTTGATCGTCTGCGCGAGGGCGGTGAGCGCGCCCTCGTCCCGTGCGGCGAGGACCACCGCGGCACCGGCCTCGGCGAACGCCGTTGCGGTGGCCGCACCGATGCCCCTGCTTGCCCCGGCGACCAGCGCCACGGCTCCGGTCAGGTCTGCAGTCATGCAACCATCATTAGATGGCTAACCGATAGATGTCAAAGGGTTAGACGTCGCAGTCCCGCTGCTAGGCTGCGGCCGTGGCCCGTTCCTCCCCTCGCCGTGCCGGCCCGCCGGCTCGCCCGCCCGTGGGACTCGTGCTCGACCGGGTGGCGCGGAAGGTCAGCCGTGAGTTCGACGACGCGCTCGTCGAGGCCGGGGGCTCGCGGCCGGTCTGGCTGGTGCTGCTCGCCCTGACCATCAACGCCCAGGCCAACCAGCGCCAGCTGGCCGACGTCGTCGGGATCAGGGGCGCCACGCTCACCCACCACCTCAATGCGATGGAGTCGGCGGGGCTGGTGGTGCGCACCCGCGACCCGGAGAACCGCCGCTCGCACGTCGTCCGGCGCACGGCCGCCGGGGACGAGCTCTTCGGCCGGCTGCGGGAGGCCGCGACCGCGTTCGACAGGCGGTTGCGGCGCGGACTGTCGGCCGCCGAGGTGGACACCCTGCGCACGTTGCTCGGCCGGCTGGCCGAGAACGCCGAGCGCTGAGACCCGCGACTCCAGCCCCGTTTCACCGGCACCACCGCTGGACACCATGCGGCCCACATCCCGGCGACGACCAGCGCCGGGCGTCAGAGGGAGTCGACGTCCGCGGCCGCCCGGCCGCCGCTGAGCCGGGCGTACCCCGGGCCGCGGTCGAAGAAGGCATCGCTCGCCGGTCGGGCGGCCCGTTCGGCCGCGGTGGCGTCGGCGTCGTACCCGAGGTCGTCGGTGGACGGCGAGCCGGTCAGCACGACGCCGTAGTCGGCCAGGGCAGCCTCCGGCGAGACCTTCTGCCAGAGCACGTCGCGCACGACCAGCTGCGGGTCCCGCTCCAGCGGGTCGCCCCAACCGCCGCCGCCGGTGGTGCGGATGCGGATCACCTCGCCGGCGCGCACGGGCTCGGCGTCCGCGAGGGCGTCGACCTCGCGCTCGCCGGGGCCGCCGGGGTCGATGGTGACCTGGAACGGCTTGCCGGCCCGACCTCCCTTCACGCCCCAGCAGGAGAGGATCGACCGGTCCGCGATCGACATGAAGTGCGCGTCACGCAGCATCCGGATGTGCTTCTCGTAGCCGAGTCCGCCGCGGAACTTCCCCGCTCCGCCGGAGTCGACGGCGAGGGAGAGGCTCTCGACCAGGAAGGGGAACCTGGCCTCGGTGAACTCCGTCGGCAGGTTCCGCGAGTCGGGGACCACGTGGATGGTGTCCTCCCCGTCGGCGTAGTAGCGCCCGCCCGAGCCGCCTCCGAGCACCTCGCGCATGAGGTAGGGCCGACCGTCGGCGTCCTCGCCGTAGACGCCGGTGTAGCGGATGGTCTCCTGGTCGGCGGGCATCCGCCCGTCGACCGCCTTCGCCACCACTCCGGCGAGCACGCCGAGCAGCCGGAGGATCACGAAGGTGCGCGCGTTCGTGGGGGCCGGGAAGACCGGCGTCAGCAGGGTGCCCGGTGGCGGGAACCGCATCTCGATCAGGGGCACCACGCCCTCGTTGACGTCGAGCTCGGCCATCCGCTCCGGGCTGTCGGCGAGGTTGCGCAGGATCGGCGCCAGCCACTTCTTCAGGAACACCCCGTCGCTGTAGTCGCCGCAGTGGTTGATCGGGCCGCGGGCCTGCGCGGAGGTGCCGGCGAAGTCGAGGACCAGCCGTTCGCCGTCCGGGTCGTCCGGCGCCGTCCGGGTCAGCGTGATCCGCTGTCGGTGCAGCCGTGGTTCGTCGACGCCGTCGTGCTCGGCGTAGTCCTCCCATGTCCACTGCCCGACGGGGATGCGGGAGAGGATCTCCCGCCGGTAGGTCGTGGTGGTGCGGTCGATGATCGCGTCGAAACAGGCCTCGACGGTTGCGACGCCGTAGCGCTCGAACAGCTCGGCCAGCCGGCGCGCGCCCATCAGGCAGGCCGAGCACTCGGCGTCGAGGTCGGCCGCGAGCGACTCGGGCATCCGGCTGTTGCGGGTCATGATGGCCAGCGCCGCCCGGTTGGGCACCCCGGCGTCCCACAGCCGGATCGGCGGCACCATCAGGCCTTCCTCGAAGACCGTGGTCGCGGTCGACGGCATCGACCCCGGCACCGCCCCGCCGATGTCGTCGTGGTGGCCGAAGGCCTGCACGAACGCCACCACGCGGCCGTCGCTGAACACCGGGACGGTCACGCACAGGTCGGGCAGGTGCCCGATGCCGCCCTCGGAGCGGTAGACGTCGTTGTGGAAGAAGACGTCCCCCTCGCGCATCTCGCCGATCGGGAAGTCGCGGGCGACGGGGTGCACCAGCGCGGAGTAGGACCGTCCGGTCAGCTTGCGCAGCAGCCGGTCGTGGATCCCGGCACGGAAGTCGTGGGCGTCGCGGATCATCGGGCTGCGGCTGGTGCGGGCGATCGCGGTCTCCACCTCCTGCTCCACGCTGGCCAGCGACCCCTGCACGATCTCGACGAGCACCGGATCGGCACTGGCGCCGGCGTCCGCGGTGAGCGTGCCGAACGGGAACTGCGTCGGCACCCGCCTGCTGCCGCCGAGGGGGATCATGCCCGCTCCCGGCTCACCACGAGGTTGCGGAAGTCGTCCACGCGGGCCACGAAGCCCGGGTGGATCGGCACCGTGGAGCCGAACTCCTCGACGATGACCGGGCCACGCAGGGTCGCACCCGGCTGCAGGTCGGGCCGCCAGAAGACCGCCGTGTCGAGGTAGCCCGCGGATGCGTCGAAGCAGACCGTGCGTCGGGAGGCCGCCGCCGCAGCGTCGCCGGTGACGCGGTGGCGCCGGATCTCGGGCCGCTTGATCGGGCCGATGCCCGAGACGCGGAGGTTCACCCACTCGACCTGCTGTGACCCGTCGCCGGCGAAGTCGTAGCCGTAGAGCGACCGGTGCTCGGCGTGGAACCGGCGCGCCACCTCGGCCAGCAGCGCGGCGTCCACCGGCCCGTCCGGTACGGCGACGCGGACCTCGAACGCCTGGCCGAAGTAGCGCAGGTCGGCCGTCCGGGCGAACACGTGCGCGGACGGCGGGAAGCCCTCACGGGCCAGGGCGTCGGCGGCCTGACGGGTGAGGTCGTCGTACACGGCCTCGACCTCGGCGGGATCGAGCCGGTCGGCGAGGGCCACGTGGGTGCGGACGTAGTCGTTCTTGACGTCCACGGTGAGCAGCCCGAAGGCCGACAGGTTGCCGGGGTCGGGCGGGACGAGCACGGTGCGGATGCCGAGCACGTCCATCAGCCGGCAGAGCAGCAGCGAGCCGGACCCACCGAACGTGGTCAGCGCGAAGTCGCGGACGTCGAGGCCGCGCTTGACGGTGACCTGGCGCAGCGCGTTGGCCTGGTTCCACGCCGAGATCTCCAGGATGCCGGTGGCGCACGCCTCCGGTGAGAGGGCCAGCCGCCCGGCGAGCTCCTCCACGCCCTTGCGGGCAGCCTCGACGTCGAGCGGGATCTCGCCACCGAGCAGGTGGGGCGGGATCCGGCCGAGCACGACGTGGGCGTCGGTGACGGTGACCTCGGTGCCGCCCCGGCCGTAGCACAGCGGCCCCGGGTCGGCGCCCGCCGAGGCCGGTCCGACCTTGAGGGTGCCTTCCGGGGACAGCCAGGCGACCGAGCCGCCGCCGGCGCCGACGGTGACCACGTCGATCATCGGGATCATGCTGGGGAAGGCACCCACGCTGCCCTCGGTGGTCAGCGTCGGCTCCCCGTCGACGACCAGTGCGACGTCGGTGGAGGTGCCGCCCCCGTCACTGGTGAGCACCCGGTCGAACCCGGCGACCTTGGCGACCAGCGCCGCACCGAGCGCTCCGGCGGCCGGGCCGGAGAGCACCGTGGTGATCGGCTGGTGCACCACCTCGTCGGCGGAGAGCACACCGCCGTTGGACTTCATCACGTAGAACGGCACGGTCCCGGCGTGCTGGGCGCCGGGGTCGGTGTAGTCCTGCAGCCGGGTCCGGATGCGGGCGACGTACCGCGACAGCCGCGGCTTCACCGCCGCGTCGACGAGGGTGGTCATCGCGCGCTCGTACTCGCGGTACTCCCGCAACACATCGCTGCTGAGCGACACCACGGCCTCCGGGTGCTCCTCGGCGAGGACGGTGCGCATCCGCTGCTCGTGCTCGGGGTTGGCGTAGGCGTGCAGGAAGCACACTCCGAGGGTGTCGATGCCGCGCTCGCGGAACCAGCGGGCCACCGCGCGGGCGCCCTGCTCGTCGAAGCCGCGCACCTCGGCGCCGGTCGCGTCCAGCCTGCCCTGCACTCCCCTGACCAGGTGGCGCGGCACGATGCGGTCGGGCTTCACCCAGAAGTAGGAGTTGCCGTAGCCGTCGGGCACCGACTGGCGGGCGATCTCGAGCATCGCCTCGTAGCCGGCGTTGGTGATGAAGCCGAGCCGCTCGACCTTGCCCTCCAGCAGCTGGTTGGTCGCCACCGTGGTGCCGTGGCTGATCGCCGTGACGTCCCCGGGCGCCGCCTCGAGGATGGCCAGCACCTTGGCGACACCGGCCATGAATCCCTCGGCCGGATCGGCCGGTGTCGACGGCGTCTTGGTGGTGGCCAGCTCGCCGGTCTCCTCGTCGAGGGCGACCACGTCGGTGAAGGTGCCGCCGGTGTCGATGCCGATCCGGATCCGGCGCTGGTCAGTGCGCACCATGGGCACGATTCAAGCCGCGGCCCGCTCGCCCCGGCGACGGCACAACTTGCCGACCGCTGCTCGATCTGTTGGCACCTCCCGATAGTCCGAGACATTTGGCCGGCGACACGCCGATGACGAGCGTCCGAACGTCTCGGACTATCGGGTTCAGGCGCTATCGGGGCTCAGTCGCTATCGGGGCTCAGGCGCTATCGGGGTTCAGGCGTCGGGGGCGCGGTCGTTGTAGACGCCGGCGGGCTCCTGGCCGGACAACCGCTGGATCGCGGCCATCACCTCGTCGGTGGCCTCGCGGCGGGCCCGGCCGGCGGGTACGCCGTCGTACCGGCCGGCGAAGTCGATGGGCTCGCCGAAGCTGACCCGCACCTTCGCCAGCCGGGGCAGCGTCGCGCCGACCGGCTGCAACCGCTCGGTGCCGCACAGCCCGACGGGCACCACCGGGACCTTCGCGGTCAGTGCCAGGTGCGCCACCCCGGTGCGGCCGCGATAGAGCCGGCCGTCACGCGACCGGGTGCCCTCCGGGTAGATGCCGAACGCCTCGCCGCGGCCGAGCACCTGCAGCGCGGTGTCGAGGGAACCCAGCGCCGCCTTGCTGTCGTCGCGGTCGACGGGGAGCATGCCCAGCCCCTCGAACCAGGCCCGCTGCAGCGTGCCGCCCACCCCCGGGCGGGTGAAGTAGTCGGACTTGGCGAGGAAGACCACCTTGCGGGGCACCACGATCGGGATCACCACGCTGTCGGCGAAGCTGAGGTGGTTGCTGGCCAGGATCACCCCGCCGCTGGCCGGGATGTTGTCGAGGCCGTGCACCTCGGGGCGCCAGATCACCTTGGCGAGCGGCGGGACGAAGCTGTGCAGCACCTCGTAGATCACGCCGCCATTCTCCGGGACCCGGCTGCGCGGCCGGTCACCGGCGTCCCCGTTGCGGACATCGCCGAACGGGGGAGGCGAAGGGCCCGCCCAGGTATGAGCTGCACGGGCCCTTCCGGTTGATCGGTGGTGACGACCGATCGGACCGGCTGTCGGCTCTGATCCCAGCGGCCCGGGTCACCTGCCGCCGCGACGAGTCTCCTCGGCGTCTGGATCGGCGCTTCCGACCGGTCCGCGCTCTCCCCGGAGGGAGCGCGTGGGGGTTTTCTATGCGCTCCGCGAGGCTCCGGCAAGGGCCTTTGGTCAACCGGGTGCCGCGATCTCCGGGCGCGGGTCGAGATGTCCACAGCCGGGCCCGGTTCGTCCACAAGCGGGCAGCCGTTCTCCACCGGCAGCGCCACCGGCTGTGGACGACAGGAACACCTGCCTCGCTAGCCGCGGGCGGCCGCGAACGCCGTCTCCACGGCCGTGGCGACCTCCAGCAGCCGGCGGTCGGCCCCGAACGGCGCGACCAGCTGGATGCCGACCGGCAGGCCGTCGGGCGTGGTGCCGGCGGGCAGCGAGAGCGCCGGGCAGCCGGTGACCGTGATGAAGTACGCCGAGCGCATCCAGTCCAGGTAGCTCTGCATCGGGCGGCCGTTGATCGCGCTGGGGTACTCCTGGTCGGCCGGGAACGGCGGCACCTGCGAGGTCGGCAGCACCAGCAGGTCGTGGCGGGCGAAGAACCCCCGCATCCGCTCGGAGAGCGCACTGCGCTGGGCATAGGCGCGGGCGACGTCGGCCCCGGTGAGCGGCTCGCCGGCGCGGATGTTGTCGGCGAGGGACTGCTTGAACCCGTCGGGATGCTCGCGCAGCAGGTCACCGAAGGACGCCTGGAAGTGCCAGGCACGCAGCGTCCGGAAGCAGTCCTCGGCCTCGTCGAGCGCCGGGTGCGCACGGCGTACGACGGCCCCGGCGGACTCGAAGACCGACGCGGAGCCCTCGACCACGGCGGCCACCTCGTCGTCCACCTCGAGCGTGCCGCCCAGGTCGACCGAGAGGGCTACCCGCAGGCCGGACAGCGACCCGTGCAGCGGCGGCGCGAAGGCGGCGCCCGGATCGCCCAGCGCGGTCGGCACCCGGGGATCCGGGCCGGCGATCACCGAGAGCAGCAGGGCCAGGTCGCCGACGTTGCGGGCCATCGGGCCACTGGTCGCCGTCGTCTCCCAGTAGTTGTCGCTCGGCCAGTCGGGCACCCGGCCCAGCGACGGCCGCAGGCCCACGACCCCGCAGAAGGAGGCGGGGTTGCGCAGCGAACCGCCCATGTCGGAGCCGTCCGCCAGCGGCACCATCCCGGTCGCGAGCGCGCAGGCGCCGCCGCCGGTGGACCCTCCGGCCGAGCGGCTGGGATCAGCCGGGTTCAGGGTGGTGCCGAAGACCCGGTTGAAGGTGTGCGACCCGGCGGCGAACTCCGGCACGTTGGTGCGCCCGAGCACCACGACCCCCGCCCGCCGGACCCGCTCCACCACCAGGGCGTCCACCGCGGGCACGTGGTCCGCGAACAGCGGCGAGCCGTAGGTGGTGCGCCAGCCGGCGACGTCATGGGTGTCCTTGAAGGCGAACGGCAGGCCGTGCAACGGGCCGGTGTCCAGGCCCAGCGCCGTGGTCTCGTCGGCCCGCGCCGCACCCTCCCGGGCCCGCTCCTCATCGAGCGAGACGATCGCGTTGAGCTCGGGGTTGCGCTCCGCGATCCGCTCGAGGTGCAGCTCGAGCAGCTCGCGGGCGGAGATGTCGCGGGCACGGATCGCCTCCGCCATCTCCCGCGCGCTGGACTCGACCGAGAGGTCGGCCATCTCAGCGCCGCCGACCGAAGACGCCGCCGACCACGACCCCGACGAGCACCAGCCCGGCCCCGACCGCGACGCCCTTGAGGAAGCTGTCCTGGTCGAGGGCGGCGACGGGCCGCGGCGGCGCGGTGAAGACCGCGGGCTGCGCCGCCTGCTCCCCGGCCGCCTCCCCGGGCGCGGGCACCGGGGCGCCGACCGGCTCCTCGTGGGCGGCGTGACCGCTGATCGCGCGCTCGACCCCGGTGAAGAACTCGGTCGCCATCCGCCGGGAGACCGAGGTGAGCATCCGCTGGCCGACGCCGCCGACCATGCCGCCGACCACCGCATCGGCGTCGTAGAGCAGCGTGGTGGTCCCGTCGCCGTTGGCGTCGAAGCGCACCTGCACGGTCGCATCGATCGTGCCCGGGGCACCGGCCCCGCGCGCCCGCATCGTCATCGACTCGTGGGGCGCGAGGTCGAAGAGCTCACAGGTGCCGGTGTAGGTGCCGCGCACCGTGGCCACTCCCGCGGTGACGGTCATCTCGTAGGCGTTCTCCCCGGTCTGCACGAGGCGCTCGCACCCCGGGATCGTGGCGACCAGCACCTGCGGGTCGAGCAGGGCGTCCCAGACCTGGTCGACCGGCGCCACCAGGGTCGCCTCTCCGGTGATCTTCATGCGTCCTCCTTGTGCTGCTCCCGGTGCTGCTCCCGGTGCTGCTCCCGCAGCGCGAACAGCTCCGACGGCGAGATCGGCATGGCGGTCACCGGGAAGCCCTCGGCGTCCTCGATGGCCGCGGCGAACACCGCGGCGGACGGGATCACACCGGCCTCCCCCGCGCCCTTGACCCCGATCGGGTTCAGCGGCGACGGCGTCTCCAGGTGGTCGATCTCGATCGACTCGGGGACCTCGGTGACGTAGGGCATCAGGAAGTCCATGAACGAGGCGTTGAGCAGCTGCCCGTTGTCGTCGTACGCCATCCGCTCGTAGAGCGCTCCACCGACGCCCTGCGCGACCCCGCCCTGGATCTGGCCCTCGACGATCATCGGGTTGATCAGCCGGCCGCAGTCGTGCACGACGGCGTACTTCAGGATCCGCACCTCGGCGGTGTCGGGGTCGGTCTCGACGACGACCGCGTGCATGCCGGAGGCGAAGGTGGAGCGCTCGGGTGAGTAGAAGTCCCGGCCCTCCAGCCCGGGCTCGTCGTCCTCGGGCACCGGCGGCCTGCCCGGGTCACCGACGCTGAACTGGGTGGCGGCCTTGCTGGCCTCGTCGAAGGCGTAGCGCAGCGGGTTGGACAGCACCGCCACGGTGCCGAGGTCGATCGAGGCGCCCGGCGAGCCCTTGACGCTGATCACCCCGTCGGTGATCTCCAGGTCGTCGACCTCGGCCTCGAGCGCCTCCGCGGCGATGCGCAGCGCCTTCTCGCGCGCCCGCTGCGCGGCGAGGTGTACGGCGGACCCACTCATCACCGCCGAGCGGGAGGCGAAGGTGCCCACCGCATAGGGCATCCGTCGCGTGTCGCCGGTGACCACCTCCACATCGGCCAGCGGCACGCCGAGCACGTCGGCCACCAGCTGGGCGAACACGGTCGCGTGCCCCTGCCCCTGCGTGGTCAGTCCGGTGGCCACCTTGACCTTGCCCGAGGTCTCGACGTGCACGTGGGCGCCCTCGTAGGGGCCCACCCCGGTGCCCTCGACGTAGCAGGCCAGCCCGATGCCGACGCGCCTGCCCTGCGCGGCCATCTCGGCGCGCAGGCCCTCGAACCCGTCCCAGTCGACGAGCTGCTTGAGCTTCTCCAGCGACGCGGGGTAGTCCCCGGAGTCGTACTCCAGCTCGCGGCCGTCCTGGAAGACCAGCCCCTGGTCGAACGGGAACTCATCAGGCTGGATGAAGTTCACCGCGCGCACCTCGGCGCGGTCCTTGCCGAGCTCGCGCGCGATCGCGTCCATGGTGCGCTCCATGACGAAGCAGCCCTGCGGCCGGCCGGCACCGCGGTAGGGCGTGACCATGACGGTGTTGGTGTAGAGGCTCTCGAAGACCACCCGGTAGGCCTGCGGCTTGTAGGGGCCGAGCAGCTGGGTTGAGGTGATGATCGGCACGATCAGCCCGTACGGCGTGTACGCCCCGTGGTCGTGCCAGAACGTGACCTCGAGGCCGAGCAGCCTCCCGTCGTCGTCGAAGCCGACCTCGACATGGTGCAGCTGGGCGCGCTCGTGGGCGGAGGAGATGAAGTGCTCGCGGCGGTCCTCGGTGAAGCGGACCGTGCGGCCGAGCGCCCGGGCCGCCATCGGCACCAGCAGCTCCTCGGGCCACGGGTGGTTGATCTTCACGCCGAAGCCGCCGCCGACGTCGGGGGTGATCACATCGACCTGGGCCAGGTCGAGGCCGAGCTTGGTGGCGACCGCGGCCCGCACGCCGGTCGCGGTCTGGGTCGAGCTCCACACCTGCAGCCGGGCGACGTCGGGGTCCCAGCGGGCCACCACCCCGCGACCCTCCAGCGGCATCGAGGCGCTGCGCTCGACGGCCAGGTCGAGCGAGAGCCGGTGCGGCGCCCGCTCGAGCGCGGCCCGCGTGTCGCCGACCTCCTGCTCCAGCCGGGCGCCGACGTTGCCGGGCACGTCGTCGTGCACGAGGTGCTCCGCCGCCCTCGCGGCGTCGATGCCGACCACCGGGGGCAGCGGCTCCCAGGTCACCCGGATGCGGTCGACGGCATCCTCGGCGAGGTAGCGGTCGTCGGCGACCACGAACGCGACCGCCTCACCCACGTAGTTCACCTCCTCGCGCGCCAGGGCGTACTGCGTCCTGCCCTGCGTCAGCGCCGGGTGCGGGATCAGCAGCGGCAGCGGGTCGGCCATCGGCCCGGACAGGTCCTCCCACGTCCAGACGGCGTGCACGCCCTCGACGTCGAGCACCCCCTCGACGTCGATGTCGACGATGCGGGCGTGGGCATGCGGCGAGCGCAGCACCGCGGCATGCAGGGTCGGCGTGCCGGCGTGGACGGCGACGTCGTCGACGTACCTGCCCCGGCCCCGGAGCAGGCGCTGGTCCTCGACACGCTGCACCTTCGCACCGACGAGCCGGGTGGTCATGGCGTCCCCGTCCCGTGCGCCAGCTCGGCCGCGCGCTCCACGGCCTTGACGATGTTGTGGTAGCCGGTGCACCGGCACAGGTTGCCGGCCACCATCTCGCGTGCCTCCTCGCGTGTCGGGTGCGGGTTGTCGCGCAGCCCGGCGGTGATCGTGGTGAGGAAGCCCGGAGTGCAGAAGCCGCACTGCAGCCCGTGGCACTCCAGGAACGCCTGCTGCACCGGGCCGAGCGAGCCGTCCGGCCCGCCGAGCCCCTCGACGGTCGTGATCTCGGTGTCGACGGCCGAGACGGCGAGGACCAGGCAGGACCGCACCGGAGCGCCGTCGAACAGCACCGTGCAGGCTCCGCAGACGCCGTGCTCGCAGCCGACGTGCGTGCCGGTCAGCCCGAGGTCGTGGCGCAGCACGTCGGACAGCAGCCGGCGCGCCGGCACGGCGAGGTCGTACGACGCGCCGTTGACCTCCAGCCGGATCTCGTGCCGCTCCTCGCTCATGCCGCGGCCACCTGCCGTGTCCGGGCGTGCTCCTCGGCGGCCCGCAGCACCCGCGCCGTCAGCACCCGGACGAGGTGGGCGCGGTAGTCGGCCGACGCATGCAGGTCGGCCATCGGCTCGAGGTGACGCAGTGCCTCCTCACCGGCGGCGGCCAGCGCAGGGCCGGTCAGGCCGTCCGCGAGCGCTGCGCCGAGGTCCACCACCGTGGGCACGTCGTTGACCGACAGGTAGGCGGCACGTGCGGCGGTCACCCGGTCGTCCGAGACCTGCACGAGTGCCGCGACCCCGCAGACGGCGTAGTCGCCGTGCCGTCGGGCGACCTCGTCGAAGGCCACCCCCTCGTCGGCAGCCAGCCGCGGGAACGAGGCCCCGACGGCGATCTCGTCGTGCCGCAGCGAGCTCTCCAGCAGGCCTAGGTAGAGCTCCGAGGCCGGGATGGTCCGGCGTCCGGACACCGAGGCGACCTCCACAGCGCCGCCGAGCAGGCGAAGCACCGCCGGCATCTCCGCCGCCGCGTCGGCGTGCACCAGCGACCCGACGGTGGTGCCCCGGTTGCGGATGGTGGCGTGGGCGACGTGGCGCAGCGCCGTCCGTAGCAGGGGCTGGGCCTCGGCCGCCGCCTCGTCGGCGAGCACCGACGCGTGCCGGGCCAGCGCCCCGATGCGGACCTCCCCGTCGGTCACCGTGACCTCGGCGAGGTCCGGCAGCGCGTTGATGTCGACGAGCCGCGAGGGCGCCGCGAGCCGCATCGACAGCAGCGGCACCAGGCTTTGCCCGCCGGCCAGCACCTTGGCTCCGTCGTCCGCCGCCAGCGCCTCGAGGGCCTCCTCGAGGGTGCCTGGCCGCAGGTAGGCGAACGGAGCCGGCTTCACAGTGCCCCGGTCACTTCCTTCGCCCCGAGCTCTTCCTTCTTGCCCTTGACCATGTGGAAGTAGACCAGCACCAGGATGGTGCCGAGGGCGATGCCGCCGAGGGAGAAGTTCGAGGTGATGGTGAGGGTGACCCCGCCGATGCCGGCGATGATGCCGCCGGCCAGGCCGACCATGTTGACCGGGTTGCCGAAGTCGACGCCGTTCTCCACCCAGATCTTGGCGCCCACCAGGCCGATCATGCCGTAGAGCACGACCGTGATGCCGCCGAGGACGCCGCCAGGGGTCGCGTTGACGACCGCGCCGAACTTCGGGCACAGCCCGAGCAGGATGGCCACGATCGCGGCCACGTAGTAGGCGGCCGTGGAGTAGACCTTGGTGGAGGCCATCACGCCGATGTTCTCGGCGTACGTCGTGGTCGGCGACCCGCCGAAGGCCGAGGCGACCGCAGTGGCCACGCCGTCGGCGGCCAGCGCCCGCCCCATGTAGGGGTCGAGGTCGGTGGCGGTCATCTCCGCGACCGCCTTCACGTGGCCGGTGTTCTCCGCGATCAGCGCGATGACGCCGGGCAGCACCAGCAGGATGAAGGTGAGCGACAGGCTGGGGCCGTGCACGACCGAGACGCCGTCGGCGAGCTTGCCGCCGGGGAAGCCGAACCACGGTGAGCTGCCGACCGAGCTCCAGTCCCAGATCCGCAGGTGCTCGAAGGGTGCCGCGTGGCAGTACGTCGACACCTCGCTGGCGGAGAACGACGAGGGGCAGGCGACCGTCGAGGGAGTGGTGCCGTGCAGCTGGCTCATCACGAGGTTCTGGCCGGGCAGGATCGAGTTGATCTTGCCGAAGAGCGCGTCGGCGAGGAAGGAGAGCACGTAGCCGAAGATCAGCGCCAGGAACACCGCGATGCGGGCCCAGAAGCCGGGCAGCAGCACCGCCGCACCGACCAGGAAGGTGGCGGTGGCCAGCGCGATCCACTGGTCCTGCGGCCAGTAGGTGCCGGCCACGACCGGCGCGAGGTTGAACCCGATGAGCATGACGACCGCGCCGGTGACCGCCGGCGGCAGCACCCGGTGGATCACGCCCGAGCCGGCGAAGTGCACCATCACCCCGACCAGGGCGAGCACCAGGCCGCCGACGAGGATGGCGCCGGTGACCTGTGCGGAGTCTCCGCCCTGGGCGCGGATCGCGGCGACGCTGGCGACGAACGAGGCGCTGGTGCCGAGGTAGCTCGGCACCTTGTTCTGGCAGATCAGCAGGAACATGATCGTGCAGACGCCGGAGAAGAAGATCGCCAGGTTGGGGTTGAGCCCCATCACCAGCGGGAAGACGAAGGTGGCGCCGAACATCGCCACCACGTGCTGGGCACCCAGCCCGACCGTGCGGCCCCAGGTGAGCCGTTGGTAGGGCGCGACGGGCTCGCCCGGCCCGGGGCTGACCACGTCCCACTTGAACATCGACATAGCCGGTCCTCCCTGCGAGTGGTGTCACCCCGAGATGCCTCAACGTAGTGACGCCCATCACACACCATCGACGGCAGGACGTGCCGAAGGAACGCCGTGCCGGCTGGCAACGCTTGTCGGCGCGCCGTACGCCGGGACGCGGCCGGGTGCGGCCCGACGGGCTCAGCCGAGGATCTCGAGGACCTTCAGGGCGACCGCCACGTCGAGCCGCAGGTGGGGGTCGCGGCTGAGCGGGCCGAGCAGCCGCTCGAGCTTGCTCACCCGGTAGCGCATCGTGTTGTAGTGGAAGAACTGCAGCCGCGCCGCCTCGGCGACGTTGAAGTTGGTGTCGAGCAGCACCTGCAGCGTCTCGCGCAGGTCGCGGGCCTCGTGGGTGTCGGCGGCGAGCTCCCCGAGCACGTCGCGGGCGAAGGTCACCAGCTCGCGGTCGTCGGGCACCAGCGCGATCAGCCGGTGGATGCCGAGCTGGTCGAACCAGGTGGTCGCCCCGCCACCGTGGATGCGCCGGCCGACCTCGACGGCCCGGCTCGCCTGGGCATAGGCCTGCGGCAGCTCCTCGACGCTCCGCGCCACCCGGCTCACCCCCACCGAGAACGGCCGCCGGCCGCCTCCCCGGTCACCGGCCACCGCGGTGACCAGGCCCTGGACCACCTCGCCGGCCGCGGCCATCGCGTCGGTGGCGCCGACCCGGGCGGGCGGCACCGCGGGCAGGGTGACCACCTCGGAGGAGAAGTCCACGCTGGGCATCCGTGCGTCGTGCGTGGAGCTGACCTGGTGCCAGGCGTGGGCGAACCGCTCCTGCCAGCGACGCCGCAGCTGACTCTGCGCCGGCTCCTCCCCCGCCGGCTGCGGGTCGATCTCCGCGACCGCGACCACCATCGGCCGGTCGAGGTCCCAGCCGAAGGTCTCGGCGTGCTCGACCACGTAGCCGGGGTCCCCGGCGCGGCCGAGGAAGACGTCGCGCAGGAAGTCGCCGCGGTACTTGTTCTCCACCGCGGTCATCGCCTCCTGGTGGGTGATCACCAGCGCTGCGACCGCCGCCGCCCGCTCCAGCGCGTGCACGTCCTCGGGGCCGATCCGGCCGCGCCGGCGCAGGCACACCAGCCGCGCCAGGTCGGAGCCCCCGGCGGCCACCCGGACCATCCGGACCTCGCCCTCGGCCAGCGGCAGCGCGCCGCCGGCGAGCCTCTCGACACGGAACCTGCCGGTCGGGTCGTGCAGCTCCGCGGCCTCGAGCAGCTCGCGGGCTGCCGGGTCGAGCGCCGCAGCACGCTCGCGGCCGTCGGTGGAGGTGACCAGCACACCGACGTCGAGCAACCGGGCCGCCTCGGCCGCGACCTGGCGCAGGTTGCCGCCCTCGAGCACGATCTGGGTCAGCGCGGAGTGCAGCGCGTCGATGCGGGCGAACGCGTCGGCGGCCGGGCTTGGCAACTGTTGCGCGGGCTCAGTGGCCACGCTGGCAACTCCTCACATCGGCAAACCTAGCGTGCGTCGATAGGTTCGCAGGCATGATCGCGGCGGCCCCGGCTCAGGCGCCGGGACAGGACACGGTCGGCCCCTCCGGCCGCGTGCCTGCGGTGGCCTCGGCCCGGCTGCGGTCGCGACTCGCGGCGGGAGGCGCGGCCCGCATCGTGCACCGGGGCCGCGACGCGGTCTACCTCGACGTCGACGGCTGGTGCGTCGGGGTGCTGTCGGCGCGTGCCGTCGCCGTCCCGTGCGGGCTGCGTACGTCGCTGCCGGACCTCGGTGGGCTCGCCGACGTGGCCCGGGCCCGGGTGTTCGACGGCGCCGTGGAGCTGGACGACGTCCGCGTGCAGGTCGGTCGGCTGGAGTCGGCGACGGTGCCGCGGCTGGGCCCGGTCGAGGCCCCGCTGGTCGAGCAGGTGCTCGCCGGCGGTGTCCCCGCGACGAGGGAGCTCGCCGGGCTCCTCGACAGGCCGCTGCCCACCCTGCTCGGCCGCGGCTCCGGCCTGACCCCGCTGGCCGACGACGTGCTGTGCGGCTGGCTGGCCACCCACCACGCGCTGGGCGGCGAGGTGCCCGCCCTCCCCGACCCGCGCCCCCGCACGACGCTGCTCTCGGCGACGCTGGTGGACTGTGCCCGGCACGGCGAGGCGATCCCGGAGTTCCGGGCACTGCTGCGCGCACTCGGCACCGGCGACAGGGCCGGGGTGGCCCGCGCGGTCGCGGCCGTCGGTGCGGTCGGGCACACCTCCGGGGCCGGCCTGCTGCTGGGCGCCGGCCTGCGGCTGCAGGAGGGGCCCGGGCAGCGATGAGCCACTCCCATGTCGAGGTGCGACCCGGCGCGTACGCCGACTCGGTGGCGCTGCTGCAGGTCAGCCGGGCGGTGCAGCAGGTGGCAGGTGTCGAGGCGGCACAGGTCGCGATGGGCACGCCGCTCAACCGCGACCTGCTCGCACAGATGGGCTTCGAGCTGCCGGAGGTGAGTGCCAACGACCTCGTGGTGGCGGTGCGGGTCGCGACGGCCGACCGGCTCGGCGATGCGCTGGCCGCGGTCGAGGAGGCGATGGCGCGCCGGGGTCGTCGTACCCCTGCGGCTGCCGAGGGGGCCGAGACGCCTCCCCGCACCACGGCGGCGGCGCTGCGCGGCGCCGATCCCCGCGACCTGGTGCTGGTCTCCGTGCCCGGCGCGAGCGCGCTGGTGGAGGCGATGGATGCCCTCGACGCCGGCCACGACGTGATGGTGTTCAGCGACAACGTCCCGGTCGAGCACGAGCTCGCGCTCAAGACCGCAGCCGCGGAACGCGACCTGCTGGTGATGGGCCCCGATTGCGGCACCGCGGTGGTCGGCGGTCTGGGGCTGGGCTTCGCCAACACCTGTACGCCGGGGCCGGTCGGCGTGGTCGCGGCCTCGGGCACCGGCTGCCAGCAGCTGATGTGCCTGCTCGAGCACGCCGGCGTGGGGGTCGGCACGGCGCTCGGCGTCGGTGGCCGGGACCTGTCGTCCGCGATCGGTGGCCGGTCGACGCTGGAGGCGCTGCGCCGCCTCGACGCCGACCCCGACGTCGAGCTGGTCGTGGTGGTCTCCAAGCCGCCGGCGGCGGAGGTCGCCGCGGCGGTGCGTGCCTGCGCCGACGAGCTCGGCACGCCGGTGCAGCTGGCCCTGCTCGGCCCGGGCGAGCCCGACCTGACCACCGCCGCCGAGCGGGCGCTCGGTGCCCTCGGCCGGGCCGTGCCCGAGTGGCCGGTGTGGGGCACCGCCGGCCTCGCGCAGGGCGACCTGCTGCGTGGGCTCTTCGTGGGCGGGACGCTCTGCGACGAGGCGATGCTGATCGCCACCGGGACCCTCGGTCCGGTGCGCAGCAACATCCCGCTCTCCCCCGACCTCGCGCTGGGTCCGGACCTCGAGGCCGACGCGCACACGATGATCGACTTCGGCGACGACGCTCTCACGGCCGGCCGGGCCCACCCCATGATCGACCCGACGCTCAGGCTCGAGCACCTGGCCCGGGTGGCGCGTGATCCCCGCACCGGCGTGGTGCTGCTCGACGTCGTGCTCGGGCACGGCGCGGAGGCCGATCCGGCTGCCTCGCTCGCACCCGCCGTCGCGTCGGCGCTGCAGGCCGCCCCCGGCGACCTCGCCGTCGTGGTCAGCTGCGTGGGCACCGAGCTCGACCCGCAGGGCCTCGACCGGCAGGTGCAGGCCCTGGTCGAGGCCGGCGCGGAGGTGCACCTGTCCAACGCCCGGGCGACCCGCCGCGCCCTCGACATCCTCGGCGGTGTCCGATGACCCTGCCGCCCGCCCGGGTCGTCACCGTCGGCGCCGACCATCTCGCAGACGCGGTCGCGGAGCAGGCCGTCACGGTCTCCCGGGTGGCCTGGCGTCCGCCGATGCCCGGCACCGAGGCGGACCTGGCCTGCGTCGCGGCCGATCCGCTGCGCCGGGAGGCGAACGAGCGTGCGCTGGCGGCCGTGCTGGACGTGCAGGCCCGGCTGGTCGACGTCGCTCCGGCAGGTGAGCTGCTCGGCCTGGACCGCGGCGACTTCCTGCACGCGGGTCCGCCGATCGCCTGGGCCGACGCCTCCGGCCCGCTCCGGGGTGCGCTGATGGGGGCTGCGGCGCTCGAGGGGCTGGTCGACGACCCGGCGGACGCGGCGACGCTGTTCGAGTCCGGCGACGCGGTGTCGATCGACCCCTGCCACCACCACGGTGCGGTGGGTCCGATGGCCGGGGTCGTCTAGGCATCGATGTGGATGTTCGTGCTCGAGGACCCGGCGACGGGTCGTCGTACCTTCTGCTCGCTCAACGAGGGCCTGGGCAAGGTGCTGCGCTACGGCGCCTACGCGCCGGAGGTGCTGGCCCGGCTGCGCTGGATGTCCGACGTGCTCGGTCCGCTGCTGCGCGACGCCGTGCGTGCTGCCGGGCCCGTCGACGTCACCGGCATCCTCACCCAGATGCTGCAGATGGGCGACGAGGCGCACAACCGCAACCGGGCCGGCACGCTGATGCTGCTGCGCGACCTGGCCCCGGCCATGGTCGGCTCGCAGCGCGCCGCCTCCGACGTCGCCGAGGCGCTGCGGTTCATCGGCGGCAACGACCACTTCTTCCTCAACCTCGCCATGCCGGCCTGCAAGCTGATGCTCGACGCCGCCCGTCACATCGAGGGCTCGACGATGGTGGTCGCGATGGCGCGCAACGGCACCGAGTTCGGCATCCAGGTCGCCGGCACGGGTGACCGATGGTTCACCGGTCCGGCCCAGGTCGCCGACGGCCTCTACCTCGGTGACTACGGGCCGGAGGACGCCAACCCCGACATCGGCGACTCGGCGATCACCGAGACGGCCGGGCTGGGTGGCTTCGCGATGGCCACGGCCCCGGCGATCGTCCGGTTCGTCGGCGGCACGGTGCCGGACGCGCTGGCGACCACCCGACGGATGCACGAGATCACCCTGGGCGAGAACCCGCGGTGGACCATCCCGGTGCTCGACTTCGCCGGTGCCGCCACCGGCATCGACGTCGGCCTGGTCTGCCGCACCGGCATCCTGCCGCAGATCAACACCGGGATGGCCGGCAAGGTCGCCGGGGTCGGCCAGGTCGGCGCCGGGCTGGTCACCCCGCCCGCGGAGATCTTCCCCGCGGCGCTGGCCGAGCTGGCCCACCGCACCCGCGCCCGCCCCCGCTGACCGCATAGTCCGAGACGTTCGGCATGCGACGCGCCGGGGCGGCGCGTCCGAACGTCTCGGACTATCGGGGCTGCCAGAAGGCGCGTGCCATGTCCACCGCCCCCGAGGGTCGCAGCGGCGTGCCCTCGGCCAGGTAGTGCTGACGCGCCTCGTCATCGTGCGATCGCGGCAGCGACCCGTCGGCCCGTACGACGCGCCACCACGGCACGCCGCCGCCGTCACGGGCCATCACCGCACCCACCTGGCGGGGACCTCCGCGCCCGATCGCCTCGGCGATGGTGCCGTAGGACGTCACCCGTCCCTCGGGGATGCGCTCGACGAGGCTGAGCACCTGCTCGACGTACTCCTCACGCACGGCACGATCCGCCACGACCCGTGATCAGACCAGACCGCGCCGGCACGGGCAAGGCGGGGGTACAAACCGACGCCCCCACCCCATCAGGGGCGGGGGCGTCGATCCTCCACAGGAGGTCCTCGGAAAACCGGTCGTCAGAGCACCGGTCTCAGAGCACCGGTCTCAGAGCACCGGGTTGAAGGGCTCGGTGCCGTTGACCAGCCGCAGCCCGCTGATGCCCGAGTGCTGCTGGGCGAAGGCGAGCTCCTTGGCCAGGTCGCCGATGTTGTTCGACGCCGGCAGCGGTGCCAGGCCGAGCGTGGAGAGTACGCCCACGGCCTTGCCGCCGGCGGTCATGAAGCCCGAGCCCGAGTCACCGGGGATGCCGGGGGTGACGGTGTAGAGCGGGTGCGACCAGCCACCGTCGGCGGCCTGGTCGCCGAGGCTGACGCCGGTGTGCGGAGACAGCGGGCTGAGCCCGGCACGCAGGCTGGAGTTGCCGTAGGTCCAGACCTGGTCACCGGCCTGGGTGCCGTCGGTGTCGATCCCGGTGGGGCCGCCCCAGAACGGCACCGACGGGTTCACCTTCGCCACGTCGGCCGGGTCGACCTTGACCAGGGCGAGGTCGTTGTAGGCGCACGTGTTGGCGTCGGTGGTGCCGAGCCGGTGCTCGGTGATCCAGGAGCTGTAGGCCAGCGTGCCGTGACCGACCACGGTGCCCTCGCTGAGGGCGTTGCCGTCGTTGCTGAAGTCGACCTTGGTCCCCAGCGGCACCGAGTCGGTGGTGCAGCCGTTGGTGTCGGTGGAGGAGCCGGTGCCCGCGCAGTGCGCGGCGTAGCCGACGTAGACGTTGCCGGCGCCGTCGGTGTAGACGAAGTTCGCGGTGCACTGGGCGCCGTCGGTGTACATCATCGTGCCGGGGTGGATCGGCGCGGTGCCGGCCGGCGCCCACGTCGATGCCGCCGACGAGGCGGGGGCTGCCGCGACGCCCGCGCCGGCGAGCACGGTCGCGGCGGCGGTCGCCAGCAGGGCGCGGATCCGGGAGGTGCGCATGTCGGGCCTTTCGCTGCGGTGTCGGGGGACCACTCCTGTGATCTCAACGACACCGCCGGGCCCGGGTTATGCGGCACGCCGAAGCAGCCCCACGCGGGCGGCCCGAGGTGTGCATGACGACGCCCCCGGCGCAAGCACCGGGGGCGTCGACGGGAGCGAGTGGGTCAGTACGAGGGCTGCGAGGGGTCGATCTGGTTCACCCAGGCGACCACGCCGCCACCGACGTGGACCGCGTCGGCGTAGCCCGCGCCCTTGACCACGGCCAGCGCCTCGGCCGAGCGCACCCCGGACTTGCAGTGCAGCACGACCTGCTTGTCGCTGGGCAGCTGTCCGAGGGCGTTGCCGTTGAGGAACTCGCCCTTCGGGATCAGGATCGAGCCGGGGATCTTGTTGATCTCGTACTCGTTGGGTTCGCGCACGTCGACGAGCACGAAGTCGCGGCTGCCCTCCTCGCGCTCCTTGAGCATGTGCTCGAGCTCCTGCACCGAGATCGTCGAGCCGACGGCGGCGTCCGCGGCGGCGTCGGAGACGGCCCCGCAGAAGGTCTCGTAGTCGATCAGCCCGGTGACCGTGGGGTTCTCGCCGCACAGCGCGCAGTTCGGGTCCTTGCGCACCCGGAGCTTGCGGTAGTTCATCTCGAGTGCGTCGTAGATCATCAGCCGGCCCACCAGCGGGTCGCCGATGCCGGTGAGCAGCTTGATCGCCTCGTTGACCTGGATCGAGCCGATGCTCGCGCACAGCACGCCGAGCACGCCGCCCTCCGCGCAGCTGGGCACCATGCCCGGCGGCGGGGGCTCGGGGTAGAGGCAGCGGTAGCACGGCGCCTCGCCGCCCGGAGCGTGCGGCCAGAACACGCTGGCCTGGCCGTCGAAGCGGTAGATCGAGCCCCAGACGTAGGGCTTCTTCAAGAAGTAGGCCGCGTCGTTGACCATGTAGCGCGTGGCGAAGTTGTCGGTGCCGTCGACGATCAGGTCGTAGGGCTCGAAGATCCGCATGACGTTGTCGTTGTCGAGACGCTCCTCGTGCACGACGACGTCGACGAGCGGGTTGATCTCGGCGATCGACTCCCTGGCCGAGACGGCCTTGGGCTTGCCGATGTCGCTCTGGCCGTGGATGACCTGGCGCTGCAGGTTGGACTCGTCGACCTCGTCGAAGTCGATGATGCCCAGCGTGCCGACGCCGGCGGCGGCGAGGTAGAGCAGCGCCGGGCTGCCGAGTCCGCCGGCGCCGATGACGAGCACCTTGGCGTTCTTGAGCCGCTTCTGCCCGGTCATCCCGACGTCGGGAATGATCAGGTGCCGGCTGTAGCGGCGTACCTCGTCGACGGTGAGCTCTTCGGCGGGTTCCACGAGGGGCGGGAAGGACACGGCTCTCCTCCGGTCGATGAGACGGTTCGCCGGGTGCAACACCGCGACGCTCCTCCATGTTCCCCATGGCCGCCCCGGCCCCGGGGGGTGTTCCGCCATCCGGGACGGGCCTCAGCCCGGAGGGATCGGTGCGCGCCTCGACGGTGACCTGCCAGTAGGGTCTTCTCCGTGAGCACGATCGACGAGAGGCCCCGAGGGGGCCGGCTCCCCCGCCGCGAGCGCCGCCAGCAGCTGCTCGGTGCTGCGCTCGAGGTGTTCGTCGCCCAGGGCTACCACGCGGCCGCCATGGACGACATCGCCGAGCGGGCCGGGGTCTCCAAGCCGGTGCTCTACCAGCACTTCCCGGGGAAGCTCGAGCTCTACCTCGCGCTGCTCGACCAGGCCTGCGACACGATCATCTCCAGCTCCCAGCAGGCGCTGGAGGCGACCGACGACAACAAGGAGCGCGTGACCGCCACGGTCCACGCCTTCTACGACTACGTGGCCAGCGACGAGGGCGCCTTCCGTCTGGTCTTCGAGTCCGACCTCACCAACGAGCCGCCGGTGCGCGAGCGGGTCGACCGGGTGACCAACGAGTGCTCGCGGCTGATCGCCCGGGTGATCCACGAGGACACCGGCCTCGGCGACGAACAGTCCCGGCTGCTCGCGGTCTCCCTGGTGGGAATGGCCCAGGTCAGTGCCCGGTTCTGGCTGCAGGACGGCTGCCGGATGCCGCGCGAGGAGGCCGCAGCACTGGTCGCCGGGCTGGCCTGGCGCGGGATTCGCGGGTACCCCCGCACCGACGAGCACTGACGTACGACGCCCACGGGGCGTCCCCCACGACAGCTCCTTCGGGAGCCCACCGACGACACCGAACAGGAGGCCCCCATGGAGGTCAGGATCGGCGTGCAGAGCGCCAACCGCGAGCTCAGCATCGACGCGGACATGGACGCAGACGCTGTCCAGGAGCGGGTGACCAAGGCACTGGAGAGCGGCGGGCTGCTCACCTTGACCGATGCGCGCGGTCGGCGGGTCGTCGTACCGGTCGAGAAGCTCGCCTACGTCGAGATCGCCAGCGCCACCGCAGGGCAGGTCGGCTTCCGCTCCTGACCCGGGCCGGCGGGCGCGCGCCCCGGTGGGGCCGCGCGTGCCGACGAGCAGGCAGCTCGGCCCTCACAGCGCGGAGGCACCGGGACCCCGTGGGGGCGACGAAGCGTGCGGGAGGTTTCCCGCTGCTCATTTGCGGTGATCATCTGTCCAGGAAGGGATCGCCAGATCCCGGTAGGGAGGGCAGTTCACATGGGCTGGGTATTCGTGATCATCGCCGGCATCGTGGTCGGCCTGCTCGGCAAGTTCGTCGCCCCGGGTTCGCGGGACAACACGCCTCTGTGGCTGACGATCCTGTGCGGAATCGTCGGTGTGATCATCGGCTATGCGTGGCTCGGCGGCACTCAGGGGATCGACTGGATGGCCTTCATCGTGTCGGTGCTCATCGCCGCGGTGCTCGTGATGATCGCGAGCACGGTGACCGGGCGCAACACCACCCACAAGAAGAAGTTGATCTGACAAGACGCAGCGAGGGCCCCGAGCCGACCGGCTCGGGGCCCTCGTGCGTCCGGGTGGGTCAGGCGGTTGCCCCGACCGGTTCTCCCGCGTCGTCGGCGTCCCGCTCGTCGCGCTGCGTCGCCGCGCCGGATGTCGGGACGCGGTCGGCGCTGCCGCCCACCTCGGCCTCCGGCTGCTTGCGGATCGTGGTGCGCAGCTCGGTGCGCGGCATCACCGCGACCGCGAGCAGGGTGAGCACGGTCAGCAGGCCGGCGATCAGGAAGATCCGACCGGTCGCATCGGCGTACGCCGTCCGCACCACCGTGACCACCGCCGGCGGCAGCGCGGCGAGGTCCAGCGTGCCGGTGCTGCCGGAGGCGGTCGGGTGGATGCCCTGCGCGGCCAGGCCGGTGGTGATCCGGTCGGAGACGTTGTTGGCGAGCACGGCGCCGAGCACCGCGATGCCGATCGTGCCGCCGAGCGACCGGAAGAAGGTCACCACGCCGCTGGCCGCGCCGATGTCGGTGACGTCCACGGTGTTCTGCACGACCAGCACGAGGTTCTGCATCAACGAGCCGGTGCCGAGGCCGATCAGCACCATCAGCACGTTGAGCTGCCAGATCGGCGTGGTGTGGTTGGTCGGGCCCATCAGCGCCAGGCCGGCGATGAGCAGCCCCGAGCCGCCGAGCATGATCCCCTTCCACTTGCCGGTGCGGGTGATGAACGCACCCGACCCGGCGGAGCCGATCATGCTGCCCAGGATCAGCGGCATCATCAGCAGGCCCGACTCGGTGGGCGTGTGGCCGCGGGCGACCTGGAAGTACTGGCCGAGGAAGACCGAGGCGCCGAACTGCGCCACACCCACCGCGATGCTGCCGATGATCGCCAGCGTGGTGACCTTGTCGCGGATGATCCGCGGCGGCACCAGCGGCTCGCTGTGACGCCGCTCGATGACGACGGCCACGGCCAGCGCGACCAGGGCGCCGCCGAGGAGCCAGCCGGTCTGTGCCGACAGCCAGGGGTAGCTGCTGCCGGCGAAGGAGACCCAGATCAGCGGCAGCGCCGCGGCGATCGTGATGAAGAGCGCGCCGCCGACGTCGATCTTCACCTCGCGGCGGATGGTGGGCACGTGCAGGTAGCGCTGCAGCAGCACCAGGCCGACCACGGCGAAGGGCACCGCGACCCAGAAGCACCAGCGCCAGCCGAAGTTGTCGACGATGACGCCGCCCAGCAGCGGTCCCGAGACCGTGGCGACCGCCATGGTGGCCGCCATGTAGCCGGTGTACCGGCCGCGCTCGCGGGGCGGGATGATCGAGCCGAGGATCGCCTGGGCCAGGGCGATCAGCCCGCCCATGCCGAGTCCCTGCAGCGCGCGGGCGCCGAGCAGCTCGGGCACGTTCTGGACGGCGCCCGCGGCGGCCGAGCCGAGCGTGAAGGCGACGATCGAGGCCTGGACGAGCACCTTCTTGTCGAACAGGTCGGCCAGCTTGGACCAAATCGGGCCGGTCACGGTCATCGCCAGCAGGCTCGCGGTGACGACCCAGGTGTACTGCGTCTGGTTGCCGTCGAGCTTGCCGATGATCGTCGGCAGTGCGGTGGACACGATGGTCACGCTGATCAGCGCGACGAAGAGCGCGGAGAGCAGGCCGGCGAGGACCTCGAGGATCTCGCGGTGGCTCGGCTGCGCAGGCGCTGCGGAGGTGGTGGCAGGGGCGCTCATGCTGTGGTGAGTTCTTCTTCCTCGAGGGCGGGGTGGGGTGGTGACGGCGTGGCGCCGCCGGACGTGGGCGCGGTCATGGGGGCGGTCGTGGGGGCCGGGGGACCCGGAGCGGGCCCCAGCGCGGTGGCGAGCTCGCCGAGGAGCTCAGCGGCGGCGTGCAGCCGCTCGGGGTCCCAGCCGTCGAGCAGCGCGGCCAGCCGGTCGACGCCGAGGTCCTTGATCTCGTGCAGCCGGTCGAGCCCGGCGGCGCTCAGCGCGACGAGCTCGGCACGACCGTCCTCGGGGTCGGGACGTCGGTCGATGAGGCCGGCCGTCTGCAACGCGGCGACCTGGCGGCTGGCCACCGAGGCGGAGACGCCGAGGCAGCCGGCGACGGCCCCGAGGCGGGACTCCCCCGTCTCGGCGATCGTGGTGAGCACCGCGAGCTCGGTGCGCGAGAGCCGGTCGTCCTCGTGCGCCCAGCCGCGCGTCAGCGCGCGCAGGGCGCGCTGCATGGTGACGATGCTGCCGAAGAGGTGATCGGCGGCCTCGCGGGCCTGGTCGTTGTTCACGACAACCATTCTCGAATAGTTGCGTTGTGAAAGCAAACAAACGACGAGTGCCGTGCGTCACAGCGCCGCGAGCGCGGCTCAGGAGGCCAGGCCGAGGTCAGCCATCCGCTGCACGTGGTTGTCGGTGATCCGGCTGAACATCCGGCCGAGGGCGGCCAGGTCCATGCCGGGTCGGTCGACACCGCCGGCCAGCAGCGCGGCCAGCGAGTCGCGCTCGGCCGCCACCCGCTGCGCCTGGGAGAGGGCCTCCCCCATCAGCCGCCGGCCCCACAGCGCCAGCCGGCCGCCCACCCGGGGGTCGGCGGCGATGGCACGCCGTACCCGGTCGACGACGAAGTCGGCGTAGCCGGCGTCGGCCAGCGACTCGGTGATCAGCTCACGCGTGCCGGCGTCGAGGAAGGCGGCCACCTCGCGATAGAAGTCCGCGGCCAGGCCGTCGCCGACGTAGGCCTTGACCAGTCCCTCGAGCCAGTCGCTCGGCGCCGTCTTGGCGTGGAAGGCGTCGAACGGCGTGCGGAACGGCTCCATCGCGGCGACCGGGGAGACGCCGAGGGCGGAGATCCGGTCGAGCAACGGCTCCACGTGCCCGAACTGGATGCTCGCCATCTTGCCGAGCGCGACCTTGTCCGGGAGGTCAGGGGCCAGCCGGGCGTCCTCGGCGAGGCGCTCGAAGGCGGAGAGCTCGCCGTACGCGACCACTCCCAGCAGGTCCACCACGGCGGCGCGGTAGCCGGGATCCTCGAACGCCACCGCGTCGGCCTCCCCCGGCGGGGCGCCGGCCGGGGAGGGCAACGTCGTCCCCGTCGAGCCCGCTCCCGACACCGGTCCGGGAGTCTCGGGCTGCGTCGGTTCGGCCATGCGCAGAGCCTACCGATAGGATGGCCTCGAGCCGGCGGCCCCGAGGTGCCGCGCGGAGCGCGAGAACTTCCGGCTGGCCCCGACCGATCAGACGTTGTCGTCCCACAGAACAGGCCAGAGCGCTGACCACCTTCAGAGAGCTCGGGGTGCTCCCCGAGATCGCCGACGCACTCGAGCGCGTCGGTATCGTGACCCCCTTCCCGATCCAGGAGATGACCCTCTCCGTCGCCCTGATGGGCACCGACCTCATCGGTCAGGCGCGCACCGGCACCGGCAAGACCCTGGCGTTCGGCATCCCGGTGCTGCAGCGCTCGGTCGCCCCGCACGACCCCGACTACGAGGAGCTCGCCGCCCCCGGCAAGCCGCAGGCGCTGATCGTCGCCCCGACCCGCGAGCTCGCGCTGCAGGTCTCCGGTGACCTCACGCTGGCCGGTGCCGAGCGCGGCATCCGCGTGCTCACCGTGTACGGCGGAGTGCCCTACGAGCCGCAGCTGGAGGCGCTGGAGGCCGGCGTCGACGTGGTCGTCGGCACGCCCGGCCGGCTGATCGACCTGATGAACCGCCGCTCGCTGGACATCAGCCACGTCAAGAGCGTGGTGCTCGACGAGGCCGACGAGATGCTCGACCTCGGCTTCCTGCCCGACGTGGAGAAGCTGCTGTCGCGCACGCCGGAGACCCGGCAGACGATGCTCTTCTCCGCCACCATGCCGGGTGCGATCGTCGCGCTGGCGCGCACCCACATGCGGCACCCGATGAACATCCGCGCGGAGTCCTCGGCGGACAGCCAGACGGTGCCGGCCACCGCGCAGTTCATCTACCAGGCCCACGACCTCGACAAGCCCGAGATGCTGGGCCGGATGCTGCAGGCCGAGGGCGCGGACCTGATGATCGTGTTCACGCGCACCAAAAGGCAGGCGCAGCGGGTCGCCGACGACCTGGTCGACCGCGGCTTCAAGGCCAGCGCGCTGCACGGCGACATGGCCCAGGCCGCGCGTGAACGGGCGCTGAAGAGGTTCCGCGAGGGCAAGCTGCAGGTGCTGGTCGCCACCGACGTCGCCGCCCGCGGGATCGACGTGACCGGCGTGACCCACGTGGTCAACTACACCTGCCCCGAGGACGAGAAGACCTACATCCACCGCATCGGGCGCACCGGCCGGGCCGGCGCCACCGGCATCGCGGTGACCTTCGTCGACTGGGCCGACGTGCACCGCTGGAAGCTGATCAACAAGGCGCTCGACCTGCCCTTCGACGAGCCCGCGGAGACCTACTCCAGCTCCGAGAACTTCCTCCACGACATGGGCATCCCGTCAGGCACCAAGGGCCGGCTCGTGCCCGAGGGCACGGTGGAGAAGAAGGCTCCCCGTGAGGAGCGTTCCGGGGGACGCGGTCGTGGCCGTGGCCGGTCGGCCGAGCAGGGTGAGGCGAAGGCCCGCGAGTCGGCCGGGTCCGGGGACCGTCCGAAGCGGCGTCGCAACCGTCGGCGCACGCGCGGTGGCCGGCCCGCGCAGGACACCCAGTCCGGCTGAGTCGGCGGCCCGGGCCGCGAACGCTGGTCTCGGGTCAACCCCGCGCGAGCAGCTTCGCGGCCACCTCACGGTAGGCCTGGGCGCCCTTGCTGCTGCGCGAGGTCCGCAGGATCGAACGGCCGGCGGCGGGAGCCTCCGCGAAGCGGATGGACTTGGGGATCGGCGGCTCCAGCACCTCGAGGCCGTAGGTCTCGGAGATGTTGTCCAGCACCGCGCGCGCGTGGTTCGTGCGACCGTCGTACAGCGTCGGCAGCACGCCCCAGACCTCGAGGTCGCGGTTGGTGAAGCGGCGCACGTCGTGCACCGTGTCGAGCAGCTGCCCCACCCCGCGGTGGGAGAGCGTCTCACACTGCAGCGGCACCAGCACGCCGGTCGCGGCGGTCAGCGCGGCGACGGTGAGCACGCCCAGCGACGGCGGGCAGTCCAGCAGCACCCAGTCGTAGCCGTCGGTGTCCTCCACGACCGTGCGCAGCACGTACTCCCGGCCGGTGCGGGTCAGCAGGTCTGCCTCTGCCCGGGCGAGCTCGATGGTCGCCGGCAGCAGGTCGACGCCGTCCTCGGTCTCGATGATCACCTCGGCGGCGTCGATCCCCTTGGTGAGCACGTGGTGCACCGACGTCTCGACGTCCTCGGGGTCGATGCCCAGGCTGAAGGTCAGGCAGGCCTGCGGGTCGAGGTCGACGAGCAGCACCCGCTGCTCCAGCTCGGCCAGCGCTGCACCGAGCGAGGCGACCGACGTCGTCTTGGCGACGCCGCCCTTCTGGTTGGCGACGGCGAGCACCCGGGTCGTGGACATCGCGGACCATCATGCCGCACCGACTTGCCCGCTCGGTGCAGGCTCGCGATGCTGTGCGGCATGTCGCAGACCGCCTCGCCCACGCCCGCCCCGGGCACCGCCCTCGTCACCGGGCCGACCTCGGGCATCGGCCGCGCCTTCGCCGACCAGCTCGCCGCCCGGGGCCACGACCTGGTGCTCGTGGCCCGGGACGAGACGCGGCTGGAGGCGGTCGCCGCGGAGCTGCGCGACCGGTACTCGGTGGCGGTCGAGGTGCTGCCGGCCGACCTCACGGACCGCGGCCGGCTGGCCCGGGTCGAGGAACGGCTCGCCGATCCGGCCAGGCCCGTCGAGGTGCTGGTCAACAATGCGGGGTTCGGGCTGAAGAAGCCGTTCCTCGACAACAGCCTGGAGGCCGAGCAGGCCCTGCTCGACGTGCACGTGGTGGCGCCCATGCGGCTGACCCACGTGGCCCTCTCCGCGATGGTGCCGCGCGGGCACGGCCGCATCGTCAACGTGGCATCGGTCGCCGGCTTCCTGCCGCGCGGCAGCTACAGCGCGGCGAAGGCGTACGTGATCCGGCTCAGCCAGTGGGCACATGCGGAGTACGCCGGCCGCGGCGTCACCGTGATGGCGCTGTGTCCCGGGTTCGTCGAGACGGAGTTCCACGGCCGGTTCGGCGTCAGCCGCAACTCAGCGCCGCGCTTCCTCTGGCTCCAGGCCGACGACCTGGTGCGGGAGGCGCTGGCCGACCTGGACGCCGGTCGGGCGATCTCGGTGCCCTCGCGGCGCTACAAGGCGATCGCCGGGGTGGCGCGGCTGGTGCCGAGCCCGGTGCTGCAGCGCTTCCAGTCCCTGGGCCGCAAGTAGGCCGCTCCTCCTGCTGGCGGACCGTGGCTGGCCGGCTGCTCAGCCCTGCCCGGCGATGAACGCGCGCACCGCGTCGGCCACCATCTGCACCGCGATGGCCGACAGCAGCAGGCCGGCGATGCGGGTGATCAGCAGCACCCCGCTCTCCCGGAGCAGCCGCAGGATCGGCAGCGAGAACCGCATCGCCAGCCAGAGCGCCACGTGCACGAGGACCACTCCGAGCGCCACCGCGACGGCGTCCCGCCAGTTGCCGACCTGCTTGATCAGCACCATCGTGGCCACGATCGCACCCGGTCCGGCGAGCAGCGGCGTGCCCAGGGGCACGAGTGCGACGTTCGTGTCGGCGGCTGCCGTGGACATCTCGTCCTCCTTGCCGGTCAGCAGCTCGAGGGCGACCAGGAGCAGCAGCAGCCCGCCCGCGCCCTGCAGTGCCGGCAGCGAGATGTTCAGGTAGGTCAGGATCTGCTGGCCGAAGAAGGCGAAGGCGCAGATGACCAGGAACGAGACCCCGACCGCCTGCCAGGCAGCGCGCTTCATCGCCGCCGGAGAGCGGCCGGCGGTGAGCGAGAGGAAGATCGGGACGGTGCCGACCGGGTCCATGATCACGAAGAGGGTGACGAAGACCTCGGTCAGCAGCACCCATCTCACCGGCGGGCCTCGTCGGCCTCGTCCGCGCGACCGGCGGCGGCCGCGGCGTCGCGGGCAGCGTTGCGCAGCCGGGCGTACTGCTCCGGGTCGGTGGTGTTGCAGCCCAGCTCGTGGTCGGCCTTGCCGGCGCCGTGCCAGTCGCTGGAGCCGGTGACGACGAGGTCGAGGTCGCGGGCGACCGCCCGCAGCTCGGCCCGGACGGCGTCGTCGTGGTCCTGGTGGTCGACCTCGAGACCGAGCAGTCCCGCGTCGCGGAGACGGGCCAGGGTGGCGGCATCGAGCACCGCGCGGCTGGACCGGGCCCACGGATGCGCCAGCACGGTGACCCCACCGGCACGTGCGACCATCCCGATCGCGTCGAGCAGTGGCGTGGCGTAGCGACGCACGTAGCCGGGGCCGTTTGGTCCGAGCACGGTCGCGAAGGCCTCCTCGCGGGATGCCACCAGGCCGCGGGCCACCAGCGCGTCGGCGATGTGCGGCCGCCCCGTCACCGCGCCGGGGGGCGTGGCCCGGTCGACGTCCTCGGCGGTGAGCTCCACGCCGGCGTCGTTGAGCTTGCGCAGCAGCGCGGGCACCCGGTCGCGGCGCCCGGCGACGACACGCTCGGTCTCCGCCAGCAGGTCGGCGTCGGCCGGATCGGTGAGGTAGGCGAGCAGGTGCACGCTCCTGCCCTCGTGGCGCGTGCTGAGCTCCATGCCGCGCACGAGCTCGATGCCGACCTCCGCTGCGGTGGCGCTCGCCTCCTCCCAGCCTGCGGTGGTGTCGTGGTCGGTGATCGCCACCGCGTCGAGCCGCGCCTCCCGGGCGGCGAGCACGAGCCCGCGGGGCGACTCCGTGCCGTCCGACCGGCTGGAGTGCGTGTGGAGGTCGATGCGCACCCGGGCAGCCTAGTGGGGTTCGCCGCGCGTCCCCTCCCCCGGTGAGGAGGGCCCGCTCACCAGGACGGGCGCGGGCCTCCGAACGGCATCTCCAGGGCGTTCGGGCCGAACCCGGTGACGTCGGCCAGCAGCCACTCGTCGGTGAGCAGCAGCGCGGCCGACGCGGGCCGGACCACCAGCCACAGCCAGCGGCCGTCGGCCTCGCCCGCGAACACCGAGCGGTCGAGGACCTCCTCGCCGGTCTCCACGTCGACCACCCACATCGGCACGGTGCGCCCGCCCGCGCGGATGCGCACCGCCGGTGGTCCGATGCCGACCTGGTCGCCGGGGTCGGTGTGCAGGGCACCGGCGACACGGGCGCCGAGACCGACACCGGGGTCCTCCGAGACGACGCTGATCTCCACCTCGCCGTCGACATCGCTGATGCCCATGACCGTGGTCACGGTGGCGCGGGGACCGGCCCCCGCCACGCAGCCGAAGTCGGAGATCGACCAGCCGGGACTCAGCGGCCAGGGCAGGTACGTCGGCATCTCCCCGGCCCGGCCCACCAGCTCGGCGAAGGTCTCGTAGTCGACCTTCTCCGGGCGCCACAGCGGCTCCACCTCGCCGTGCTGGAGACAGGTCCAGCGACCGTCACCGTGCTGGATCGGGGACGTGCACCGGGGGCAGGAGGCCGCGAGTGACACGACGTACAGCCTAACGGCGGGTCAGCTGTTCCAGCGGTCCACGACGGGGCCTCCGTGCTCGTAGCCGAGCACCGAGATCGTCGCCGTGCCGAGGCTGAACAGGCGCCCGTCCTGCACCGGTTGCTCCAGCCAGCGGGCGGCGAGGGCACGCGAGGCATGGCCGTGGCTGAAGGCCAGCACCCGGCCACCGTGGCCCCGCACGCGCTCCAGCACCCGGTCCATCCGGGCGCCGACCTCGGTGGCGGTCTCCCCGCCGGGGCACGGATGCGTCCACACCGTCCAGCCCGGCACCTGCTCGCGGATCTGAGGCGTGGTGATGCCCTCGTAGGCGCCGTAGTCCCACTCCGCGAGGTCCTTCTCGACGCACGCGTCGGCGAAGCCGGCCAGCTCCGCGGTCTGCCGGGCCCGCTCCCGGGGGCTGGTCAGCACCAGGTCGAAGCGCACTCCGGCCAGCCGATCGCGCAGGCTCCGGGCCACCTCCTCACCCCGCTCGGTGAGCGGCACCTCCGTGGTGCCGGTGTGCCGGCCGTCGCGGCTCCACTCGGTCTCCCCGTGCCGGATCAACCACAGCTCATCGGTGTCGGCCATGGCCCCGATCATGGCATCCGGTCGGGCGGGGTCTGCGATCATCGGCTGGTGACCCCTACGCTGCGGCGCTCGCGTCGCGCCGCCGCGGCGGCCTTCGCCAGCCAGGGCTTCGTGTTCATCGGGCTCACCACCCGGCTGCCGGTGCTGCAGCGGCACTGGCACCTCGGCGAGCTCGCGCTCTCGGGCCTGCTGCTGATGATGGTGCTGCTCGCCGGGGTCGGGTCGGTGCTCGCCGAGACGCTGAGCCGGCGCACCGACAGCGGAGTGCTGCTGCGGCTGGGCCTCGCCGTCACCGCGGTGGCGGTTCCGGTGGTGGCCACCGCCGGTCAGCTCGCGCTGTTCGTCACCGCGCTGGCGGCGTACGGCGTCGCGCTCGGCATCGTCGACGCCACCACGAACATGCAGGCCGTGGCGCTGGAGCACCGCTACGGCCGCCCCATCCTGCCGTCCTTCCACGGCGCCTGGACCGTCGGCGGCATCGCCGGCTCCGTCCTCACGCTGGCCACCGCCGGGCTGCCCCTCGGGGTCGCGGGCGTGCTGGCCGTCGTCCCGCTGGCGGTCGCCTTCGCGCCGTTCCTGCGCCGGGCGGAGCAGGCGCTGGAGGCGGCCGCGAGCGTGGCGGTGCCGTGGCGACCGATCGTGCTCGTCGGCGTGGCGATGGTGATCTTCTACATGGTCGACACCGCGGCGTCGACGTGGGGGCCGACCTACCTGCGCAACACCTTCCCGACACCCGCCGGCCTGGTCGCGCTGGCCACCTTCCCCTACCTGGTGGCCAGCGGCATCGTGCGGCTGGCCGGCGACCGGCTGGTCGCCCGCCACGGAGCGGTGCGGGTGCTGCGGGTCGGGGCGCTGGTGGCCAGTGCCGCGCTGGCGGTGGTGGTCTTCGCGCCCGGCTGGCCGGTGGCCGTCGCCGGCTTCACCCTGCTCGGCACCGGGGTCGCGGTCATCGCCCCGCTCAGCTACTCGGCGGCGGCGCGGATCGCCGGGTCGATGGCCACCGACCCTGCGACCCGGCAGGTGCTGGTCGACGCGGTCATCGGCCGGTTCAACCAGTTCAACTACGTGGGCGCGCTCTTCGGCGCGGTGCTCACCGGTGTCGTGGGGGCGGGCGACCTGCGGGTGGGCTTCGCCGTACCGATGGTGCTGGTGCTGCTCATCCTGCCGCTGGCGCGGGCGTTCGCCCCCCGGCTCAGTGCACGCCCTCCATCAGCCGCCGGATCGGCCGCGTGAAGACCAGCACCAGCGCGCCGGCGACGACCGCGGCGAGCCCGATCCAGAGGAAGAACGGCTTCTCGTGGCTCGGGTGGTAGTACTCCGCCAGCCGTCCCGACATCGCCGTGCCGAGGGCCACCGACAGGAAGAACAGCGCCACCATCTGGGTGCGGAACCTGCCCGGGGCCAGCTTGGTGGCCAGTGACAGGCCGACCGGCGAGAGCAGCAGCTCCGCGATCGTGAAGACCAGCAGGATGCCGACCAGGGCCAGGAGCGGCACCGAGTGCTTGCCGGAGGGCATCGGCAGGAAGAGCCAGAACGCCAGCCCCATCACGACCGTGCCGAGGCCGAACTTCACCGGGGTGGACGGCTGCCGCTCCCCCAGCCGGGTCCACAAGGAGGCGAAGACCCCGGCGAGCAGGATGATGAACACCGGGTTGATCGACTGCACCCAGGAGACCGGCATCGTCCAGCCGAAGAGGTTCCGGTCGAGCCGCTCGTCGGAGTAGATCGTCACGACGGTGAACTGCTGCTGGTAGAGCGACCAGAACACCGCGCTCGCCACGAACATCGGGATGAACGCGTAGACCCGGCGCCGCTCGACCCGCGTGATGTGCGAGCTGCTGAGGATCACCGCGAAGTAGCCGACGGCCGCGACCAGGCTCACCCAGATCACGATCGACGAGAGCCGGTCGGTGGTCACCACGTGGGTCAGGCACAGCACCGCGAGGACCACGACGAGGACGACCGCCGCGGCGGCGTACCGCAGCCGCTCGCCGCCGCCCAGCGGGTTGGGCACGTGGTGGGTCTCGGCAGGGAGCGCGCGGCGGCCGATGGCGTACTGCACCAGCCCGGCGAACATGCCGACGGCGGCCAGGCCGAAGCCGAAGTGGAAGCCCCAGTCCTTCTGCAGCAGGCCGGTGAGCAGCGGGCCCACCAGCGCGCCGATGTTGATGCCCATGTAGAACAGCGAGAAGCCGGCGTCGCGGCGCTCGTCGTGCTCGTCGTAGAGCGAGCCGACCAGCGAGGTGGCGTTGGCCTTCACGCCACCGCTGCCCAGCGCCACCAGCACGAGCCCGACGCCGACGCCGAGCAGGCCGTGCAGGACCGCCAGCGCGATGTGGCCGCACATGACCACGACGGCGGAGTAGAACAGCGTCCGCTCCGGGCCGATGACCCGGTCGGCGAACCAGGCGCCGAGGATGGTGGCCAGGTAGACCGCGCCGCCGTACGCGCCGACGATGCCGGCCGCCACGGCCTGGTCGAGGTGCAGGCCGCCTCGTGCCGCGGAGTAGTACAGGTAGATCAGCAGGATCCCCTGCATGCCGTAGAAGCTGAAGCGCTCCCACATCTCCACGCCGAAGAGGTTGGCGAGGACGCGGGGCTGTCCGAAGAAGCCCTTCTGCGGTGTGTGTTCGGAGACGGTGCCGAGTTGCTCACTCACGTGCCGCGACCATGCCATGCCCGGGCATCGGCCGCAAAACGGGCGGTCACACGGATCCGCCCCCGTCACAGGAGGCTGAGCGCGTCCCTCATCCGAGGTCGCCCGGCCAGTTCTTGTCCGGCTGCGGCACCGGCCGGCCGGGCTGCTCGCCGCCGCGCGACTCGAGGTAGCTCTGCTTGGGGACCATCACCTTGCGGCGGAAGATGCAGACGACCTTGCCGTCCTGGTTGTAGCCGATCGTCTCCACGTGGACGACGCCGCGGTCGTCCTTCGACTTGGACTCCCACTTGTCGAGCACCCGCGTCTCCCCGTAGAGCGTGTCGCCGTGGAAGGTCGGGGCCACGTGGCGCAGCGACTCGATCTCGAGATTGGCGATCGCCTTGCCGGAGATGTCGGGGACGCTCATGCCCAGCAGCAGCGAGTAGACGTAGTTGCCGACGACGACGTTCCTGCCGAACTGGGTGGTCTCCTCGGCGTAGTGCCCGTCGAGGTGCAGCGGGTGGTGGTTCATGGTGAGCAGGCAGAAGAGGTGGTCGTCGTACTCGGTGACGGTCTTGCCCGGCCAGTGCTTGTAGACCGCCCCGACCTCGAACTCCTCGTAGCTTCGTCCGAACTGCATCCCTGCTCCTCCTCCACCGTCGGCCGGTCGGCACCGCTCGCCCTCCTCGGGCGGGACCATCGTGGCGGAAGCCGTGTGCGCCTGACGACCCCGGCCCGGGTGGCCTTGCTCACCCCCGAGTGGCCGGGAAGCCGGAGCCGCGGGCTCGCCGGCGGCCTGCGGGGGTCCGTGCACCGGCCGGGCCCGAGATGGTTGAATTGTTCCTCGTCGTGGTCGAGAAGCGCGCCACGTGCTTGACCCACGACAGGAGCGGCGCCGCCGCCATGAACGACTTGCTCGAAGAGTTCGCCCGCATGGCCCTCGACCTGCATGCCAACGACGGTGTGGACGAGACCGCCGACCGGGTCCTCGAGTACGCAGTGAAGGCCGTCGGTTGCGACTACGCGGGCGTGCTCTTCGTGCACGGCCGCGACCGGGTCGAGAGCGCGGCGGCCAGCCACCCGGTGATCGCAGAGATCGACGCGCTGCAGGTCGAGCACGGTGACGGCCCGGGTCTGGACGTCCTGGAGGACCGCTACGGGCTGATCGTGCCGGACACGCTCACCGAGAAGCGCTGGCCGGAGTGGGCCAAGCGCGTCGCGGGGCACGGCATCCGCAGCCTGATGAGCGTGCGGATGTACACCTCGGCGACCACGGTCGGCACCCTGAACCTCTACGCCGAGCAGCCGGACAGCTTCGACGCGGAGGACCAGGCGGTCGCGCACGTCCTCGCCCGGCACGCGGCGGTGGCCCTCTCCCGGGTGCTGCAGGTGCAGAACCTCTGGCGGGCGATCGACTCCCGGCGGCTCATCGGTCAGGCGCAGGGGATCCTGATGGAGCGCTACCAGCTCGACGCCGATCGGGCGTTCGCGGTGCTGCTGCGCTACTCGCAGGACAAGAACATCAAGCTGCGCGCCGTGGCCGAGATGCTCATCGACACCCGCGACCTGCCGGAGTGAGCAGCGCCGGCAGTGGGAGGATGCCGACCATGGAGAGCAAGACCGCAGACCTGTCCGGTACGCCGACCACCACCTCCGCCCCGCGCAGGGCGGCCACGAGCGCGTCGTACTCGATCACCATGCGGCTGCATACCCTGCACGACCCCGGGCTCATCGGCGCGGTCGCGACGGTGATCGCCCGGGCCGGCGGCATCGTCACGGCCATCGACGTCGCGGAGTCGCGCCACGACCGGCTGGTGGTCGACGTGACCTGCTCGGCGACCGACAACGTGCACGCCGGCGAGATCGTCGAGCACGTCGACGCCATCGACGGGATCACCGTGCACAAGGTCTCCGACCGCACCTTCCTGCTGCACCTGGGCGGCAAGATCGAGGTCTCGTCGAAGGTGCCGCTGCGCACCCGCGACGACCTCTCGATGGCCTACACCCCCGGTGTCGGGCGGGTGAGCTCGGCGCTGGCCGAGCACCCGGAGGACATTCCCAGGCTGACCATCAAGGGCAACACCGTCGCGGTCGTCACCGACGGCTCGGCCGTGCTCGGGCTCGGCAACGTGGGCCCGGGCGCCGCGCTGCCGGTGATGGAGGGCAAGGCGGCGCTGTTCAAGCGGTTCGCCAACATCGATGCCTGGCCGATCTGCCTCGACACCCAGGACGTCGACCGCATCGTCGACACCGTCGCGGCGATCGCCCCGGGGTTCGGCGGGATCAACCTCGAGGACATCGCCGCGCCACGGTGCTTCGAGATCGAGCGCCGGCTGCGCGAGCGTCTCGACATCCCGGTCTTCCACGACGACCAGCACGGCACCGCGATCGTCGTCCTCGCCGCGCTGACCAACGCGCTGCGCTGCGTGGAGAAGCAGCTGCCGGAGGTGCGCATCGTCGTCGCCGGTGCCGGCGCGGCAGGGACGGCGATCGTCACCCTGCTCCTCGCCGCCGGCGCGGGCGAGGTGATCGTCTGGGACCGCGAGGGCTGCCTCTCCCGCGACGACGCGACGTTGTCACCGGCGAAGGCCGAGCTGGCCCGCTGCACCAACCCTCGACAGGTGACCGGCGGGCTGCCCGAGGCGCTCACCGGGGCCGACGTCTTCATCGGGGTCAGCGGCCCCGGCGTGCTCCAGGCCGAGTGGATCGACCTGATGGCCGAGCACAGCGTCGTCTTCGCGCTGGCCAACCCCGACCCGGAGATCGACCCGGCGGAGGCCGGGCGACGCGCCGCGGTGGTCGCCAGCGGCCGCAGCGACTACCCCAACCAGATCAACAACGTGCTCGCGTTCCCCGGCGTCTTCCGGGGACTGCTCGACGCCCGGGCGCACAACGTGACCACCGAGATGCTGCTGCGCGCCGCTGACGCCATCGCCCACGTGGTCACCGACGACGAGCTCAACCCCGCGTTCATCATTCCCAGCGTCTTCCACGGCGACGTGGCCAAGGCGGTCGCGGCAGCGATCCGCGGTGACCAGCCCGACGAGGGCTGAACGCCGACCCGCCGGTCACTCCCAGTCCACCGGGACGCCGTGCGGGCGCATCCGTCCGAGGTACTCGCGCTCACCGCTGTCCGGCCACTGTTCCAGGCACACCCAGAAGTGGTGCTCCTCCCCCGCCTCCCGACGCAGCGGCTCGGCGTAGAGCCGCGCCAGGGGCTGTTCAGGAGTCGCCTGCTCACCGAGCCGGTGGAGTGCGTGTCGGGCACGCTGCTGCTCGGACCCGGGCACGTACTGCCACATCACGCTGTGCCACACCACCGTCAGCGTGCCCTCGACCAGCTCGAGCGAGTCCAGGAAGTCACCCGCTCCCTGCCGGCGCACCGGTGCAGGATCGCGGCGAGCGATGTCGATGGCGCCGCGGAGCCGTCCGTGCCGCGCTGTCATGTCCGGCCAGACGTACGACGCCAGCGTGAGCCGGCCGTCCTCCGTGCTGACGTCGACCGGCGCGACGTCGCAGCCGGCACGCTCGACGATGCGCACCGCACCGCGCAGCTCGGGCACACTCCCGCGCCAGGCGTCCCGGAGCACCACCGGGCTGTCCGCCGGGCCCCAGCCACGGCCGTCCCCGGTGGTGTAGCGGAAGGCGTCGGCGTGCAGGTTCAGCCCGCCGCTGGCACCGAGCTCGAAGAGCCGCACCGGCAGGTCGAGCCTGGACGCGAGCACGAGGAGACCGCCCAGCAGGGCGGCGGAGCGGCCCACCTCGTTGGTCTGCGGCGCCCGCCCCAGCAGCTGCCGCAGGTCATCGCGCCGGCGTTCGAGGACCTCCAGAACGTCCGGGCGCGCCGCGTCGAGGTCCCACCGGCCCCCGGCGGTCGGGTAGTGCCTGGCCAGTGCCGGTTCCTGACCGGCGAGCACGAGCCGGTGCAGCCCGCCTGCCAGGCGCAGGGCCAGCGCCGAGGGTCCCGGGTCGTCCTCGTGACCGGCCAGCACGCCGCTGGTGGACCCACCGGCGGCGTGGTCGTCGGCCAGCCAGTCGAGCAGCTCGGCGTACATCGGCGAGCCGAGGCGGGCGCACGCCTGGGCCTGGGACCGCAACGCCTCGGTGATCTCCACGGGGAGCGGCTCAGGGGGTCGGCAGGCCGCGGATCCGACGCCCGGCGTTGACCGCGTTCCAGTAGGCGACGCGGGCGCGCCGCATCAGCGGCTTCTGCTCCGACAGGCTGATCGCCGCGGCACGCAGCGGCGCGTCGCGCCAGCGCTCGTCCTTGTTGGCGTACTCGTTCCTCAGGACGGCGAGCTCCTCCTCGAGCCGGCGCACCCGCTCGCGGGCCTCCTCCAGCGCGTGCCGGTGCCGGGTGTCCGAGGCGTCGAGCGCCCGGCCGAAGGAGACGATCCCGTCCAGGGCCGCCTCCAGCAACGCCTCGGCCGGCTGGTCCTCGGGCAACTCGTCGACGAGCCGACCGCCGGCACCCAGGTCGTCGAGGTCGCCGATCAGCCGCACGCCCGCGGCCTTGATCTGGTCGACCTGCAACGCTGCCCGCTCGGCGACGAAGTCGGCGAAGTCGTGGGGCAGCCCGACCACGCCCTCGCGCGGGCGCCGCTCGACCAGCACCTCCTTGGCCAGCGTCATCTTGAACGCACGCTGGTAGACGTCGGGGGGCAGGTTGTCCCGGTGGCTCACCAGGTTGACCCGGCGCATCAGCTCGGCCGAGGCCAGGCCCAGCGAGCTGTTGGAACCCCGCAGGTTGGTGTCGTAGGCGGCTGCGTCCCCGATGCCGAGCGCCTCCGCGAACCGGTTCCACAGCGCCGCGGACCCGCCCTGCCCGGGCACGGTGACCACGGTGACCTGCGACGGCGAGAAGGCGTCCACCCAGCGCGGCAGGATCTTGCCGAGGTCCTGCTCGGTCCAGAAGATCCGGCTGATGTGGGTGTCCATCGGCGACTCGGAGGCCACCGACTCGAGGAACTCCCGGAGTGTGGGCGTCTCCCAGTTCTGGCAGAACTCCTGCCATGCGGAGGGGAGTGTCCGGGCGAGGTCGCGCACGGTCACGATGACCTGGAGGTCGAGCCCACCGAGGGTCTCGCGCAGCCGCGCGAGGTGCCGGGGTTCGGCCTGGCAGAGCCACTCCATGGAGACGACGCCGCCGCGACCGGCGAACGCCCGGACGTCGTCGAGCATCCGGTCCCAGGCACCGGCCGGGTCCGGGACTCCGGCCGGGCGCTTGTCCAGCAGATCGCTGGCCGCCCGGATGTGCTCCACCCAGCGCGGCCCCGGCCACAGCAGGCCGTCACGCTCGGCCAGCCGCTCGCGGTTCTCCTGCAGCGCCGCCTGCAGGAAGGTGGTGCCTGACTTGGGCAGTCCGATGTGCAGGTACAAGGTCTCGGCCAAGACCATCTCCTTCGTCGAGCGCGGTCCCGGTCAGGACCGTATCGCCGCGCGGCGCCCGCTGGACAGCCGGTGCCCGGCTCAGCCCTTGAGCTTGTACTCCTCGAGCAGCCGGCGGCCGATGATCATCCGCTGGATGTCGGCGGTGCCCTCCCCGATGAGCAGCATCGGCGCCTCGCGGTAGAGGCGCTCGATCTCGTACTCCTTGGAGAAGCCGTAGCCACCGTGGATGCGGAAGGAGTCCTCGACCACCTGCGCGCAGTACTCGCTGGCGAGGTACTTGGCCATCCCGGCCTCGAGGTCGTTGCGGGCACCGGCGTCCTTGAGCCGGGCGGCCTTGACCACCATCTGGTGCGCGGCCTCGACCTTGGTGCCCATCTCCGCGAGGCGGAACAGGACGGCCTGGTGCTCGGCGATCTTCTTGCCGAAGGTCTCCCGCTGCTGGGCGTAGGCGACGCCGAGCTCGAAGGCCCGGTTGGCGACCCCGACGCCACGCGCGGCGACGTTGACGCGGCCGACCTCGACGCCGTCCATCATCTGGTAGAAGCCGCGGCCCGGCTCGCCGCCGAGGACCTGGTCGGCCCCGCTGCGGTGGTCCTCGAAGACCAGCTCGGTGGTGTCGACGCCCTTGTAGCCCATCTTGTCGATCTTGCCGGGGATGGTGATGCCCTGGGCGACCTCGCCGAAGCCGGGCTCCTTCTCCACCAGGAAGGTGCTCATGTTCTGGTGCGGCCTGGGCCGGGACTCGTCGCCGAGGTCCGTGCGGACCAGCGTCGCGACCAGGTTCGCGGAGCCACCGTTGGTCAGCCACATCTTCTGGCCGTTGATGACGTAGCCGCCGTCGGCCGCGGTGGCCCTGGTCTTGATCGCGGCGACGTCGGAGCCCAGGCCCGGCTCCGACATCGAGAAGGCGCCGCGCACCTCGCCGGTGGCCATCCGCGGCAGGTACTTCTGCTTCTGCTCCTCGGTGCCGTGCTGGAGCAGCATGTAGGCGACGATGAAGTGGGTGTTGATGATGCCCGACACGCTCATCCAGCCGCGCGCGATCTCCTCCACGGCCAGCGCGTAGGTCAGCAGCGACTCGCCCAGCCCGCCGTACTCCTCGGGGATCATCAACCCGAAGATGCCGAGCTCCTTCATCCCCTCGACGATCTCGGTGGGGTACTCGTCGGCGTGCTCGAGCTCCGTGGCGACCGGCAGGATCTGCTCGTCGGTGAACTGGCGCACCGCCTTGAGGATCTCCTGCTGGATCTCGGACAGACCTTCGGTCTCGCAGAGGCGGCTCATCGTCAACCTTCCCGTCGCTGGCGGAGTGCGGGCTCAGTATTCCGCGCAGCCCGGCGGCGCCGACAGCGAGTGTGAGCAAGGGTACGACGCCCACAGCGACACGCCCGAGTCCGATAACGAAACGGTCACGGAACCACAGCAGCCCCATCGGCCCCACGGTGCGAACCTAGGCTGGTAGGCCCGCCGGCCCGACTCGTCCCCCTGGAGCCTCGATGCGCCCCACCGCTCGTCTGCCGTGGCCCCGCCGCCCCAGCCCTCAGCCCGCCGGGGGCGCCGGCCGCCGACTCCGCGCCGGCGCCCTGGTGCTCGGGGTCGCCCTCGGCCTCACCCTGCAGGGGACGGTCACCTCGACGTCGCTCGCCACCGGCGACACCGGGTCGACCGCGGCCGCTCCCACCGTCGACAACCTGCCCACGGCGCTGCGGGTCAGCACCTTCAACCTGCTCGGCGCCGGGCACACGGCACCGAACGGCGACAAGGCCGGTGACGGCTGGGCCTCCGGTCCACAGCGGATGCAGTGGGCCTACCAGCTGATCCAGCGCTACCACCTCGGCGTGGTCGGCCTGCAGGAGTTCGAGAAGCCGCAGCGTGAGATGTTCGCGAGCCTGAACGCGGGGCAGTTCGGGGTCTACCCCGCCGAGGACCAGCTCGGCGACATGGCCAGGCGCGACGCGATCATCTGGCGCCTCTCGCAGTGGCAGCTCGTCGAGGCGCACTGGCTGTCGGTGCCCTACTTCCACGGCAACCCGGTCAAGATGCCCTACGTGCTGCTGCGCAACGTGCAGACCGGCCGGGAGGCGTGGTTCTACAACACCCACAACCCCTCCGACAGCCGCGGCCCTGCGGCCCGGTGGCGCCTGCAGGGCTACCGCCTCGAGTGGCAGCTGGTCTCGCGGCTGCGTTCGCAGTACCCCGGTGTGCCGGTGATCGTGACCGGTGACAAGAACGCGAAGGCGCCGTACCTCTGCCCGACCGTGCGCAACTCGGTGCTGCACTCGGCCAACGGCAGCACGGCCACGAGGACGCGGTGCACGCTGCACAGGCCGGCGCGCATCGACTGGGTGATGGGGACGCCCGACGTGCGCTACGGCGGCTACCGGGACATCTACGACGCACAGGTCCGCCGGACCAGCGACCACCATCTCGTCTTCGCCGACGCCCAGCTGCCGTCGGTCGCTGCCGAGGCTTCGCCGGTCCAGCACGTGGTCGTGGTCAGCGTCGACGGCCTGCGGCCGTGGGCGCTGGCCGGCACCGGGAGGCGCGGCAGCCCGACGCTGCACCGGATGGTCAGCCGCGGCGCGTCCACGCCGAACGCGCGCACCGACTACGGCACCGTCGACCGGCTCTCCAACGTCGTGGGCATGCTCACCGGCCGGAACGCCAACCGCCGCACCGGCGGACACGGGGTGTGGTCCGGCCGGCACGCGAGCACCGTGCACCGGGCAGCAGGTCACTACGTCGCCAGTGTCTTCGACGTGCTGCACGACCTCGGACTGCGCACCGCCGTGGTCACCGACCTGCGCGAGACCACCCTCGTGCGGGACAGCTGGAACGCCACCCACGGCGCGGCCGACGCGATGGCTCCCTGGGACGGGCGCGGCAAGATCTCGCGGTTCGTGCTCGCCCGCAGCGACGACGGCGTGGCGCGGCACGCGGTGAATGTGCTTCGCGGACTCCGGCCGGCGTTCACCTTCGTCCAGCTCTCCGACCCGGGGGCAGCCGGCTTCCGGTACGGCTTCGGCAACCGCCGCTACCTGGCCGCCGTACGGGCCACCGACGCGCGCATCGGCGACATCGTCGCGGCCGTCGACGACACCTCCGGCCTGGCCGGGCACACCGTGGTCGTGGTCACCGCCGCGCGCGGCGGCAACGGGCACCGCAGCCACGCCGCCAGCCGGCCGGCGTACTACAAGGTGCCGATGTTCGTGACCGGGCCCGGTGTCCCCGCGGGCGCGAACCTCTACGCGCTCAACCCGCAGCTGGCCGCCCCGGGCAACCGCAGACCGACGTACGCCGAGACCCGGCAGCCGATCCGCACCGCCTTCCTGGCCAACCTGGTCACCAGGCTGCTCGGCTGGCCCGCCGTCCCCGGGAGCGACCAGGACCCGGCGCAGACGTTCTCGGTGACCCGACCCGCGACCCCCGGTGCCGCCAGCACTCCGTGACCGCCCCGGCGGGCCATTCCCCGAGGAACGCCGCTCCGGCGGCTAGCCTGACCGGCGATGTCCTCCTGGTCCTACAAGCCGTCGCTGGACGGGCTGCGCACCGTCGCGGTCTACCTCGTGCTGCTCTACCACGCCGGCATCCCCTGGCTCGGTGGCGGCTTCATCGGGGTCGACCTCTTCTTCGTGCTCTCCGGCTTCCTGGTCACCAACGTGGTGCTCGCCGAGCTCGACCGGACCGGTCACGTGCGGCTGGGCGCCTTCTACGCCCGCCGCGTCCGGCGGCTGCTGCCGGCAGCGCTCGTGGTGATCGTGGTGACCAGCGTGGTGTTCGTGCTGGTGGCCTCCACCGCGGCACGGCTGCCGGTGATCGGTGATGCCCAGAGCGCCCTGCTCTACGTGGCGAACTGGCACTTCATCAGCCAGGCCGACGACTACTTCGCCGCGGGCTCGGACCGCAGCCCGTTCCTGCACTTCTGGTCGCTGTCGGTCGAGGAGCAGTTCTACCTCTTCTTCCCGGTCCTGGTGCTCGCGCTGACCCGCCTGTCGCGCCGCCGCCGGGCCGCGCTGCCGCTGGTCCTGGCCGTGGTGCTGGTCGCCTCGATGTGCTGCCAGGTGTACTGGAGCGGGCGCGACCTGAACCACGCCTACTACGGCACCGACGCCCGGCTCTACCAGCTCGTCGCGGGGGCCCTGCTGGCCGTGGCGCTGCGGCGGGTCCCTGCCGGCACCCGCTGGGCCCGTCCGCTCGGTGCGGTGGCAAGCCTCGTCGGACTGCCGCTGGTGATCGCCCTCGCCTGCGTGCCGCACCTCGCGCCGACCACGCGGAGCATCGGCGCCGCGTTCGCCTCCACCACGCTCATCGGCGGCCTGATGCTCTCGCACGGCCCGGTGACCCGGGTGCTGTCGATGCGGGTGCCGGTCTACCTCGGCCGGATCTCCTACGGCACCTACCTGTGGCACTGGCCCGTGATCGTGGTGCTCGCCAAGGTGCTGCACGCCGGGCCACGGGGGGTCGCCTTCCTGGCCCTGGGCGTGGGGACCGGCCTGGCCGCGCTGTCCTACGAGGTGCTCGAGATGCCGATCCGGCAGGCCAGGACCCTGGCCCGTCATCGCTGGCGCGCCGCGATCGCCGGTGTCGCGGTCAGCGCCCTCGTGGCGGTCACCCTGGTGCCGCTCACCCTGCACCAGCAGCGCAAGCCCGTGGTCGTCGCGGGCGGGCCGGTGAGCTCCCGGCTGGTGGCCTCCTCGACCGGGCGGCAGCAGGTGCCTGCGGACATCGACTGGAAGTCCCTCCAGCAGGAGAAGTGGGACACCGCGGACTGCACTGCGGCCGACGTGCAGCAGTGCGTGCTCGTCCGGGGCGACGGCCCGACCCTGGTCATCGTGGGTGACAGCCACGCGATGATGCTGGTGCCGATGTTCGAGCGACTGGCCCGCAAGCACCACTTCACGCTGGCCGTCAACGCGATCGCCGGCTGCATGTGGCAGGAAGGGCTGATCAACACCAGGGCACCCAAGGACCGGCGCGACGACTGCACGCGACACCGGGTCGGCTGGTACGAGCAGGCGCTGCCCCGGCTGCATCCCGACCTGGTGCTGCTCGCCGGCCGGCCGATGGACGGCGTGGACCACCTCGGCCGGTTCGTCCGCCGGCGCGACGGCAAGCACCAGACGCTCGACCGGATGACCCTGCTGGAGTCGCTGGCCACGGCGCAGCGGGTCAGCCGGATCTCACCGCAGACGCTGATCCTCGACCCCGTCGTGGTGCCGGAGAGCTTCGACCCGCTGGACTGCCTCTCCGGAGCGAGGCGGATCGACCAGTGCGCCGTCCCGGTGACGTCGCGGACCCGGCCGAGCGCCGCCTTCTACACCTCCGTCGCGGCCCGGATCGACAACGTCCGGACGCTCGACCTCAACCCGGCCTTCTGCCCCGGCGCGCCCATGTGTGAGCCACTCGTGCACGGCACCGTGGTGTGGCGCGACGCCGCCCACCTCACCCAGGAGATCACCGTGCAGCAGAGGCACCGGGTCTGGAAGCTGCTGCGCCACACGGGGGCCCTGCCCGGCTGAGGTCAGGGCCGTCTGATGGTGCCCCGCGCGACGGGGTGCACCCGGCCACCGACGAGGCAGCGCACGGCCGCGCCGTCCTCGACCACCACCCGGCCGTGCAGCAACGACGGCCGGCCCATCTCCACTCCCTGCCGGATGCGGTAGCGGCCGCCGGTCGGCAGCTGACCACCGGCGACCAGGGCGATGCCCAGGCCTGCGGCGGCCGAGCCGGTGGCCGGGTCCTCCGCCACATCGAGGCCGGGCACGAAGACCCGGGAGTGCACCTCGAGGGCACCGTCCGCGGCCGGCCCGTGCACGGCGTGCAGGTTGATGCCGTCGGTGGGGTCGGCGCAGTCGGGGAGGTCCTCGGCGTACTCGGCCAGAGGCCGCACCGAGGGGTGGGCCCGGGCCACCGCCTCCGGCCGCACCGGCAGGTGCACGAACGTGAGGCCGGTGCCGGCCAGCCAGACCGGCCCGGCCAGGTCGTCCGGCTGCAGCCCGACGTCACCGAGCAGGGCGTGCGCCACGGGCTCGGGCAGTGGCCCGGCCAGGTCGCGGGGTACGGCGCTGAGCTCCACCTCGTCGCCGAACCGCACCGTGATCTCGCCGGCGCCGCACCGCTGCACCACCTCGTCGCCGTCGACGAGGCCCCGGCTGCGCAGCACCCAGGCGGTGCCGAGCGTGGGGTGCCCTGCGAAGGGGATCTCCCAGCCCGGAGTGAAGATCCGCACCTCGTAGCCGTCGCCGGTCGCCGCGCCGGGAAAGGTGGTCTCCGAGAAGTTGAACTCGCGCGCGATCGCCAGCAGCGCCTCGTCGTCGAGGCCGCCGGCGCCGTGCACCACCGCGAGCTGGTTGCCCGTGAACGGCGCCTCGCCGAACACGTCCACCACGTCGTAGTCGAGACCGTCGCCGTCCCACCCGTTCACCAACATGGCGTTCATCATGCCGGGTGGCCACTAGGGTGGAGGCTCGTGAGCACCACACCGACGCGCGTCTTCACCGCCCGTCTGGTCGGACTGCCGGTCTTCGACCCGCAGGGAGACCAGGTCGGGAAGGTCCGCGACATCGTCGTGGTGATGCGCTCCCACGTGGCCCAGCCGCGCGTCGTCGGCCTGGTCGTGGAGGTCTTCGGCCGCCGGCAGGTGTTCGTGCCGATGACCCGGGTGACCAACATCGACGCCGACGCGGTGATCACCACCGGTCTGCTGAACATGCGCCGCTTCGAGAAACGTCCCACCGAGACGCTGGTGATCGGCCAGATGCTCGACCGCCGGGTGCGGGTGCGCAGCAGCGGCGTGGAGGGCGCCGTCTACGACATCGGCATGGAGCAGGCGCGCACCCGCGACTGGGTGCTGTCCCGGGTCGCCCTCATCGAGGCCTCCTCCTCCTCAGGGCGCTTCCGCCGGCGCCGGGGCCAGACGCACGTCGTGGAGTGGGACGACGTCGAGGGGCTGCACCGCCGCTCCCCCAACCAGGGTGCCGAGCACCTGCTCGCGGCGCTGGCCGACCTGCGCGCCGCCGACGCGGCCAACGTCATCCACGAGCTGCCGCCCGAGCGCCGGCGCCAGGTCGTGGCCGCCCTCGACGACGAGCGGCTCGCGGACCTGCTGGAGGAGCTGCCCGAGGAGGACCAGGTCGAGATCCTCGAGCAGATGGACCACGAGCGTGCTGCCGACGTGCTCGAGGAGATGTCCGCCGACGACGCGGCGGACCTGATCGCCGACCTCTCCCCCGAGACCGCGCGCCAGGTGCTCGAGGCGATGGAGCCCGGTGACGCCGAGGACGTCCGCCGGCTGATGGAGTACGGCGAGGAGACCGCCGGCGGGATGATGACGCCCGAGCCGGTGATCCTGCCGCCGGACGCGACCGTCGCGGAGGCGCTCGCGCACGTGCGCAACGAGGAGCTGACCCCGTCGCTGGCCGCGCTGGTGCACGTCTGCCGTCCCCCGTTGGAGACCCCGACCGGCCGGCTGCTGGGCATCGCGCACATCCAGCGGCTGCTGCGTGAGCCGCCGTCGACGCTCGTCGCCGGTGTGCTCGACACCAGCATCGACTACCTGCACCCCGAGGCCAGCCTGCAGGACGTCGCGACCTTCCTCGCCACCTACAACCTGGTCGCGGCCCCGGTGGTCGACGACGACGGCCGGCTGCTCGGCACGGTCACCGTGGACGACCTGCTGGACCACCTGCTCCCCGAGGGCTGGCGCGACCGCAGCATCGGGAGGAGGTGAGCCGTGCCGCCACGCGAGAAGCAGGACCGGCAGCGCGAACGCAAGCCCGAGGTCGACGACCGCACCCGGCATCCACGGATCGACACCCCGCGGGAGCTGCGCCGCAGCCTGCTCCGGCGGCCCGCCGTCGACCACGATGCCTTCGGCGTCTTCGCCGAACGGTTCGCGCGCTTCATGGGCACCGCCCGGTTCCTGATCTACATGACGCTCTTCGTCGTCGTCTGGATCGCCTGGAACGCGCTGGCCCCGAGCAGCTGGCGCTTCGACCCCTACGCGTTCATCTTCCTCACGCTGATGCTGAGCCTGCAGGCGTCGTACGCCGCCCCGCTGATCCTGCTCGCGCAGAACCGCCAGGAGGACCGCGACCGGGTGGTCGGCGAGCAGGACCGCCAGGCCAACGCCCGGGCACACGCCGACATGGAGTTCCTCGCCCGGGAGGTGGCCTCGCTGCGGATGGCGCTGGGCGAGGTCGCCACCCGCGACTACCTGCGCTCAGAGCTGCGCGCCCTGCTCACCGAGCTGGAGGAGCGCGGCCTCCCCGAGGCGGAGGCCGGGGTCGACGGACAGCCGCGTGATGAGCGCCATGCCGCCCGGGACTCCGGCGGGGACGCCTGACGACGTACGCTCGGACCATGACTTCCCCTGTCCTCGAGCAGGTCCGTGCTGCCCTTGCGACGGTCAACGACCCGGAGATCAAGCGGCCCATCACCGAGCTGAACATGGTCGACGCCGTCGACGTCGACGAGGCCGGCACGGTGCACGTCAAGGTGCTGCTGACCGTGGCCGGCTGCCCCATGCGTGACACGATCAGCCGGGACGTCAACGCCGCCCTGGCCAAGGTGCCCGGCGTGAGCGGCGTCGAGCTCGAGCTCGGCGTGATGACGGCCGAGCAGCGCGCGGGCCTGCAGGAGGTGCTGCAGGCCGGCCGTGCCCAGCGGGAGATCAGCTTCGCCCAGCCGGGGTCGCTGACCAAGGTCTACGCCGTCGCCTCCGGCAAGGGCGGCGTGGGCAAGTCCTCGGTGACCGTCAACCTGGCGCTGGCGATGGCCGAGCAGGGACTCAAGGTCGGCATCGTCGACGCCGACATCTACGGCCACTCGGTGCCGGCCATGCTCGGCGTCGCGGACACCCGGCCCACGCAGGTCGAGGACCTGATCATGCCGGTGCCCACCGACTCGGGCGTCTCGGTGATCAGCATCGGCATGCTCAAGCCCCGCCGCGACCAGGTCGTCGCGTGGCGCGGCCCGATGCTCGACCGCGCCCTGGTGCAGATGCTCGCCGACGTCTACTGGGGCGACCTCGACGCGCTCTTCCTCGACCTGCCGCCCGGCACCGGTGACATCGCGATCTCGCTCGGGCAGCACCTGCCCAACGCCGAGATCGTCGTGGTGACCACTCCGCAGGAGGCCGCGGCGGAGGTGGCCGAGCGGGCCGGCACGATGGCCTCGATGATGCACCAGCACGTCGTCGGCGTGCTGGAGAACATGTCCTGGCTGCCCTGCCCGCACTGCACCGAGGAAGGCAAGGAGCACCGGCTCGAGGTGTTCGGCTCCGGTGGTGGCGCGCGGGTGGCGAAGACGCTGAGCAGCCGGTTCGGCTACGACGTGCCACTGCTCGCAGAGGTGCCGCTCGACCTGCGACTGCGCGAGGGCGGCGACCTCGGCCGCCCCGTGGTGGAGGCGGCACCCGACTCCCCCGCCGCCGTGGTGCTGCGCCGGGTCGCCGCCCGGATGGCCGGCCGCGGCCGCGGCCTGGCCGGCATGCAGCTCGGGCTGACTCCCACCGCACGACACTGACGGCGCCGCGCGGGCCGCTCCCGGGCCGCCACCGCGGATCCCGCGCCGGCAGTCCGGCTGGCCCGCTGCGCTAGATTCACCGCGTGTTCGGCATCGGTCTGCCCGAGTTGGCGGTCATCATCGTGGTGGCCGTGATCGTGTTCGGACCCGACCGGTTGCCCGAGTTCGCCCGCCAGGCGGGCCGGTTCGTGCGCCAGCTGCGCAACCTCGCGCGCAACGCCCAGGACGAGCTGCGCCGTGAGCTCGGGCCGGAGTACTCCGACCTGCGGCTGACCGACCTCGACCCCCGGGTGGCCATCCGCAAGCACATCCTCGACGCCATGGACGACGACGAGCTCCCGGACGTCGGCCGGCGCCCGCCGTACGACGTGCTGCCGGCCGGCGAGCCTCCGCCGTACGACCCCGACGCGACCTGACCCAGCAGGTCCGGCGCGTCAGCCGACCTTCGAGGCCAGCCGCACCTTCACCCGTTCGTCGTGGCCGCTGCGCCGGACCGTCAGCGTCACCGTGTCGCCGGGCACGTGGCTCCGGATCGCCACCACCAGGTCGATGGAGCCGCTGATCGGCTGCCCGTCGAGGGCGGTGACCAGGTCTCCGGCGTGCAGGCCGGCACGCGCGGCCGGCTGACCCGGCTCGACGCTGGCGATCAGCGCACCGTCGAGCCTGCGGGTGCCGCGCACGTTCGCACCGATCACCGGGTAGCGAGCCTGGCCGGTCTTCAGGATCTGGTCGGTGGTGACCTCCACCTGCTCGATCGGGATGGCGAAGCCGACACCGATGTTGCCCGACTCGCCGCTGGTGATCGAGGACGAGCCCAGCGAGGCGATCGCGGAGTTGACCCCGACGACCTGGCCCTGGAGGTTCACCAACGGTCCTCCGGAGTTGCCCGGGTTGATCGCGGCGTCGGTCTGCACGGCGTTGATGAACGAGGAGTCGCTGCCGTTGCCGGTGGTCACCGGCCGGTGCACCGCGCTGACGATGCCCGAGGTCACCGTCGCGGAGAGGCCGAGCGGTGAGCCGATCGCGACCACCGTCTCACCGACGCGCATCTGGTCGGCGGACCCGAAGGCCGCCGGGCGCAGGTGACGGGCGTCGCTCGCCTCGAGCACCGCGATGTCGTAGACCGAGCTGCGGCCGACCACGGTCGCGGCGTAGTGGCGGCCGCGGTGGTCGATGATCTCGATCGGGCCGTCGTCCGCCGCGGCCTCGGCCACCACGTGGTTGTTGGTGATGATGTGGCCCTGCTTGTCCATCACGAAGCCCGAGCCGGTGGCCCCCTGCGGGTTGCCGTTGTACTCCGCGACGATCTGCACGGTGCTGGGCAGCACCTTCGCGGCCACGGCCGGGATGCTGCCGTTGTCGACCGGCAGGGGTGCGGCCGTCCGGCGCTGCACGTGCAGGATGCCGCCGCTGCCCGAGGAGCCCTGCTCCTTGGCGATGATCGCCCCACCGGCGAGCCCGCCCAACAGGCCGACGACCAGGGCGAGGGCGGAGACCGACGGCCACAGCCAGGCCGGGACACGGCCGCGGGAGGTCGACGCCGGGGGCTGTGGCCACGGGCCGGGCATCTGGTCCGGTTGCTGCGGCGGGAGCAGCCCGGGGTGCGGGGTCGGTTGCTGGTCCGGGTGCTGGTAGGGGTGCGCGCCGTACGCCGGGGCGCCCCGCGGTGCCCACGGATCGGCCGGCCAGCCCGGGTGGGATGGCCACTGCTGGTCGTGCGCCGGGGCCTCAGGTCGCTGCGGCGGTCGGGACCACCAGTGCGGTGCGTCGGGCTCCTCGGTCGGCCCGTCGGCGGGCGGGCCGGATGGGGGCTGCTCGTCGCTCACGCGTCTATCTTGGACCACGCCGCAACGGCGGCAGCGTGGGTGCACCGGCGTGCGAGATGTTGGACTGGATCGTCGACGTGTCCGGGCTGGCGGGCAGCTCGCCCCTCCCCGCGGGCGCCGTGGTCAGCGCGACGATGCCGAGCACCGCGACGCCGACCGTGCCGACACCCACCACGGCGGCGCTGCGGCGACGCCGCGACCGGCGCTCGACCTCCTCGGCCGCCCAGTCCTCGAGCTGGTAGAGAGCGCCGAGCAGGTCGGTCGGCGCCGTGGGGCTCACCGGCGCGGAGAGCGTGGACAACCGGCGCTTGACCCACCCCTCACGCTCGACCATGCGACGGCAACCGGGGCAGCGCAGCACGTGCTGCCAGGCCCGTTCCTCCTCCTCGGCGGAGAGCTGGCCGTCGATCAGCGCCGAGACGCTGGTCCCGATGTGACCGGTGAGGTTGAGGATCACCGGACCCCTCCGGCCAGGCGCGGACCGGCCACCCGCAGCCGGCCACGGCCGGGGGCCCGGTGGGCCAGGGAGTCGCGGAGCATCGCGCGGCCGCGGTGGATGCGCGAGCGGACGGTGCCCATCTTCACGTCGAGGACGTCGGCGATCTCCTCATAGCTCAGGCCCTCGACGTCGCACAGCACGACGGCCGCGCGGAAGTCCGGCGGCAGCGAGGCCAGCGCCGCCTCGACGTCGTCGTCGAAGGCCTGGTCCGCGTAGGCCTGGTCCGGGGACGGCAGCCCGCTGGGCAGCCGGGTGTCGGCGTCCTCGGCCAGCGCGTCGAAGCGGATCCGGCTCTTGCGGCGGGCCTGGTCGAGGAAGAGGTTCGTGGTGATCCGGTGCAGCCAGCCCTCGAAGGTGCCCGGGGTGTAGGTGTGCAGGGACCGGAAGACGCGGACGAAGACCTCCTGGGTGAGGTCCTCGGCGTCGTGCGCGTTGCCGGTGAGGCGGTAGGCGAGCCGGTAGACACGCGCAGAGTGCTCGGTGACGATCTGGTCCCACGTGGGCACGCCGTCACGGGGCTCCTCGTGCGCCTCGGAAGCCTTCGCGGGGGTGGTCACGGGTGCCTCCTGGCTCCGGTCCGGGAGCAGCTCCGTGACCGGCTGTCGGTTGCGGGACCGGCGAAACGGTGTCGGCATCGGCTGGTCCTCGTCCTCCACGCTAGGCACGGCTCCTGAGACCGCGCTGAAAGGCGCCCGTCAGCAGGCTGGGAACTGTACAACGGCCGGCACCACCCCGGTGTTCCCGCTGCCAGGTCCCGGGGTCCGGCATCGGGTGGCCGGTCGTGTTGCCGTCGACCTCCGAGCTCCCCGGTCGTCGGGCCGGTAGAGTCCGGTCCAGCCTGACCGCGCCGCGTCCCAGGAGGCCGTCATCGTCACCCCACCCAAGCCCGCGACCTGGACCTACTCCGAGGAGTTCGTCGTCGAGGACGACATCCTCGCAAACGCGCGCACCCGGGCGGAAGAGGTCGGGGTGGTCCCGATCGGTCCCGGGGGTGGCGCCGCGCTGCGCTTCCTGGCCTCGGTGCTCGAGGCGCGCGCGGTCGTGGAGATCGGCACCGGCACGGGAGTGTCGGGACTGTGGATGCTCCGCGGGATGCGCGCCGACGGCGTGCTCACCTCCGTCGACATCGAGGCCGAGCACCAGCGTCTCGCCCGGCAGACCTTCAGCGAGGCGGGCGTCCCCGCCCAGCGTGCCCGGCTGATCCCGGGCTCGGCGCTGGAGGTGCTCCCGCGACTCACCGACGGGCACTACGACCTGGTGTTCTGCGACGGCGACAAGCAGGAGTACCCCGACTACCTCACCGAGGCGCTGCGGCTGCTGAGGCCCGGCGGCGTGGTCGCCTTCGACAACGCCCTGTGGCACGACAAGGTCGCCGACCCGGCCCAGCGTGACCCCGAGACCGTCGCCGTGCGCGAGCTCGGCGCCGTGGTCCGCGCGGACGAGAACCTCGTGCCGGTGCTGTTGCCGGTCGGCGACGGCCTCCTGGTCGCCAAGAAGGTCTGGACTCCCGAGGCCTGACCCCGAACGACCTGCTCCGGCTCAGGCGGAAGACACCGAGTCAGAGGGAGAGCGGGTCGGGACCGCACAGCCAGCGCAGCAGCAGCCGCGGGCCGAACCCGGTCGGCCCGGCGGTCCACTCGTGGTCGTCCTCGAGGGCGTCGCCGACCGAGGCGATGTCGAGGTGCGCCCAGGGCAGTCCGCCGGTGAAGTGCTGCAGGAAGAGGGCGGCGCTGATCGCCGGGGCCTGCCCGGGAGCGTTGATGGCGTCGGCGACCTTGGAGGTGAGGCCGTCGGCGTACTCGCTGCTGAGCGGCATCCGCCACAACGGCTCCCCGGCCGCGGTGCCACTGGCGAGCAGCCGGTCGGCAAGCACGTCGTCGGTGCAGAACAGACCGCCGAGGTGGAGGCCCAGCGCGATCTTCACCGCGCCGGTGAGCGTGGCGACGTCGACCAGTACGTCTGCCTCGAGCTCGTCCACGGCGTAGGCCAGCCCGTCGGCCATCACCAGGCGCCCCTCGGCGTCGGTGTTGTTGACCTCGCTGGTGCGGCCACCGTAGTGGCGGATCACGTCACCCGGTCGCAACGCATCTCCGTCGATCGCGTTCTCCGCGAGGCAGAGCAACCCGGTGACCCGCAGCGGGCAGTCGAGCTCCCGCAGCGCGGCCAGCACCGAGAGCACCACTGCCGCCCCGGTCATGTCACGCTTCATGTTGACCATCGACTCGCCGGGCTTGATCGACAGACCGCCGCTGTCGAAGGTGATCCCCTTGCCGACGAGCACGACGTGCGGCGCCTTGCGGGGTCGTCGTACCGGTCTGTAGTCGAGGCGGACCAGCCGCGGGGGCTGCGCCGAGGCCCGGCCCACGGCGAGGATGCCGCCGAACCCGTCGCGCTCCAGCCGGTCCTCGTCCCACACCCGCACGTCGAGCCCGGCCGCCTCGGCGACCTGCTCGGCCTCCGCCGCCAGCCAGGGCGGGTTCTTGATGTTCGACGGCACCGTGCACAGCGTGCGCGAGCGCCAGCCGGCCCCGGCCAGGACCAGGGCCCGCTCCAGCACTCCGTCGTCGGGTGTGACACCGGCGACGACGATGCGACGCACCGGCCGACGCTTCGGTCCGGCCGACCGCAGCTGGAAGGAGAAGGAGCCCAGCACGGCGCCCTCGACGAAGGCCACCAGGCCCTCGTCGTCGGCGACGGCGGGCACCGAGGTCGCCACCGCTTCCTGGTCGGAGGTACGACGCGCCAGCGCCGCACCAGCCTTCCGCAGCTCGGTGGTGCTGCCCTGGCCGACCCCGATCAGGAGCACGAGCGCCAGCTCGGCGTTGGCGGTGGCCAGACCGGCCACGGGCACCGGCACGACCTCACCGGCCTTGCCCGTGGCGCCGGCCAGCTCCAGGGCCTGCAGCAGGTCGACGTCGAGGTCCTCCAGCAGCGCGTCGGTGCCCGGCCCGAGCTCGGGACCGGCGGGCTCGTCGTCGCTGCCGACGGCGGAGAGCACCGGCACGGCGACGATGCCGACGCCCGGGACGCGGGAGGGGGCCAGCTCGCTCAGCGCGAACTCGGGCGGAGACACCTGCGGCGGCAGGACGGCGGTGAGGAGGGGGGCTGGCACGTCGCCGACTCTAACGAAACGGCCCGGGTCGCTCCCCGTCGGGAACGACCCGGGCCTTCGGCCATCGGCCGGCCGGACTCAGCCGACCACGTCCTTCAGCGCGTCACCCAGGGCGCCGGCCTCATCGGGCTTCAGCTCGACCACCAGCCGGCCGCCCCCCTCGAGGGGCACCTTCATGACGATGCCACGGCCCTCCTTGGTGACCTCGAGCGGGCCGTCGCCCGTCCGCGGCTTCATCGCCGCCATGCGTACACCTCTTCCTGTGTCGTCAGATGCGCCGCTGTGACGCGCCCTACAGGCCCATTATTCCCCATCCGGGCCCTAGTGTGGCCGCAGGATCGTCAGCCACGACCCGACACACCCACGACGTCCGACCAGGCGGAGGCGCCCCATCGTGAGCGAGCAGCAGGCCAGCGCAGGCAGCGACGAGACCGTCCGCTACGACGTCGAGGACGGCGTCGCGACCATCACCCTGAACCGTCCCGAGTCGATGAACGGCCTGGACGTGGCCACCAAGGAGGCACTGCTCGCCGCCGTCCGCCGGGCGTCGGAGGACGACGGCGCCCGCTGCGTCGTCCTCACCGGCAGCGGCCGCGCCTTCTGTGTCGGGCAGGACCTGAAGGAGCACGTGCAGATCCTGCGCAGCGACGACGCCTCCTCGCTGTTCGAGACCGTCGACCGGCACTACAACCCCACGGTGGAGGCGCTCGCGACGATGTCGAAGCCGGTCGTCGCGGCGGTCAACGGTGTCGCCGCCGGAGCCGGCGCCAGCCTGGCCTTCGCCTGCGACCTGCGCATCCTGGCCGAGTCCGCGGGGTTCAACCTGGCCTTCACCGGCATCGCCCTCTCCTGCGACACCGGGTCGTCGTGGACGCTGCCCCGTCTGGTCGGCCGCGCCAAGGCCATGGAGCTGCTGTACTTCCCGACCACGCTGTCGTCGGCCGACGCCGCCGAGCTCGGCCTGGCGACCAGGGTGGTGCCCGACGCGGAGTTCGCCGACGAGGTGGCCGCGCTGGCCCGCCGGCTCGCGCACGGACCCACGGTGGCGTACGGCGCCATCCGTCGCTCGGTCGCCCACTCCGCCGAGCACGGCTTCGCCGACTCCCTCGCGTTCGAGTCACGGATGATGGCGCTCACCGGGGCCACCGAGGACCACCGCCGGGCCGTGGATGCCTTCCTGGCCAAGGAGAAGCCGATTTTCTCCGGGCGCTGAGGCGTCAGAGCGCGCCCAGCAGGTAGAGCACCGTCCACACGACGCAGCCGACCACGAGGCCGACGTGGGCGAGGATCGACAGACCCGGACCCTGGCTCCACGAGTCGCCCGCCGGTCCGGAGGCGTGGCGTCCCCGGGCCGGAAGCCAGCGGGCGAGGATCAGCAGGCCCGCACCGGCGGTGAGCCACCACAGCACCAGCGCGACCAGGCCGAGGATCCATCCGCGGAAGGCCAGCAGATAGACGCACCACAGCACCACGGCCAGGCCACCGGCGATCGTGTGCACGTTGACGAGTGTCGTCGTGGGCAGGTCCAGCCGCCGGGCGGCGCCCTCGTTGTTCGACGCCATCCGCAGCCGTGTCAGCACGATGTCCACCACGGCCAGCGCGGTGAGCACCAGGGCGACGACCTCCCAGAGCACGACCCTCAGTCTGCCGTACCCGACGGCCCGTCGGCACGGCGGTCCAGCTCGAGCGCGACCCGCTCGAGGAGCGCGTCGACCTCGCTGGCGCGGTAGCCGCGGACGACGGTGGAGAAGCGGATGCCACGCAGGTCGTCGCCGGTGAGCGGGCGCCCGTCGGGGAGGCTGACGTCGGGCCGGTCGTCGTACTCCGGTGCCAGGGAACCGCCCCGCCCGGAGGCGACCACGACGGCCGCGCCGATCGCGAGCACGATGAGTACGGCGAAGAACCAGCTCATGTCTCCTCCGCCTGCCACGCTTCCGCGTCGTCCTCGGAGGCGCGCACGGCGTACATCCGGTCGTGCTCCCCCCGGGCCGCGACCATCCGGTCGACCACCACGTCGAGGTCGTCGGTGACCTCGATCAGCTCCAGGTCGGGGGCCGCCACCTTGCCGGACGCCAGCACGGTGTCGCGCAGCCAGTGGAGCAGGCCCGACCAGTAGTCGCTGCCCACCAGCATGACCGGGAACGAGGTCACCTTCTGCGTCTGCACCAGGGTGAGCGCCTCGAAGAGCTCGTCGAGCGTGCCCAACCCACCGGGGAGGACGACGAACCCCTGGCTGTACTTGACGAACATGGTCTTGCGGGCGAAGAAGTAGCGGAAGTTGAGGCCGAGGTCGACGTACTCGTTGAGGCCGGCCTCGAAGGGCAGCTCGATCCCCAGTCCGACGCTGACGCCACCGGCCTCGCTGGCTCCCTTGTTCGCCGCCTCCATCGCGCCCGGGCCGCCGCCGGTGATCACCGCGAAGCCGGCCTCGACCAGCCGTCGACCGATCTCGACACCGTCGGCGTAGGCCGGCTCGTCGGGGCGGATGCGGGCGGAGCCGAAGACGGCGATCGCGGGGCCGAGCTCGGCAAGGGCACCGAAGCCCTCGACGAACTCGGACTGGATGCGCAGCACCCGCCACGGGTCGGTGTGCACCCAGTCGGTGGGGCCGCGCTGGTCGAGCAGCCGCTGGTCGGTCGTGGAGCGCTGGATGCGCGAGCCGCGCAGGAAGACCGGCCCCTTCTGCTGGGTGGCGCGGTGCCCGTCGCGGCGGCTGTGCCCTTGCCCGTTCGGGCCGGGGACCAGCTCGCTCATCCCTCGGCCCCCAGCCAGTGGCACAGGGCCAGCTCGCACCCGGTCAGCTGGGACAGCGGCACGTGCTCCTCCTGCTTGTGCGCGAGCATGGGATCACCGGGCCCGTAGTTGACCGCCGGGATGCCCAGGGCGGAGAAGCGGGCGACGTCGGTCCAGCCGAACTTCGGGTTCACCCGGCCGCCCACCGCCTCGACGAAGGCGGCCGCCGCAGGCACGCCGAGGCCGGGCAGCGCTCCCGGGGAGGTGTCGGTGAGCACGACCTCGTAGCCGTCGAAGAACTCACGCACCCACGCGAGCGCCTCCTCCTCGGAGCGGTCGGGTGCGAACCGGTAGTTGACCGTGACCCGGCACTCGTCGGGCAGCACGTTGGTGGCCACCCCGCCCTCGATCAGCACCGCGTTGAGCCCCTCGTGGTACTGCAGGCCGTCGATCACCGGCCGCCTCGGCTCGTAGGACACCAGCCGGGTGAGCACGTCGGCGGCGCCGTGGATGGCGTTGACACCGCGCCAGGCCCGCGCGGGGTGCGCCCGCTCGCCACGCGTGACGACCTCGACCCGCAACGTGCCCTGGCAGCCCGCCTCGACGGCGGCGTCCGAGGGCTCCATGAGGATGGCGAAGTCGGCCCGGAGCAGGTCCGGCCGCTCCTCGGCGATGCGGCGCAGCCCGTTGGCGCTGGCCTCGATCTCCTCGCACTCGTAGAAGACGAAGGTGACGTCGCGGGCCGGGCCGGTGAGCTCCGCAGCGAGGCGGAGGGCCACCGCGACGCCCCCCTTCATGTCGCAGCTGCCGAGCCCGTGCAGCAGCGTGCCGTCGTTGCGGGAGGGCAGGTTGCCGCTCACCGGGACGGTGTCGACGTGCCCGGCGATGACCACGCGTTCGGACAGGCCGAGGTCGGTGCGGGCGACCAGCGAGTTGCCGATCCTGGTCACCTCCAGGTGCGGCAGCCCACGCAGCGCCTGCTCGATCTCGTCGACGATGGGGCCTTCGTGACGGCTGACCGACTCGATGTCGACCAGTGCCGCCGCCAGCGTCACCACGTCCGTGCCGAGGTCCAGTGCCATGCCGGTCATCCTGTCAGGTGGCGAAGACGCAGAACTCGTTCCCCTCCGGGTCGCCGAGGACCCGCCAGCGTTCGGTGTCCCACAACGAGACGGCGCCACGGGCCAGGATCGCGGTGGCGTCGCCGTACACGTCCCAGTGGATGCGGTTCTTGACGGTCTTCGGCTCGGGCACCGCCGCGAAGTCCATGGTCAGCACCGGGTCGTCCGTGATGCCCTCGAGCGTCCACCAGCCGTCGTTGACGGTGACGTCCACGCCGAACAGCTCGCCCCACCAGTGCGCCATCCGTTCCGGGTCGACGCAGTCGACGCCGATGCCGTGCAGGCGGTACGCCGGCAACGGGTCGCGCTCGAACGCGCAGAACTCGCCACCCTCCGGGTCGCGCATGACCGTCCACGCGAAGCCGCTCTCGCGACGCGGCAGGACGATCTCCGCGCCCCGCAGCGTGAGCGCCGCAGGGTCGCCGTACACGTCGAGGTGCACGCGGTGCTTGACCGTCTTCTCCTCCGGCACCATGCACATCGCGATGCCCTGGTACTCCTGCTCCCCCACCACGTCACCTGCCTCGTCGTCGGGGACGAAGTCGCAGCCGACCACGTCGGCCCAGAAGCGGCCGAGCCCGTCGCCACCCGTGGTGTCCATGCAGAGCTCCTTGAAGCGCACCAGCGCCTGCATTCCCATGCAGGCATCGTGGCACTTGGGCACACTTGGCGCATGCCGGCGACACCGACACGCTCCAGGGTCACCCTGGCCGCGATCAGCTCTCGCGCATGGGAGCACCCCGCCGACCGTGGCGCCCTCGTGGCGCTGGGCAGGCTGCGCGGCTTCGACACGGTGCTCAAGGCGCTCTCCGGGCTGGTGAGCGAGCGTGCTGTGCGGCTGGAGCTGCTCGGCTCGGCGGTGCGCGTGGACGAGCGGCAGTTCGCGAGCGTGCACCGGATGCTCACCGACGTCTGCGCGGTGCTGGACGCCGAGCGCGTCCCCGAGCTCTACGTGAGCGGCAACCCGGTGCCGGGGGCGGTGACCATCGGCATGGACCAGCCGGTCATCGTGCTGACCTCCGGGCTCGTCGACCTGCTCGACGAGGAGGAGCTGGCGTTCGTGATCGGTCACGAGCTCGGCCATGCCCTCAGCGGGCATGCCGTCCACCAGACCCTGCTGCAGCGGCTGATCCGGCTGAGCGTGGTGCTCACCGCCGTGCCGATCGGCGGGCTCGCCGTGCGGGCGATCATGGCCGCGCTGATGGAGTGGTCGCGCAAGTCCGAGCTGTCGGCCGACCGCGCCGGGCTCCTCGCGACACAGGACCCCGCGGTCGCGTTCCGCACCCACATGAAGCTCGCCAGCGGAGGTCACCTCGAAGACCTCGACCTGACCTCCTTCCTCGCCCAGGCGCGGGAGTACGACGACGCCGGTGACGTGCGGGACTCGGTGCTGAAGATGCTGCTGATCGAGGCCCGCTCGCACCCGTTCGCGGTCGTCCGGGCCGGTGAGCTGCGCCGGTGGGTCGACTCCGGGGAGTACACCGCGGTGCTCTCCGGCCGCTACCCACGGCGCGGCGAGGACGACGGAGACCTCAGCGACGCAGCCCGGGAGGCAGCGCAGAGCTATGCCGAGACCTTCCGGCAGTCCCAGGACGCGCTGGGCCGGCTGGTGCACGACGCGGCCGGCGTGCTCGGCTCGGTCAAGGGCTGGCTCGACCAGAACCTGCGGCGCTCCTCCTGACGCCGGTCCGGCAGGCGTCGGTGCCGCAGGGCTTGGGTAGCCTGAGCGCATGCCCGACGACGCCGCGCGTTCACCGCTGCCCGACGCCCCCAGCGACACGCATGCATGGGGCTACGGCCTCGCCACGGTGACCGATGACGGGGCTGTGCTCGATGCGTGGTACCCCGAGCCGAGGCTGGGCAAATCCCCTGCCGACGCCGAGGCACCCGAGCTGCTGGCCAAGGCCGCTGGCCACGACGTCCTGCGGCGGGTGCGCACCGAGGTCGTCCGCACCGAGATCGAGCTCGCGGCGGCGCCGGCCGACGCCGCCGACGCCTACCTGCGCCTGCACCTGCTCAGCCACCGGCTGGTGCGCCCCCACGGGCTCGCCACCGAGGGCATCTTCGGGGTGCTCAGCAACGTCGTGTGGACCAGCGCGGGTCCCTGCGCCGTGCCGGGCTTCGAGCAGACGCGGGCGGCGCTGCGCGCCGAGGGGCCCCTCCAGGTCTTCGGCGTCGACAAGTTCCCCCGGATGACCGACTACGTGGTGCCGACCGGCGTCCGCATCGCCGATGCCGACCGGGTGCGGCTGGGCGCCCACCTGGCTGACGGCACCACGGTGATGCACGAGGGCTTCGTCAACTACAACGCCGGCACGCTCGGGGCCTCCATGGTCGAGGGCCGGATCAGCGCGGGCGTCGTGGTCGGCGACGGCTCCGACGTCGGGGGCGGCGCCTCCATCATGGGCACCCTCTCGGGTGGCGGCAAGCAGACGATCAGCATCGGCCGCCGCTGCCTGCTGGGCGCCAACTCCGGCCTGGGCATCTCCCTCGGGGACGACTGCGTCGTCGAGGCCGGCTGCTACATCACGGCCGGGACCAAGGTGACCGTCAAGGACATCGACTCCAAGCCGAAGGTGATCAAGGCGCTGGAGCTCTCCGGGGTGGACAACGTGCTCTTCCGCCGCAACTCGGTGACCGGCACCGTCGAAGCCGTGCCCTGGAAGGGCGAGGGGATCGAGCTCAACACGGCCCTCCATGCGAACTAGGTGGCTCTTCCTCCTCGCCATCGTGCTGATCGTCGCCGGCGTGGGCGTGGCGATCTACCGCGGCGCCGGCCCGCTGCCGAACCCCGAGGGCTGCAGCGCGACGGTGGCGGGGGACCACGTGGACCTGGCCACCGACCAGGCGGAGAACGCCGCGCTGATCGCAGCGGTGGGCGTCCGGCGCGAGCTGCCCGCGCGGGCGGTGTCGATCGCGCTGGCCACGGCCTTCCAGGAGAGCAAGATCCGCAACCTGTCCAGCGGTGATCGGGACTCGCTCGGGATCTTCCAGCAGCGACCCTCGCAGGGCTGGGGCACGCGACGTCAGCTGCGCAACCGCTACTACGCGATCAACGCGTTCTACGACGCACTGGCGAAGGTGCGTGGCTACCGCGAGATGCGGATCACCGACGCGGCCCAGAAGGTGCAGCGGTCGGGTTTCCCCGAGGCCTACGAGGCGCACGCGGAGGACGCCCGGGCGCTGGCCTCGGCGCTGACCGGCTACAGCCCCGGCGGACGGTTCAGCTGCGTGGTGCACGCTCCGGTCGGGCGCGGCACCGCGCGGCGGGTCAGCGCCTCGCTGGAGCGCGCCTACGGGACCGGCCTCGCGGTGCGCCGCAGCGGGGTGCGGCAGGACCTGGTCGTCCGGCTGCCGCACACCGCCGCCGGCTACCGCAGGGGGTGGTCGGTGGCCCAGTTCCTGGTCGCCCAGGCGCGCCGACTGAAGGTCGTCGAGGTCCGGTACGCCGGCAAGCACTGGTCGGCCGGGGAGAAGTCCTCGAACGGATGGGTCCGCGGGGCAGGCGGCACCCGCACCCGGATAGAGGTGTCGCTCGGCTGACGAAGCGGGCACAAGGGATAGTCCGTACGGGTCATCCCGAAAACGACCATTCGGCCCGTGGTGTCGACGGCGCCGGAGCCGGAGAATGCTGCGAAGGGGTTGTCTGGGGGAGGACGTGGGGGGATGGAGACGTCACTCATCTACTCGATGGGCACGGCGCTCAACCGGGCCCGCGACCACGAGATCGACGTCGAGGTGCTGGTCGGCGGCGCGTGGCTCTGCGGCCGGGTCGTCGACGTCGACGGCCATGGCGTGATGCTCGAGACCGACGATCTCGAGCACGCGGTGGTGCGGATGGAGTCGGTGCAGGCGGTGCGCGTGCACGCCCCGGCGCCGCAGGCGATCCCGATCCCGGCGCAGCTCTTCCGCGGCTGAGACCGCGCTGGGACCGCGCGTCTCAGCCGAGCCGGCAGACCGCCTGCCCGATCCGCTCGTCGGTCGCGGTGAAGGCCACCCGCACGTGCCGTTCGCCGGCGGGGCCGTAGAAGGTGCCCGGCGCGACCAGGATGCCCCGCTCGGCCAGCCACCCGACGGTCTCCAGGCAGGGCTCGTCACGCGTGGCCCACAGGTAGAGGGAGCCCTCGGAGTCGTCGATGCGGAAGCCCGCACCCTCCAGCGCGGCGCGCAGCACGCTCCTGCGGGCGGCGTAGCGAGCGTGCTGCTCGGTGACGTGCTGGTCGTCGTCGAGGGCGGCGACCATGGCGGCCTGCTGGGGAGCGGGCATCTGCAGGCCGAGGTTCTTGCGGACCGCGAGCAGCTCGCCGACGTGGGCGGGGTCGCCGGCGACGAACGCGCACCGGTAGCCGGCGAGGTTCGAGCGCTTCGACAGCGAGTGCACCGCCAGGATGCCGTCGAGCGAGCCGCCGTTGACCGCGGGGTGCAGCACCGACAGCGGCCGCTTGTCGGGGTCGTCCTCCCAGGCGCACTCCAGGTAGCACTCGTCGGAGACCAGCAGCGTGCCCCGCTCCCGGCACCAGTCGACCACCTTGCGCAGGTGGCCCAGGCCGAGCACCTTGCCGGTCGGGTTCGACGGTGAGTTGATCCACAGGATCGCCGGGCGCTGCGGGCCCAGCGAGGTCAGCGAGTCGGTCGCCACCACCGAGGCACCGGCCAGCGTGGCGCCCACCTCGTAGGTCGGGTAGGCCAGGGCCGGCTGGACGACCAGGTCGCCGGGGCCGACACCGAGGTGGGTCGGCAGCGACGCGATCAGCTCCTTGGAGCCGATCACGGGCAGCACGCACGACAGGTCCAGGCCGGTGACCCCGAAGCGCCGCGCCAACCAGTCCACACAGGCCTGCCGGGTCTCCGGACGGCCGATCGTCGGCGGGTAGCCGGGCGCGTCCGCGGCCTCGGCGAGCGCGTGCTGCACGACGGCCGGCGTCGGGTCCACCGGCGTGCCGACCGAGAGGTCGACGATGCCGTCGGGGTGGGCACGAGCGGTCTCGTCGTACGACGCCAGGCTGTCCCAGGGGAAGTCCGGGAGCCGGCGCGAGACCCGGGTGTCAGGCACCGGCGCGGCTCACTCCTGGTTCTGCGGCGGGAGCTCGGCGATCATCGGGTGGTCGTGGTCGATCTCGCCGAGCTTGGCGGCGCCGCCCGGGGAGCCGAGGTCGTCGAAGAAGTGCACGTTGGCGTCGTAGTAGGCCTTCCACTCCTCGGGAGTGTCGTCCTCGTAGAAGATCGCCTCCACCGGGCAGACCGGCTCGCAGGCACCGCAGTCCACGCACTCGTCGGGGTGGATGTAGAGCATCCGCTTGCCCTCGTAGATGCAGTCGACGGGGCACTCGTCGACACAGGCGCGGTCCTTCAAGTCCACACAGGGCTGGGCGATGACGTAGGTCACCCGATCCTCCTCGGTTTGCTTCTCCGGTGCGACTGCCGGGTACCCCGCCAGCCTAGTATCCCGAGCATGCCGACCGCCGACCGACCCACGGATGCTGGGACGCCCTCGACGGGCGCGCACACGCTGGGTCCCCACGTGGTCGGGCAGCGCGTGGTGGTACGCCGGCTGCTGCGGGGCGAGACCGGGCCCTCCGGCGGTCCGGCGATGACCGACGTGCTGGGGGTCTGCGAGGCCTGGGCCGGCGGCCGCTGCGACATCCGCCGGCGCGACGGCGAGCTGGTCAGCGTGGCCGTCGCCGACATCGTCAGCGGCAAGCCGGTGCCGCCCCGGCCCTCCCGGTTCTCCCGGCTGGACGCCGACGAGGTCGAGCGGCGCGGCGCCGCGATGTTCCGCCCGGAGGAGGCCGTGTCCTGCGGCGGCTGGCTGTTCCGCTGGTCGGGCGGAGCAGCGAAGCGGGCCAGCTCGATC
>DATDNR010000174.1:0-21669 GCA_036518175.1 Marmoricola sp.
GGTCATCTTCAGCGACGTCACCCACGACGTGCAGCTGCAGCGCGAGCTCGAGCACGCCAACCGGCAGCTGGAGACGGCGTACGAGGAGCTGCAGAGCACCAACGAGGAGCTGGAGACGACCAACGAGGAGCTCCAGTCCACGGTCGAGGAGCTGGAGACGACCAACGAGGAGCTGCAGAGCACCAACGAGGAGCTCGAGACGATGAACGAGGAGCTCCAGTCGATGAACGACGAGCTCAACGTCAGCAACGAGGCGCATCGTGAGCAGCAGGAGCACTACTTCGCGCTCAACCGGTTCATGTCCGCGGTCCTGGGCAGCCTGAACGCCGGGGTCGCGGCCGTCGACGACGACCTGCGGGTGCTGGCCTGGAACAGCAAAGCCGAGGAGCTGTGGGGCATTCGCGCCGACGAGGCGCAGGGCGCGCACCTGTTCAGCCTCGACTTCGGCCTCCCCCTCGAACCGCTGCGCCCGGTGCTGAAGCGCCAGCTCAGTGACGGCTCGGACCCCGACGTCCTCGTCCTCGACGCCATCAACCGTCGTGGCCGGCCGATCGTGGTCAGGACCACCGTCACCCGGCTGGCGTACCAGGACGAGGGGACCGCCGGGGCCCTGCTGACCATGGACGTGCTGGACGACCACGAGCCTCCGCAGGAGACGGCCGGCTGACCGTCGCCCCGGGTCGGGACAGCGCCACCGGTCGGGCTCGGGGCTGCCGTTGGTGTAGCGGCGTCACGCAGGGGGTACCTCACAGGCGTGTCCCCGCAGAAGCGCGCGCGGACGCACGAGGCGCCCCGCAACGCTGCCGAGCTCGCCCAGCGGACAGTCGCGCTCCTGGGCTGGGACTTCTGCGCCTGGCTGCTGTTGACCGGGACGACCACGCGCGATTCGCTGCTGACCGGTCTCGTGGTCTCGGCCCTGGTCGCGCTGGTGCTCGCTCCGCTCGGCACCGTGGTCGGGCCGTGGACGGTGGTGCGGCCCGGCCGGCTCGGTGCGCAGCTGCTGCTCGCCGGGCGGGCTCTCGTCGGCATCGTCGGTGCGAACCTCGACCTGGTACGGCGGACCTGGGCGCCCGGACGTCCCGACGTCACCCCGGGGATGGTCATCGTGCCCACGGCCGTGCGCCGGGACGGCGCGCTGACCGGCGTCGCGGTGCTCACCTCGCTCGCCGTCGACAACCAGTTCGTCGACGTCGACCGGCGCACCGGTGAGCTGCTCTACCACTGCATCGCGGTGCCGCCGGGGAATCCCCGCGAGCGGCGTGCCGGCATCAACGCCCGCATCGAGCGCGGCCTCAGGGACGTGCTGCGTGATGCGTGAGCTCGCCCTCTGGGCGGCCGTCGGCGAGCTGCTGGTCTCGGTGCCCCTGCTGGTGCGGCTCGCCCGCGGCCCCTCGGTGTGTGACCGGGTGATCGCGGTGAACACCTGGTCGCTGCAGGTGACCCTGGCGTTGCTGTTCTTCTCCTTCTGGGCGCAGCGCACCATCTACCTCGACGTGGCGATCTGGAGCGCCTCCTTCAGCTACCTGGGCACGCTGGTGTGGGCCCGGCTGCTGGAGCGGGAGCTGCTGTGAGCGTCCAGCTGGTCGCCGCGGCGGTCCTCGGCGTCGTGGGGTTGGCGTTCTCGCTGTCCGGTGCCGTGGGGATCCTGCGGATGCCCGACCTCTACACCCGCATCCAGTGCTCGGGGAAGACCGCGACGATGGGGGCGTTGCCGGCGCTGCTGGCGATCGTCGTGGGCGCCGGCTGGAGCACCACCTACGCCGACCGGGCCCTGCTGGTGGCCTTCCTCGTGGTGCTGCTCAACCCGACCTCCGCCCATGCCCTCGCCCGCGCGGCCTACAAGGTCGGCGTGCCGCAGTCCCCGCGGGCGGTGTCGGCGGCGCGGGGGCCGTTGCCGCAGGACGACGCAGAGGGCGGGGAAGGAGGGCCGCAATGAGCTTCTGGGTACTCGACTACCTCTGCCTCGCCGGCATCGTGCTCGGCGGTGCGCTGGTCGTGTGGCTGGACAACCTGCTGGGTGCGGTGATGGCCCTGTCGTGGACCGGCCTGTGCATGACGCTGCTCTTCGTGGTCCTCGGGGCGCCCGACGATGCGCACGCGGAGATCGTCGTCGGTGCGATCGCGCTGCCGGCGCTCTACCTCGTCGCGATCGGCAAGTGCCGCGCCGTCGTGCACGACCGTGAGCTCGACGAAGAGAAGGCGGACGCGTGAGGCGCGGCACCGAGCCGGACCGTGAGCTGCGGGCAGACGAGCCGCGGCACCGGCGCGTCCTCGGCGCGGTGCTCTGCCTGGCGCTGCTCGCCGTCCTCCTCCTCGCGGCGTTCGACCTGCCCGACGGCACCCAGCCGCTGCCGCAGATGGCGCGACGGGCACTGACCTCGGCGATGCCGGACTACCGGACCACCGAGCCCGTCAACGCCATCGTCTACGGCATGCGTGCGATGGACACCTTCGGGGAGACCTTCATCCTGCTCGCCGCCGTGGTGAGCGTGGTGGTGCTCGCGCGCGGGCCCGAGCCCCGGCGCGGCTTCTTCGGCGAGGCGGTCGCCGGGCGGAAGGAGCAGCCCTCGGGCGGGGAGTCGACCGACTCCGGCGAGCGCCGCGCCCGACGGGCCGAGCACGACGAACAGGGTGAGGGGGACCAGACGCCGCGCACCCCCGATGAGGAGCCGGTCGGCGCCCTGGCTGCCGAGCGGGCGCACGCGATGACCGTCGTGGTCCGCAGCGCCGTCCGGGTGGCGCTGCCGTTCCTCACGACGGCCGGCATCTACCTGGCGGTCCAGGGGTTCTCCCCCGGTGGCGGCTTCCCCGCCGGTGTCGTCCTGCTCGGCGCGGTGCTGCTGGTCTACACGGCATTCGGGCACCCCGCCCTGTGGCTCGTCGCGAACGATGCGCTGATGGAGGCCGTCGAGGTGCTCGCTGCCGTGGCGATCATCCTCGTGCTGCTCCTCGGGCTCCCGTTGGCAGGTTCCTTCGGTGCCCAGTGGATGGGACTCACGCCCCTGGAGACGATGCGCAGCGGCGGCACCGTGCAGGCCTTCTCGCTGAGCGAGCTCGTCGAGGTGGCCAGCGGGCTGATCATCGCGGTCTTCTCGCTGCTCGGCATGCGCCACGAGTGGGGCCGGGACCGGGAGGCGTCGTGATCGTCGGCAACTTCGTCGCGGCCGCCGTCCTCTTCTGCCTCGGCGCCTACACCGTGACCACGCGGCGCAACATCGTCAAGATGGTGCTCGGGCTGAGCCTGATGGAGTCCGCGACCTACGTGCTGGTCATCTCGCTGGCCTACCGCAACGGCTCCACGGCACCGGTGCTCCTGTACCCGCCGCCGGGACACACCATGAAGGGCCTGGCCCACGGCAACGTCGCCGACCCGTTCCTGCAGAACATCTGCCTCACCGCCATCGTCATCGGGGTCGCGGTGACCGCCGTACTGCTCACGATCGTGGTGCGCGCCGCCCAGCACTACCGCACCCTGGACACCGACGAGATCCGCGAGCTGACGGGATGAGCCCCACCGACGCCCAGCTCGCGGGACTGCTGCCGCTCGCGGTGGTGCTGCCCATCGGCGGGGCGGTCCTGGCGCTGGTCGCCGGCCGCGTCGGCCGGCTGCTGCCCACGGTGGTGTCGCTGGTCGCGATGCTGGCCTGCACCGGGCTGCTGGTGGTGGTCGCGGTGCGCGTGTACGGCGACCGGGTGCTGGTCGAGCACCTCGGCCACTGGCACCCCGTCGGCGGGGCCCAGCTCGGCGTGACGTTCGTGGCCGATCCGCTGGCGGTCCTGTTCGCGCTGCTGACCGCGGCGCTCGGCAGCGTGCTGCTGCTGCACACCCTCTCCGAGCTCGGTGGCCTGGGCAAGCGGGAGGCCGGTGGCTACTGCTGCCTCGTGCAGCTGCTGCTGGCGGCGCTCATCGGCGCGGCCCTCACCGCGGACCTGCTCGACCTCTTCGTCTGGTTCGAGGTCGCCGCGCTGGCCAGCTACGGGCTGACCGGGTTCCTGCTCGAGCGCGCCGTCTCCCTCGAGGCCGCGCTGAAGATCGCGGTGCTGACCAACATGGCCGCCTTCATGGTCTTCGTCGCGGTGGCGCTGCTCTACGGCAACCACGGCGCGACCAACGTCGGGCAGCTGCGCGGGTCACTCGGTGAGGCCGTGCACACCGCGGACCTGGTGGCGCTGGCGCTGCTCATCGCCGGGTTCGCCACGAAGGCCGGGGTGGTGCCGTTCCACGGCTGGCTGCCCGACGCGCACTCGGTGACGGCAGGGCCGATCTCGGCGCTCTTCTCCGGGTTGATGGTCAACCTCGGCGTGCTCGCCATCGCCCGCGCGGTCCGCGACGTCTACCCCGAGCTCGCGCAGGTGCGCCCCCTGCTGGTGTCACTGGGCTGCGTCTCGGCCGTGCTGGGCGCGCTGATGGCACTCGCGCAGGACGACCTGAAGCGGCTGCTGGCCTACGACACCATCTCGCAGATGGGGGTGCTGCTCGCCGCGGTCGGGCTCGCCGACGCCTCCGCGCTGTCCGGCATGGTCTACCACCTGGTCGACCACGCGATGTTCAAGGCGCTGATGTTCCTGTGCGCCGGCGCGATCGTGCACGCGACCGGGATGACCAACCTCTCCGAGATGGGCGGGCTGTGGCGGCACCGGCCGGTGACCACGGTCGCCTTCGTGGTCGGGGCGCTGGCGGTGGCCGGCGTACCTCCGTTGAACGGGTTCGTCTCCGTCGGCACGATCCACGACGCGTTCGAGCGCTCAGCGACGGCCTCCGGTCGGGCGGGGTTCGTGCTGCTGACCATCGCCCAGGCGCTCACCGTCGCGGCTCTGGCCCGGGCGGTGTGGCTGGGCTTCCTGCGCCGTCGCGACGACGACTACGACCGGATGGAGAAGCCGAGACCGGGGATGATCGTGTCCTTCGGGTTGCTGGCCACCGGTTGTGTCGTGCTCGGGTGTGTGCCGACCTGGTTCCTGCACCACGTCGCCGACCCGGCCGCGGCCACGCTCGTGGACGGACATGCCTATGCGACCGCCGCGCTCGGCCACTCGGGGTCCCTCGCCGTCGAACCCACCAGCGTCGAGGTCTGGAGGGCCGGACACCTGGCGCTGACCGCGCTGATGATCGCCGTCGGCCTGCTGCTCGCCTGGTGGTACGTCCGCCGCTCCAGCGAGCCCCGGCCGGTGTCGCTGCTGCGCCGGCTGCACAACGGCTCGGCCAACGAGTACGCCAGCTGGTCGATCCTCGGGCTCGTCGTGCTGGTGGCCGTGCTGGGCCTCTAGCCCCTCGCGTGGCGGACCCGCGCCGGCATGGTGCTGCGGCCCGTTTGCGTGGCAGACGCGAGCGGGCCGCAGTAGGAGAACGCTAGCAATTGGATCGTGCAAACCGCCATCGCCGTCTAGACAGCCGCCGGCCGCGTGAGGCAGCGGTGACGGTCGCTAGTGGCTGTGCCGCGGCACCCCCTTGGTGCTCGCCACCCGCTGGTAGGCGACGGCCGGCTCGAGCACCATGCCGGTGTCCATCTGCCCCACCATCGACCGCTGGATCTCCTGCCAGGGGGTCTGCGACTCAGGCATCGGGAACGGCTCGGCCTGCAGCGCCCGGCGGCGCTCGGCCAGCTCCTCGTCGGACAGCAGCACGTCGACGGTCCCTGCCCGAAGGTCGAAGCGCACCCGGTCACCGGTGCGCAGCAGCGCCAGGCCACCCCCCGCCGCCGCCTCGGGCGAGGCGTTGAGGATCGACGGTGACCCGGACGTGCCCGACTGGCGACCGTCACCGATGCAGGGCAGGGAGTGCACCCCGCGCCGGATCAGCGCGGCCGGTGGCTGCATGTTCACCACCTCGGCGGATCCCGGGTAGCCCACGGGACCGTTGCCGCGGATGAACAGGGCGCAACCCTCGTCGATGCACAGCTCGGGATCGTCGATCCGGGCGTGGTAGTCCTCGGGACCGTCGAAGACGACGGCGCGGCTCTCGAAGACGTCGGGATGCTCGGGATCGGAGAGGTAGCGCTCCCGGAACTCCAGCGAGATCACGCTGGTCTTCATGATCGCGGAGTCGAAGAGGTTGCCCCGCAGCACGAGGAAGCCGGCGTCCTGCACCAGCGCGTGGTCCATGCTCCGGATCACCTCGGGGTCCTGGCTGGCGGCGTCCCGGCAGTTCTCCCCGATCGCCCGGCCGTTGACGGTGCGGGCCTGCTCGTGGATCAGCCCGTGCGCCATCAGCTCGTGCACCACGGCAGGCACGCCGCCGGCACGGTGGAAGTCCTCGCCCAGGAAGCGACCCGCCGGCTGCAGGTCCACCAGCAGCGGCACCCGGTGGCCGATCTCCTGCCAGTCGTCGACGGAGAGCTCGACACCGACGTGGCGGGCGATGGCGTTGAGGTGGATCGGGGCGTTCGTCGACCCGCCGATCGCGGAGTTGACGACGATGGCGTTCTCGAACGCCTCCCGGGTCAGGATGTCGGAGGGCTTCAGGTCCTCCGCGACCATCTCCACGATCCGGCGCCCGCTCAGGTAGGCCACCCGGGCCCGGTCGCGGTGCGGCGCCGGGATCGCCGCCGAACCGGGCAGGCTCATCCCCAGCGCCTCCGCCAGCCCGTTCATCGTCGAGGCGGTGCCCATCGTGTTGCAGTGCCCCGGCGACGGCGCGGACGAGGCGACCAGCTCGACGAACTCCGGCTCGTCGATCTCCCCGGCCGCGAGCATCTCCCGGGCCTTCCAGACGATGGTCCCCGATCCGGTGCGCCGGCCCCGGAACCAGCCGTTGAGCATTGGCCCGCCGGAGAGCACGATCGCCGGGATGTCCACCGTCGCCGCCGCCATCACGCAGGCCGGGGTGGTCTTGTCGCAACCGGTGGTGAGCACCACCCCGTCGATCGGGTAGCCGTAGAGCACCTCGACCAGGCCGAGGTAGGCGAGGTTACGGTCCAGCGCAGCGGTCGGCCGCTTGCCGGTCTCCTGGATCGGGTGCACCGGGAACTCCAGCGCGATCCCTCCGGCCTCCCGGATGCCCTCGCGGACGCGCTCGGCCAGCACCAGGTGGTGACGGTTGCACGGCGAGAGGTCCGAGCCGGTCTGCGCGATGCCGATGATCGGGCGACCGGACTGCAGCTCCTCCCGGGTGAGGCCCCAGTTCATGTACCTCTCGATGTAGAGGGCGGTCATCGCCACGTCGTGCGCGTTGGCGAACCACTCCTGGCTGCGCAGCCGACGTCCGCTCCCCGCCGGCTGCGCCACCGCCTCTCCTCCGAAGGTCACGCGGGACGCCTGGTCGCCACGTCGTCCGCGGGCTGGGCCTGCTCGACCGGGCGGTCACCGCGCTTGCGCAGGGTGAGCATCACCAGGCCGGCGGCGACCAGGCACAGGGCCAGGAAGATGGACGTGCTCCGGAAGCTGCCGCTCACGTCCTGCAGCCAGCCGCCGACGTAGGGGCCGACGAACCCGCCGAGGTTGCCCAGGGCGTTGATGAAGCCCATCGCGGCACCCGCGATGGCGATCGGGACCGCGCGCGAGGCAGACGCCCAGAACGGTCCGTCGTAGGCCAAGGCCCCACCCATGGCGATGCTGATCAGGGCGATCGCCAGGACCGGGACCGCGGTGCCGACCCAGACGGAGATCACCAGCGTGACCGCGCCGACGAGCATGGCCAGGAACACGTAGGTCGAGTAGCGCCCGGAGCGGTCCGCGGCCTTGGCGTTGAACCACAGCCCGATCATGGCCGCGACGTACGGGATCGCGGTGACCAGCCCCACCTGCCAGATCGCACCACCGGTGATGTGCTCCACGACCGTCGGCAGCCAGGTGTTCAGCCCGTAGAAGCCGATCTGGATCAGGAAGTAGACCGCGGTCAGGCGCAGCACGACGCTGCTGGTGACCACATCACGCAGACCCCTGTGCTCCTGCGGGCTTGCCGCCCGGTCGGCCTCGAGCGAGGTCTCGATGTACTCGCGCTCCTCCGGGGAGCACCACTTCGCCTCGCGCGGATGGTCGGCGACCATCAGCCACCACATCGGCGCGGCGATCACGAAGGGGAAGAGGCCCTCGATGATGAACAGCCACCGCCAGTCGGCGAAGGTGAGGATGAACCCGGACAGGGGCGCGGTGATGATCGAGGCGATCGCGATGTTCATGATCCAGAACCCGTAGGCGCGGGCTCGCTCCGCAGCCGGGAACCAGTGGCTGATCAGCACCAGGATCGCCGGCCAGATGCCCGCCTCGGCGACGCCGAGGAAGAAGCGGACGACGCACAGCATCGCGAAGCTCTGCACGAAGCCCATGGCCACCGCGAGGCAGCCCCAGACCAGGATCATGATGCCGACGAACTTCTTGGCGCTCCAGTGCTCGGCCAGGTGACCGCCCGGGATCTGCAGCGTCAGGTAGCCGATGAAGAAGATGCCGGCGGCCAGGCCCTGCTGGGCCTTGTCGATGCCGAGGTCGTTGTGCAGGCCGTCGAGGGCGAACCCGATGTTGGTCCGGTCCATGAACGAGATGATGTAGACGACGATCGCGATGGGGATCAGTCGGGTCCAGCGCGCCCGGCCGACTGCGGCAGCCTGGACGCTCGGGGTGCTTGCCATGGTTCTCTCTCTCCGAATTGTGTGAGGGTCGATGCCGCCCCTATGGGCGGTGGCCGGGGGTGGCTCGGGTCAGGTCACGACGTCCTCCAGCTCCTGTCCGGGCCTGATGCGTGGCAGCAGCAGGGTGCTGGCGCCCTGGGCGAAGGCGATCCCGACGGCGATGATCAGCCAGGTGGCCTCGGCGGAGGTGGTGCCGATCAGCGCCGTCCACAGCAGGCTGCCGATGATCAGGCCACCGGTGAACATCGAGCCCAGCCAGCCGATCGCGGTGCCGCGCACGCGCGTGGGGAAGCACTCGGCCCAGTAGGCGTAGCCGGCGCCGGACCAGGTGCCGTTGGTGGCCTGGTAGACGAGGAAGTAGATGATCGCGACCGCGAGGTGGGCGTGCACGAAGAACAGCAGCAGGTTGAGCGGTCCGGTCAGCAGCCCGGAGACCATCAGCACCGAGCGGCGCCCGAAGCGCTCACCGACCAGCCCGCCGAGGATGTAGAAGAAGAAGCCGATCCCGCCGGCCACGAGCAGGAGCGTGGCCGCCTGGCTGGCACTCCAGTCCCGCGAGTGGGTGAGCCAGTAGGTGATGTAGACGTTGGTCGCCACCCAGGAGGTGGAGTAGAGCAGCCAGACCAGCGTGATGATGCTGAGGTGGCGTCTCACCGTCCCCGGCGAGGCGAACAGCTCCCGCACGGTGCCCTTGCGGATCTCGTGCACGTCGACCGGATAGCGCTCCAGGAGCTCGTGCACCTGCTCCTGGTCACCGGCGGCCACCGCCTGGCGGACCTCCTTGAGGTGCTCGAAACGGTCGGACTCGCGGACCCAGATCCGGCCCACCATGACCAGCAGCAGCGGGACCACACCCCAGATGAAGACGTAGCGCCAGCCGTGGCTCGCGGTGAGCAGGTAGACCCCGGAGGCGAGGAAGACGCCGACCGGCCAGCCGCCCTGCACGATCGAGTAGAGCAGGCCGCGCCGCCGGGCGGGCACCTGCTCGTTGACGAGCGTGATGGAGATGGCCAGCTCGGCGTTGGCGAACCCGGATGCGAGTGCGCGGACGGCGGCGAGCTCCCAGTAGTTCTGCACGAAGAAGGTCAGCCCGGTGAAGATCGCCGCGGCGCTCAGGCAGAACATCCACATCCACTTGCGGCCGCGGGTGTCCATCCCGTAGCCGACCGCGAGGGTGATCACGAACATCGCGGCGTACACGATGAACCCGAGCAGACCGACCGCCGCGGAGCTCAGCTGCAGGTCCTTGGCGATGTCGGGGATGGTCAGCACCAGCAGGTTGAAGTCGTAGCTGGCCAGCGACCATCCGGCGAGCGCGATGAGGACCAGGTATACGACGTACCTCTTGTCCACCGCCGGTGCTGACGGTTCGGGGGTGAGGGGGACGTGCTCTGCCTGGCTCATGGCTTCGTTCCTTCGCGCATCGCTTGTTGTCCGGCACGGACGCGCTGCTCCGCCGCGAGCAGCGGATGACCCGACGCCTTCTCGCGCAGCGCCGCGATGGCGGCCTCGCTGTCGGTGCCGTGCTGCGACCACTCCCGGGCGAAGTCGCCGGAGAGGATGTCGTCGGTGAGCACGGAGGTGAAGCGCTGCCTCAGGGCCCGCACCAGGTCGGCGGAGCGGGAAAGGCCCCGCAGCTGGCCGTACTGGCTGGTGTGCGAGTGGGTCGTGAGCTGCCCCAGGAGACCGAGCCGGGCGATGCGGTCGAAGATCTCCGCCGGCTCGCCGGAGAGGTACATCTCGTCGACGATGGCGGCGTCGTTGAAGCCGGCCTCGCTGAGCACCTCGTAGGCGGCCTGCAGCAGCGCGAGGACGGCCGGCCAGATCGCCTGCTCGCTGAAGAGGTCGAGCGCGGCCTCCTCGCGGGCGCTGGAGGCGACTGCGCCGTGGGCGGTGACGCCGATGCCGCGGGCGACGGCGAGCGCGACCGCCTCGGCGTCGCCGGTCGCGTCCTGCTCGACCGACAACAGGCAGGGGAAGCCGACGCCCTTGACGTAGTGGTCGCGGACCCCCTCGCCGATCATCCGGGGCGCGACCATGACCACGTTGACCTCGGCCGGCACCTCGAGGAGGCCAAAGGTCACGCAGTAGCCCGAGGCCACCACGAGGGTGGTGCCGGGGGTGAGTGCCGGGGCGATCTCGCGGCCGAAGATCTCCGGCTGCACCTCGTCGGGAATGAGCAGCAGGAGCACGTCGGCGGCAGCGGCGGCCTCGGCGATCGGGAGCGGCGAGAACCCGTCGGCCTCGGCGCGGCGCCGGTACTCGTCGTCGCGGTTGCCGACCACGACGGTGACGCCGGAGTCGCGCAGGTTCTGCGCCTGCGCGTGGCCCTGGTTGCCGTAGCCGATGACCGCCACGGTCCTGCCGGCGAGGTCAGCGGCCGCTGGGGCGGTCGAGGTGCTCACGGTGGCTCACTCCTTCGGGTTCTCGGCCGTGTCGGGGAGCCAGGCCAGCGCCCGTCCGGGTGCGCCGGTCCCCCGGCAGATGTTCAGGGGCGCGAACTGGAACCAGGCGCCGCGGGAGGGCAGCTGGTCGAGGCCGCGCAGCGCCTCGACGAAGACCGCGCCGCGCGACAGGGCGGCCACGTGCACCGGTGCGCCGTCGTGGGCGGAGCCCATGCTCGGAGCGTCCGTGCCGACGCAGCGCACGCCGCGCTCGAGCAGCGCCTCCATGATCGGCACCTCGGGTGCGGGCCAGCCGGGGCCGGAGCGGGTGACCAGCGCCTCGAAGCAGTAGCCGCTCCCGGACTCGCCCGGTCGGTAGAAGCGGTCCCACCCGGTGCGGAAGAGCACCACCGTCCCCTCGGTGACCGGGCCGTGCTCCTCCTCGTGCCGGGTGAGGAGGTCGGGCCCGATGGCGGGGCTGACGCCCGGGCCGCCTCCGTCGAGGTCCTCGGGCACGTCGATGACCGCGGCCGGTCCGGCCAGCTGGTCCAGGGGGATCCTGTCGACCGTCATCCGGCCCATCTCGCCGGCGTTCGGCAGGCCGGAACCAGGTGGGGGGATGAAGTGCGCCGGCGCGTCGACGTGGGTGCCGGTGTGCTCGTCGATCAGCATCCACCGGGTCTGGTAGGGCCCGGAGCGGGAGAGCAGCGGAGCGCTCTGGTCGTCGCGGTCGGTGAAGTAGTTGAACGTCTTGTGCTGGAACGGCATGTGCGTGGACCACCAGCAGGGCAGCTCCTCTGCCACGAGCAGGGTGAGGTCCACCAGCCGGGTGCCTCCCAAGAGCTCGGGCATCAGCCCTCCGAGAAATGTGATGCGAGTAGGCAACTGCAACTGCGCGGTCAACTCATGTCTAAGTCCGATGGATCCCTCTGGTCAAGGGGTCGACGATGACTTACGCTCCGAAGAGCCGAATACTTGGACAGAACTGGCAACGTCTGTGAAGCAGGTGCACACAGCGTGCATCTTGTTGGGGGTGGTGGTGAGGTGGTCTCAGCGGTCACCGTGCTCGCCGACGACTTGACCGGAGCCAACGCCACCGGTGCCCTGCTCGCGCGGATGGGGCTGCGCACCCGGACGATCACCGGCTCCGCCGCGGTGCTGGAGGAGTCGCCCGACGGCGCGGACGCGGCTGCGGACGTCACCGTGGTCACCACCGGCACCCGCACCATGACCGCGGACGAGGCTGCCGCGCTCGTCGGCGAGCTGCTCCGGTCGGCACCGGGACTGGCCGCCTCCGAGCTGCTGGCGAAGCGGGTGGACACCACCTTGCGCGGGCCGATCGCTGCCGAGCTCGATGCGCTGCTGCGCTGCCGGCGCGAGTCGGGCGGTCGAGTCGTCGCCGTGGCAGTCCCGGCCTATCCCTCCGCCGGTCGCACGACGGTCGACGGCGTCCACCTGCTCCACGGCGTGCCCGTCGCCGAGACCCCTGCCGGCCGTGATCCGCTCACCCCGGTGCACACCTCGCGCGTCGGCGAGCTGATGACCTCGGGCACGCGGCTGGCAGCGGCGGAGGTGCACCATGACCTGCTCAGGTCGGACCGGCAGGAGGCCGCTGCGGCGATCGGGGAGGCGGTGACGACGGCGGATGTCGTCGTACTCGACGCCGAGACCGAGGGCGACCTGGCGCGCCTGGCCACCCTGGTCGCCGACGTTCGGGCCGAGACCGGCGTCGATGTCGTCCCGGTGGACTCGGGGCCGTTCGTCGCCGCCTACTGCGGCGCCCTCGGCCTGCCCCAGCAGCGGTACGACGCCCCGGTGCTCGTCGTCGTCGGCAGCACCTCCGACCCGACCAGCCGCCAGGTCGCCCATGCCGTCGAGTCGCTCCGCCTCCGGCTCGTCGAGGTGGACCCGGAGCGGGACTTCGACGATCTGGTGCCGACGACGCTGCGCCACCTCGAGCGCGAGAGCGGTGACGTCTGCTGGCGGGTGATCCCTCCGCAGGGCGGCATCGATGCGGGGCTGGCGGCGAAGATCCCGCAGGCGCTGGCCACCGCCTGCCGGCAGGTGGTGGACCAGGCGAGCATCGGCGGGGTCTTCGCCTGCGGGGGCGAGGTCGCCGCGGCGCTCCTCGAGGCGCTCGACGTGCACAGCCTGGAGATCGAGGGCGAGGTGCAGCCGTTGGTGGTCACCGGTCGGGTGAGCGGCGGCACCTGGGACCGGATGCCGGTCATCACCAAGGGCGGCATGGTCGGCGACGATCGCGCGATCACTGCGTCGATCGGGCGCCTGCACGAGATGCACGAGGCCTTCTTCGGCACTGCAGAGAACAGGAGACACGGTTCGAGATGAACACCCAGCAGACCCTCCCCACCCTGGCACTCACCCTCGGTGACCCGGCCGGCATCGGCCCGGAGATCGCGGTCCGGACGGCCGCCGACCCGTCGATGACCTCCCGCGGCAAGGTGCTCCTCGTCGGCGACGCCGACGTCGTGCGGGAGGCGGCCCGGGTCTCCGGGGTCGAGGCCTCGGTCGAGTCGGTCGACGACCCCGCGGGCGCGAGCGCCGACCCGGAGGTGCTCAGCGTCCTCGACATCGGTGTCGCGTCGGCCCGGGACATCGAGATGGGCCAGGTCAGCGCCATCGCGGGCCGTAGCGCGGTCACCGCGATCGAGACCGCCACCAGCCTGGCCATGGACCGCCGCGTCGACGCGGTGGTGACCGCGCCGATCAACAAGGAGGCGATCTGGGCGGCCGGCTCGAAGCACCTCGGGCACACCGAGATGCTCGGCGAGCTCACCGGCGCGAAGGGCTCCGACACGATGTTCGTGGTGCGCGGGCTGAAGATCTTCTTCACCACCCGGCACGTGTCCCTGCTGCAGGCGGTGCAGCAGATCAAGCGCGACCGGGTGGAGGCCTCGATCCGGTCCGCCCTGGTCGCGCTCCGGGTCTACGGCGCCTCCCGGCCGCGGCTGGCGGTCGCGGCGCTGAACCCGCACGGCGGCGAGAACGGGAACTTCGGCCGGGAGGAGCTCGACGAGATCGGCCCGGCGATCGAGGCGGTGGCCGACGAGGACGCCGACGTCATCGGTCCGGTGCCGGCCGACTCGGTGTTCCACCAGGGCGTGGGGGGCCGGTACGACGGGGTGCTGTCGCAGTACCACGACCAGGGGCACATCGCCTCGAAGACCCTGGACTTCGACGGCACCGTGTCGGTGACGGTGGGGCTGCCGATCCTGCGGACGTCGGTCGACCACGGCACCGCCTTCGACATCGCCGGCACCGGCAAGGCCTCGCACCAGACGATGCTCGCCGCCGCACTGGCGGCGGCCGACTTCGCTCCCTTCCTGGACAACATCCGCGCCACCTACGGCTGAGGTTCCGGCGAGGTGCGAAGGCAGGAGGTCTCCACGTGAGCCAGCAGGGGTCCGTGCCGCGGAGCGCCACCCGGCGTCGTCGCGACCACCTCCTCGAGGTGGTTCGTGCGGGCCAGGTGAACATCGTCGAGCTCGCCTCGCGCTTCCACGTCTCGCCCTCCACCATCCGCCGCGACCTCGCCGCCCTGGCCGGCGAGGGTCGGGTCATGCGCACCTACGGCGGTGCCATCGGGCACGACCGGGCGTCGGAGCCCTCGTTGCGAGCCAAGGAACGCCAGCGCGCCATGGAGAAGGACGCGATCGGGCGCGCGGCGGCGCAACTCGTCGACCACGGCGACGTGGTGCTCCTCGACGCAGGCACCACCGTCGGTCGGCTGGCGTGGCACCTGCGGCAACGCGACGACATCACCGTGGTCACCAACGGGCTGTCCTCACTGCTGGCGCTGCACGACGCCCCGCGCGTGGAGGTCATCCTCATCGGGGGGCGCCTGCGCCGGCCCAACGAGGCCTTCCTCGGGCCCGAGACCGACCAGGCCCTGCGCCGCTTCCGGCCCGACATCGCCTTCCTCGGCGCCGACGGGCTGCGCCCGGACCGCGGCCTGAACTGTCCCAGCTCCGAACAGGCCGTCACCAAGGAGATGATGGCCGCGTCGAGCCGTCAGGCGTGGGTGCTGGCCGACCACCACAAGCTGACCACCGCTCCCTACCCGTACTGGGCACCGCTCGACGGTGACATCGGTCTGGTCACCGACCTCGACTGTCCCCGAGAGGCCCTCGACCCGTTCGTGGAGGCGGGCTGGCGCGTGGAGGTGGCGGCCGGAGAGCAGCTGTACGAGCTCACCGTGGATCCGGTCGGCTGACCTGCCGGGCGTTCGGAGCGGATGACGGGAATCGAACCCGCATTCTCAGCTTGGGAAGCTGATGTTCTGCCATTGAACTACATCCGCAGCGACGCGCCGGAGCGCGTCGGAGAGGGATGCTACCCGAAGTCGGGGCCGGGTCAGGGCAGCGGGTCGATCGGGGCCAGGTCCGGGCGCTTGGGGCGGATGCCGTCCCCGCTGGAGCGGCCGGTGAGCCGCCGCTGCACCCAGGGCACTGCATGGGTGCGGGCCCAGACCAGGTTGGCGCGGCGGAGCTGGCGCGCGGTCAGCTCCGGCCTCGCCGCCAGCGGCAACGGCGTCAGGTCGTGCGCGACGCCGAGCCGGTCCAGCACCCGGATGGCCATCTGCTGGTGGCCGGCGGAGTTCATGTGCAGCCGGTCCTCCGACCACAGCGCCCAGTCGCGGAACTCCCGCATCCGCCAGTAGTCGACCAGCGTGGCGTCGTGCCGATCGGCGATCTCGCGGACGGCCTCGTTGTAGAGCGCCCACCGACCACGGAAGGGTCGGTGCACCGCCGAGCCACCGGGGTCGAAGGCGGTGAACACCAGCACCCTCGCCCCGCTGCCGGACAGCTTGCCGACGGCTTCGTCGTACGCCGCTGCCAGCGCGTCGATGTCCACCTTCGGCCGCATGATGTCGTTGGCGCCGGCGTAGATCGTCACCAGGTCCGGGGTGAGCGCCAGGGCCGGTTCGAGCTGCTCGGCCAGGATCGGCGCCAGCTTTCGGCCGCGGACGGCGAGGTTGGCGTAGCCGAAGTCGTCGGTGCGGGTGGCGAGCACCTCAGCCACCCGGTCGGCCCAGCCCCGCACGCCGTTGGGACGGCTCGGGTCCGGGTCGCCCACGCCCTCGGTGAAGGAGTCGCCCAGGGCGACGTAGCGGTGGAACGGCATGTCGGCCATTGTCCCCGGCCGCGCCCGGACGGCGGCCACCGGGCAGGACACCCAACGGGTAGCCTGCGGGCGTGCTGCTCTCCGACCGCGACATCCTCGCCGAGCTCGACCAGAGGCGGGTCCGGCTCGAGCCGCTCGACCGCTCGATGGTGCAGCCCTCGAGTGTGGACGTGCGGCTGGACCGGCTCTTCCGGGTCTTCGAGAACCACAAGTACCCGCACATCGACCCCGCCGAGGACCAGCCCGAGCTGACCCGGCTGGTCGAGCCCGACGCCGAGGAGCCGTTCATCCTGCACCCCGGCGAGTTCGTGCTCGGGTCGACGTACGAGGTGGTGACGCTGCCCGACGACATCGCCGCACGACTGGAGGGCAAGTCCTCGCTGGGCCGTCTCGGGCTGCTCACCCACTCGACGGCCGGGTTCATCGACCCGGGCTTCTCCGGCCACGTCACCCTCGAGCTGGCCAACGTGGCGAACCTGCCGATCAAGCTCTGGCCCGGCATGAAGATCGGCCAGCTGTGCTTCTTCCGGCTGACCTCGCCGGCGATGGAGCCCTACGGCTCGGCGTCCTACGGCTCGCGCTACCAGGGGCAGCGGGGCCCGACCCCGTCGCGCTCCTACGCGAACTTCCACCGCACCCGCCTCTGACAGCGCCGGGGGCGGTACGGCGCTACCGCCGCCGGGTCCGGCGCGGCTCACGGGCGCGGGCGAGGCGCTCCTTGATGATCGCTCGCGCGGCCTTCTCGGTGAGGTACTGGTTCATCGTGCTGCCTCCTCTCATGCCTGCTTGAGCCGGATGTCGCCGCTGACCGAGGTGGCCCGGACCTCGACGTGGTCCTGGCCGTCGGTCGGCTTGCCGACTCCGGTCAGGTCGGAGCTGACCGATCCGGTGACGGTGCTGATGTCGGTCCACACCGGGGTGCCCTCGGGGACCCCGACGAGCACGTCGCCCGACGCGGTCTTCGCGGCCAGCCGGCCGCGCTGCGCGTGCCGGACCAGCAGGTCGCCGGAGGCGGTGCTCAGCTGCAGGTCGGTCTCCATCCGCTGCACCTGCAGGTCGCCCGAGCCGGTCTTGAGCACGGTCTTGCCGGCCGCGCGGCCGAGGGCCACGTCGCCGGAGCCGGTGGAGATGCCCGCGGTGCCGAGCACCTCGCCGAGCTCGACGTCGCCCGAGCCGCTCTTGATGCGCAGGTCGCTGCCGACCTGGTCGCAGCGGATGTCACCCGAGCCGCTGTCGATGACCGTGGCGCCGGTGGTGGTCTCGATGTCGACGTCGCCGGAGCCGGTCTTGAGCCGCACCTCGTGGTAGCTGCCGGTCGCCACGGTGTCGGCCGACCCGAGCTTGCCGCTGAGGTCGCTGCCGGTGGGCAGGCTGACCTCGACGACGTGGTGGTCGTTGCCGAACCCGAAACGCTGCCTTGGCGCGATGACACTGATGGTGCGCCCGCTCTGGTCGACCTCGAAGTCGTCGGCCCGCGGCCCGGTGATCTGCACCCGGGTCTCGTCGGTGTCGCCGGCCCGGGCGCTCAGGCTGCCGCTGCCGAGCTCGACGTGGAGCTCGATCGCCTCGGGGGTGGGGAAGGTGTGCTCGGTCATGGTGCCTCCGAATCGGGGTGGATGGGTCAGACCCAGCCGGTCATCCGCTTCCCGCCGCCACGGCGGCCGCGGCCGAAGGGGAAGTCCCCCTCCATGAACGGGATGCTCGACAGGTCGATGTCGACGGTGACCGCCTTCTCGCGGGTGGCAGCCCGCAGCACGTTGACGATCCAGGTGTTCAGCGACTGGCTGCCCTTGGCGGCCAGCTCCTCGGCGCGGGTCTTGACCGACTCGGGCAGCCGCAGGGTGATCCGGGCGGTGGCGCCGTCCTCCTCCTCGTCGTCGTCGGTGGCCTCGACGGGCGCGGACGAGGCGGCGGGCGCCGGAGTGGGCTGGGAGACCACGAAGTCGAGGTCGCGGCCGTTCAGCCGCACCTCCACGGCGCCGGCGCGCATCTCGGTGGTGATCTCGGCGGTGGCCTGGGAGAGCACCTCCATCAGGACCAGCCGCATCGCGGGGTCCAGCGCCAGGCTGAGCCGCTCTGCTGCGTCGCGCAGGGTGTCGTCGCCCGCCCCGGCGGCCTGCAACAGGTCGTGGCGGAGGCGTTCGACGTACGGCGTGATGTCCATGCGCACCACCATGACATCATCGCGATGTCATGTCAACATCTTCGTGCATCACGGTGATGTCGTCCGGGCGTGGGAAAGGGGCCGTCGCCCCGGTGCGACGGCCCCTTCCCGGTCAGGTGTCAGGTGCTGCTCAGAAGGCCCCGGTGCCGTTGGGCGTACCCAGGCCGGTGGGCCCGTCCCAGCCGCTGCGGGCGTTGCACTCCTGCGACGGGGAGCAGGTGCCGTTGCTGCCGCTGGTCACGTCGAAGAGCGATCCGCTGTGCTGGTAGGGGATGGCGTTGGCGTAGCCGGCGGTGTTGCCCGACAGCGCGTAGACCGAGGCGATGATCGGGGATGCCTCGCTGGTGCCACCGACCTGCGCCCACGTGGAGCTGGTCTTGGACGTGGGGTAGTAGACGGCCATGCCGCCGTAGTTGGGGTCGGCCGCGGCGGAGACGTCGGCGATGGCCCGGTAGCTGCCGCAGCCGGTGTCGAAGCCGGCCGCGTCCGCGAGCGCGGCGTTCACCGTGGAGCAGCCACTGCCGGCACCGCTCCACGCCGTCTCCGACCAGCCGCGGGTGTTGCCCGCGGCCCGCAGCGTGGTGCCGCCCACCGCGGTGACGTAGTGGGAGGACGCCGGGAAGCTGCCGCCCTGGTAGCCGTTGTCGCCGGTGGAGGCGGTGACGGCGATGCCGGAGTGGTTGTAGTAGGAGCCGTACGTCGCGTCGGACAGGTCGCCGCCGCCGTAGCTGTTGCTGATCGCGACCACGCCGGCCTGGCGGGCGGCGGTGTTTACCGCGGTGCCCAGGTTGGCGATCGAGGCGCTGCTGGCCTGCACGACGACGATCTTGCAGCCGGGGCAGATGGCCGAGACGGCGTCGACGTCGAGGGCCTGCTCGCCGGCCCAGCCGGCGTCGAAGCGCGGCAGCGAGGTGCCGCCGCTCTGGTTGATGATGCGCAGGCAGCCGCTCGCGGTGGTGCAGCTGCCCAGCCCGAACTGGGAACGGTAGGTGTTCAGGTCACGCTCGAGGTTCGGGTAGCCGTAGGCGTCGACGATCGCCACCGTGCTGCTGGCGTTGCCGGTGAGCTTGTAGGCGTCTCGGAGATCGGTCGGGGTCATCGCGCTGGAGGGAGGGGTGCTGGCGTTGGGCACCCGGCCCTTGGCGTTCACCATCACCTTGGCGAAGCAGGTCGCGACGTCGGTGTGGCCGGTCGCCGCGCAGACGCGCTGGGCGTGGCGACCATGGTTGGTGGCGGCCGGCGCCGCGATGGCGGCCCCGGTGGTGCTCGCGGCCAGCCCTGCGGTCAGCAGTGCGCCGGCGGCGATCGCCACGCGGATGAGGGGTTTGCGCACGGAGGTCCTCCTCGACTCGTGCCCGGCGGGTGCCGGGACCGCCCCAAATGTGCTCCACGGCCGTGTCGGGGTCCATGGCCCGACGGCGACAACTTCTCGCAGTGCAAGAAATTGCAGTCCTGCCCCATGGTCGCCCGACCGCGTCAGCGGACGACGGGCAGGGTGATCTTCGAGGGATGGGCGGCCGAGTCGTGCAGGGTCATCACGGTGAGCGTGCCAGGGGTGCCCGGGAGGTTAGGCAGCAGGTGTGGGACGTCGTACGCCTGCACGGCGAGGCGCAGCCGGTGCCCCGGCCGGATGCTCGCGCCGGTGGGGAAGACCTCCACGTCCACCGGGGCCACCTGCCCGCGGGCGAGCGGGTGCTGCGACGCCTTGGTGAAGGGGTGGTAGGGCTGCAGCAGCTGGCCGTCGAGGTAGCGGGAGCGGGCCCTGTCCAGCTGGCGCAGCGAGATCACCTGCCACCCCGCGGTGAGCCGGCGGACCTTGCCGTTCGGGGCGACATCCTCCACGGAGACCGCGAGCATGCCGTCGCCGCTGTCGGAGGAGACGAACAGGTGCGCGTTGATCGGTCCCTGGAAGCGCAGCGCCCTGCGCAGCGGTGCGGTCTGGAAGACGGCACCCGTGCGGTCGTTCCACTGGTTGTCGTCGAAGCACGGGTTGGCCACCGGCACCTCGCTGGGCAGGCCGGCCGTCCACTGGTCGGTGGAGCGGGTGCACAGCCCGCTGACCGGCACGGGGTAGACCGCCGAGGAGCCCGGCACGACCCTGCCCCGGGTGAGCCGGCCGACGGTGGCTCCGGTGGTGGAGCTGCCGGAGAGCCGGAAGCTGACCGCCCGACGGTCGTTGCCGACCCACGTGCGGGTGTGCCGCCAGCGGCCGCTGCCCTGCTCGTAGTAGCTGATCGGGGCGATGTCCCTGCCCAGCCCGGGGTCGGGCCGGCCCTTGACGTAGTGGTCGAACCAGCGCAGCTGCAGCTCGGAGAGGCTGCCGTAGCCGGCCTTGCCGATGTCGGTGCCGGCCGATGCCTGCAGGTGGTCCCACGGGCCGATGATCATCTTCACCGGCACGTGGTGGCGCTGCAGGCGCTCGAACAGCAGCGGGGTGCCGCGCTGGAAGAGGTCGAACTCGCCGCTGACGAGGAAGGTGGGCACGCGCACCTTGTCGATCACGTTGATCGGTGAGCGCTGGGCGTAGAAGGGGCCGTCGTACGCCGTGTCCGAGCCGGCCATCGCGCCGAGCAGGGTGGGCAGGGTGAAGCTGCCGCCGCTGCTGAGCCGGTCGGTCAGGAAGCTCATCGCGCTCGTCGGGTCGCTGGCGAGGTAGGCAGGCGGGATCACCCCGGTGACGGTGACCAGGCCGAGCCAGAGCGGGATGAAGCCGACGTCGAGCTGGCCCCCGGAGGCGACCACGTCGCGGTAGACGTCAGCAGCCGGCACCTGCGGGAAGATCGCCTTGAGCCCGTCGGGGTGGTCGGCGGCCGCGAAGATCTGGTCGATCCCCATGTACGACGGCCCGGTCATCGCCGTGCTGCCGTTGCTCCACGGCTGCTCGTGCGCCCACTGCAGGACCTCGCCGGCGTCCTTGTCCTCGCGGGTGCAGAACGCGCACCAGGTGCCCTGGGAGCTGCCGGTGCCGCGGGCGTCGACGGTCAGCTGGGCGTAGCCGCGCTTCACCAGGTAGCTCGGGTCGCCGCCCGCCAGCCCGGTCGGTCCCTGCGCCGACTTGTTGTACGCGGTGATCGTGACGACCACCGGGAAGCGTCGGTGCACCGCCTGGCCGCTGGCGTCCGCGGGCAGGGTGAGGTCGCCGCGCAGGACGGTCCCGTCGTCCATCGGGATCTTCAGGTCCGTGCGGCTCACCGTGCCGGGGTACTGGGCCGGCCGGGGCTGCCAGGCACCGGCGGTCCGGCCCGTGGTCGCGGCGGTCCTGGTCGCGGGAGGCGCCGCCGCCGTCGCGTCGGTGTGCATCGCGGTCCCGACGAGCGCGATCGCCAGTGCGGGTGCCGCAGCGATCCGGACGAGCGTGCGCGTCGACATGCCTGGGGCCTCCTCGGGTGGGCTTGGGGAGTCCAACGAGGAG
>DATDNR010000175.1:0-5924 GCA_036518175.1 Marmoricola sp.
CTGCTCGGCGAGCTGTCCCTCCCGGAGGGCTGCTGGCAGGTGCCTCCCACGTACGACGACGGCCGGCTGCTGCTCCGGGTCGCGAAGCAGCAGGGGCTCGAGGGCATCGTGAGCAAGCGGCTGTCGTCGTCGTACCGGCCCGGGCTGCGCAGCCGGGACTGGCTGAAGTTCCCCATCCGCGCCAGCGCTTCCTTCGTGGTCGGCGGCTTCCGACGCGAGACCGGCAGCGACACGCGCATCGGTGCCGTGCTCGTCGGGGTGCCGACCCATGCCGGGCTGCGCTACTGCGGCAAGGTCGGCAGCGGCATCGCCGGCCGGGTGGGGCAGCGCCTCAAGGACATCCTCGAGCCGCTGGCCGTCTCGGGGTCGCCGTTCGTCGACGAGCTGCCCAAGGCCGACCGGGTGGGCACCACCTGGGTGCACCCGGAGGTGGTGGTCGACGTGGAGCATCTCGGCGTCACGGGCGAGGGACGGCTGCGGCAACCGGCCTATCGTGGCGTGCGCACGGACCTGGCGCCCGCTGACGTGGGCGCCGACGATCTCGGGGAGGACCGTTGATGCGACAGATCCCGTTGGTGTGCGGCGTCATCCTGCTGGCGAGCGCGCTGCTGGCCCCGGCGACACCGGCCACCGCGGCGCAGGACCTCCGCCTGGGCGGCGTGCCCGTCCGGCTGCCGTCCGGGTCGCGTCAGGTCGTCACGGTCAACCATGGCTCCGGCTACCACGCGCGGGTGGTGCTGTGGCGCCGGGTCCGGGGCGCCTGGCAGGTGGTGGCCCGCGCGCGGGACGGACGGACCGGGTACGGCGGGCTGGTGGCCGCGGACCGCCGCAGGCAGGGCACCGGCACCACGCCGCTCGGCACCTTCGGGCTGATCTCCTCCTTCGGCCCGCACCCGCGCCACGCCGCCTGGGACCTGCCCTACCGGCAGGTCCGGCCCGGTGACTACTGGGTCGAGGACAACCGGTCGGCGTACTACAACCGCTACCGCAACAGGCATCGTGGCGGCTTCCGGTGGTGGCTGCCGGCCAGCAACGTCAACTCCTCCGAACGACTGGCCGACTACCCGCGGCAGTACGAGTACGCGATCGTCACGGCCTTCAACCGCCGACAGGTCCGGCATCGCGGCGCGGGCATCTTCCTGCACGTGAACGGCCAGGGGGCCACCGCGGGATGCGTCTCCGCGCCACGATGGTTCCTGCGCAAGGCGATGGCCGTGCTGCGCCCGCAGCTGCACCCGGTGATCGCGGTGGGCAGGTGAGCGAGGTGGCCCGATGAGCGCCGACGGCGACGTACGCGTGGAGGTGGACGGGCGGACGCTGAAGCTGTCCAACCTCGACAAGGTGCTCTATCCCCGCACCGGCACCACCAAGGGCGAGGTGCTGCACTACCACGCCCAGGTAGCGCCGGTGCTGCTCAAGCACCTGGCCGACCGGGCGGTGACCCGGATCCGGTGGCCCAACGGCACCGACGAGCAGTCGTTCTTCGAGAAGAACGCCCCGGCCGGCACGCCGCCGTGGGTGCGCACCGTGCGGGTGCCGACCAGCGGCTCGCGGTCGGCGTCGAAGAGTGCCGGCGAGCTGCACTTCCCGGTCGTCGACTCGCTGGCCACCCTCACCTGGCTGGGCAACCTGGCCGCCCTCGAGCTGCACGTGCACCAGTGGACCGTCGACGCCAGGGGACGGCCGGTCAACCCCAACCGGCTGGTGGTCGACCTGGACCCGGGCGAGCCGGCCGGTCTGGGGGAGTGCGCCCAGGTGGCGCTGCTGGTCCGCGCGCGGCTGGCGGACGACGGACTGCGCTGCGTGCCGGTGACCAGCGGCTCCAAGGGCATCCACCTCTACGCGGCCCTGGACCGCACCCGCTCCAGCGACGAGGCGCGCGACTACGCCAGGCAGGTCGCCGAGGAGCTGGAGAAGGAGCACAAGTCGCTGGTGCTCTCGGAGATGACCAAGGCCCGCCGCGGCGGGAAGGTCTTCCTCGACTGGTCGCAGAACGTCGGGGCGAAGACCACGATCTCGCCGTACTCGCTGCGCGGCAGGGAGCGGCCGTACGTCGCCGCGCCCCGCACCTGGGAGGAGATCGAGGCAGCCGCCGAGGACCCGCTCGCGATCGAGCAGCTGACGTTCGACGAGGTGCTCGAGCGCATCGACGGGCAGGGTGACCTGTTCGATCTGGACTGAGGGCGGCCCGAGAAGCGCGGTCCGCCGCCCCCGGGACACGGCGGTGCGCGCGCTGCCAGTCAAACGCCTTCCCGCTCCTGAGCACGCCGAAACCTGCAAATCCCTCGATCCACAGATTGGCGTCGGGGACTTCCCTTGCGGTGACGTCTCGGGGTAGGACAGAACGCGGAGACTCGATCTCGGGATGGTGCGGAGTCCTTCATGACTGTTGGCGACCCTGTCGCGGCGGCGCTCGTCGACGACCTCGACGCCCAGCTGCGCGAGGCGGTGCGGCGCGAGGGTGTCGACCCCCAGCAGGAGGTCTTCCGGGTCCGCGGCCTCGCCGAGCACGTGGTCCGCACGCACGACGAGCGCAGCCTGACCGGCGCCGTGCTGCCCCTGCCCGACCCCGTCGGGATCGTCGGCGAGCTGGTCGCGCGCGTCGCCGGCTTCGGTGCGCTGCAACGGTTCCTCGACGACCCGGACGTCGAAGAGGTCTGGGTGAACCATCCGAGCCGGGTGTTCGTGGCACGCAACGGACGCCACGAGCTGACCAACGTCATCCTGACCCAGGCCCAAGTGCAGGAGCTCGTCGAGCGGATGCTCAAGTCCAGCGGCCGGCGGGTCGACCTCTCCCAGCCGTTCGTCGACGCGATGCTCCCGCAGGGGCACCGGCTGCACGTCGTGCTCGAGGGCATCAGCCGCGACTTCGCGGCGGTCAACATCCGCAAGTTCGTGCTGCGGGCTGCCCGGCTCGACGACCTGGTCGGGCTCGGCTCGCTGACTCCCCAGGCCGCCCGCTTCCTCGAGGCCTGCGTCCGCGCGGGCCTCAACGTCGTCGTGGCCGGCGGCACGCAAGCCGGCAAGACGACGCTCCTCAACTGCCTGGCTGCGGCGATCCCCGGGAGCGACCGGATCATCAGCGCCGAGGAGGTCTTCGAGCTGCGCTTCCAGCACGCCGACTGGGTGGCGATGCAGACGCGCCAGGCCGGCCTGGAAGGCACCGGCGAGGTCACGCTGCGTGACCTGGTCCGGGAGGCCCTTCGGATGCGCCCGACCCGGGTCATCGTCGGTGAGGTGCGGGCGGCGGAGTGCCTCGACCTGCTGCTCGCCCTCAACTCCGGCATCCCGGGGATGGCCACGATCCACGCCAACAGCGCCCGCGAGGCGCTGGTGAAGATGTGCACCCTGCCGCTGCTCGCCGGCGAGAACATCTCCGCCCGGTTCGTGGTGCCGACCGTGGCGAGCTCGGTCGACCTGGTGGTGCACCTCGGCGTGGACGGCCGCGGTGTCCGCCGCGTCAACGAGATCGTCGCCGTCCCCGGCCGGGTGGAGAACGACGTCATCGAGACCGAGCAGATCTTCCGACGTGGCGCCGACGGGCTCGTCCGCGCCCACGGCATGCCGCCGCGCCTGGAGGCGTTCGATCGTGCCGGCATCGACGTGCAGGCGATCCTCGAGCGGGTCGGCTGATGGGCGCGCTCGTCGGACTCGGCGTGGGACTGGGGCTGCTGCTGGTCTGGTCGGCGTTCGCGGTGCCCCGGAGGTCGGTCCCGCGACGCAGCTCCCGCCTCGACCGCCTGCTGGCTGCGGCCGGCCTCGGGCAGGTGCGTCCCGGCGGCTTCGTCGTGCTCTGCTTCGGCTGCGCACTCGCTGCCCTGACCGTCGGACAGGTCGCCTCGCGGACGCTCCCGGTGGCGTTCGCCTTCGGCGCGTTCGGCGGCTACCTGCCGGTCGCCATAGTGCGCGGCCGGGCTCGCCGCCGGCGCCGCGAGTTCGCCGAGGTGTGGCCGGAGGCGGTGGACAACCTCGCCTCGGCCGTCCGGGCAGGCATGTCTCTCCCGGAGGCCCTGACCGCTCTCGCGGGCCGCGGCCCGCTGCCGTTGCGGCCGGCGTTCGCCGCCTTCGGCGTCGACTACCAGGTCAGCGGCAGGTTCTACGACTCCCTCGACCGGCTCAAGGAGCGTCTCGCCGATCCCGTCGGTGACCGGGTGGTCGAGGGCCTGCGGATCGCCCGCGAGGTCGGTGGCGGTGACCTGGGCAGGGTGCTGCGCGCGCTGTCCAGCTACCTGCGTGAGGACGCGCGCACCCGCACCGAGCTCGAGGCGAGGCAGAGCTGGACCGTCAACGGCGCCAGGCTCGCGGTCTCCGCCCCCTGGCTGGTGCTGCTCCTGCTGTGCTTCCAGCCGCAGGTGATCCACCGCTACGCCACCGGTGCCGGGGTCGTCGTCCTCGCCGTGGGGGCCGCGGTCTGCCTGGTCTGCTACCGACTGATGATGCGCATCGGCCGGCTGCCCACCGACCGGCGGATCCTCTCGTGACCGGCAGCGTGCTCGGAGCCGCCATCGGCGCCGCCTTCGGGGTCGGGGTGGTCCTGGTGCTGGCGGCGGTCCTGTCCCGGCGCAGGCTGCTCTTCGAGACCCGGGTGCTGCCCTACCTGCGCGACCTTCCCGCGCGGCCCGGGGCCCCGGTCGGCGCCACGCCGGCCTCGGGGCCTTCGACCTCGGCCTTCGTCGGCGTCTTCGGCCCGGTGCTGCGCCGGGCGGCGGACCTGGTGGACCGCGTGCTCGGGGGCAGCGCCTCGGTGCGCCGGCGACTCGACCAGGCGGGACTGCCCCTGACCGTGCACGACTTCCGGGTCGAGCAGGTGGTGTGGGGCCTGGCCGCCTTCGTGCTCGCGGCGGTTCCTGCCGCGCTGGTCGCCGTGGGCTCGCCGCAGCGCGCGGTGCCGCTCATGGCGGTGTGCCTGTGCTGTCTCGCGCTGGGCGTGCTGCTCCGCGAGAACCGGCTGAGCGCACAGGTCAGACGCCGTCAGGAGCGCATGCTGCAGGAGTTCCCGACGGTCGCCGAGCTGCTCGCCCTCGCGGTGGCCGCGGGGGAGGGTCCCGTCGCAGCGCTGGACCGGGTGGTCGCCCGGGCCCACGGTGAGCTCGCCGGAGAGCTCCGCCGGGTGCTTGCCGACGTCCGCACGGGGACACCGGTGACCGCCGCATTCGACGACCTGGCGGCGCGCTCCAGCCTGCCGGTCGTCGCACGGTTCGCCGAGGGGCTGGCCATCGCCGTGGAGCGAGGCACCCCGCTTGCAGACGTGCTGCACGCCCAGGCGGCGGACGTCCGCGAGGCAGGACGACGGTCGCTGATCGAGGCGGCCGCACGCAAGGAGATCACGATGATGGTGCCGGTCGTCTTCGGCGTCCTGCCGGTCGTCGTCGTGTTCGCGTTCTGGCCGGGCCTGGTCGGGCTGCACCTGGTGGTGCCCTAGGCCGACCCTGCCGAGGATCGAGGAAGAGGGGAAGACGATGGTGCAGGTTGCATGGTTGCGGGCGTGGTTCGCCGCAGGGCTGTGGGGGTCCGAGCGCCGCAGCGAACGCGGTGACGTGCCGGGCTGGGTGCTCATCACGGTGATGACCGCCGGCCTGGTGGCGGGGCTCTGGGCGATCGCCGGCCCCCAGCTGAGCTCGATGCTGCGTGCGGCGCTCTCGTCGGTGTCCGGCTGACCCCGGCGACCAGAGCGGGGCCGCCGTCGCCGACTTCGTGCTGGTCAGCCTGGTCCTGGTGCCGCTCGTGCTGGGCGTCATGCAGGTGGCGCTGGTGATGTACGTCCGCAGCACGCTCACGGCCGCAGCGGCCGAGGGTGCGCGCTACGCCGCGACGCTCGACCGTGGACCCGCCGCGGGCGTCGCCCGGACGCGGGAGCAGGTCGACGCCGCGATCGCGGGGCGCTTCGCGGCCGCCACGACGGCGCGCGAAGGCGTGGTCGCGGG
>DATDNR010000176.1:0-3138 GCA_036518175.1 Marmoricola sp.
GCTCGGGTCGACGCTGCACACGACGGTCGTCGCGTCCAGGCCGCCGTCGCTGAAGACGAAGACTCCGGCCTTCTTCATCTCCTCGATCACGGCCCTGCCGGCCGCACCCCTCTCGCGCACGTCCTCCAGGGTGAGGTCGGGCACCCACTCGTCGTTGAAGGCAATCAGGTACAGCGTCATCTCGAAATCCTTCCGCTCACGGCAACCGGCTGGCCGCCACTCACCCTCTCCACGAACGCGCCCTCGTCGATACGACACCTCACGAGGATTCTGGACAAGCCGAGCCGTCACCGGCGCGCACCAGCTCGCCGCGCTTCCTGGCCAGGTAGGCGCGCTCGGCGGAGTTCTGGGTGGCGGCGATCGCGGCGTCGTACGCCTGGGCTGCCTCAGCGCTGCGACGGAGCCTGCGCAGCAGGTCGGCCCGGGTGGCGTGCCAGGCGTGGTAGCCGGTCAGGGGCAGCCGGTCGACGAGAGCGAGGCCGACCTCAGGGCCGTCCACCTCCGCGACGGCGACCGCACGGTTGAGCGCGACGATCGGAGACGGGTCAAGCCGCATCAGCTGGTCGTAGAGGGCGACGACTTGCGACCAGTCCGTGTCGGAGGCAGTGGGGGCGTCAGTGTGGACGGCGTTGATCGCGGCGAGGATCTGGTAGCGGCCAGGCCGGTTGATGGCCAGGCACTCGCGGACAAGCGCATGCCCCTCGGTGATCAGCGCACGGTCCCAGCCGGCGCGGTCCTGCTCGCCGAGCGGCACCAGCTGCCCGTGACGCACGCGCGCCTCCCGCCGGGCCTCGATGAGGAGCATGAGCGCAAGCAGACCGGACACCTCCGGCTCGGTCGGCAGCAGCTGGCGGAGCACCCGGGTCTGCCGGATGGCCTCGCCGGTCAGCTCGCCGCGCACCGGGTCGCCGTCGCCGGTGGCGAGGTAGCCCTCGTTGAAGATCAGGAACAGCACCGCCAGCACGGCGCCGAGCCGTTCGGGAAGGTCGGCAGCGGTGGGCACCCGGTAGGGCACCTTCGCCGCGGCGATCTTCTGCTTCGCCCGGGTGATCCGCTGCGCCATCGTGGTCGTCGGTACGAGGAACGCCTGCGCGATCTCGGGCACCGTCAGCCCGCCGAGGAGCCGGAGGGTCAGGGCGATCCGTGCTTCCGGAGCGAGCGCCGGGTGGCAGCAGGTGAAGACCAGCCGCAACCGGTCGTCCTCCACGGGCCCGGTGGGCTCGTGCGGTGTGTCGTCATGGTTCATCAGGGCCGCCCGGTGCTTGGCGTCGCGCTGGTTCTCACGGCGGATCCGGTCGATGACGCGGTTCCCCGCCACGGTGGTCAGCCAGCCGCCGGGGTTGGGAGGCACCCCGGACGTCGGCCACTTCTCCAACGCGGCCACCAGTGCCTCGCCCGCCGCGTCCTCGGCGAGGTCGATGTCACCGAAGCGGCGCACCAGCGAGGCGATCAGGCGGCCGTACTCCTCGCGGAAGACCCGCTCGACGGCCGCCTTCTCGCCCTGCATCGGATCCGCCCCTGCTGCCGGCCGCTCAGGCCAGGCCCTGGAACGGACGGACCTCGACCTTGCCGCGGCAGGCCCGAGACCCCTCGGCCGCGAGGCGGAGCGCGACGTCGAGGTCGGGCGCATCGATGACCCAGAAGCCGCCGAGGACCTCCTTGGTCTCCAGATAGGGACCGTCGGTCAGCACCGGCGACTCGCCCTGACCGTCGACGACGGTCGCGGTCGACACGGGCTCGAGGCCCCCGGCGAAGACCCAGTAGCCCTCGGCGCGCAGCTTGTCGTTGAAGGCGCCGGTCGCGGCAAAGGCCTCCTCCATCTCCTCCCGGGAGCCATAGTTGCCGAACTCGTTCATCTCGGCGGGGCCGTGCACGGCCATCAGGTAGTGCGTCATGGCGGTTCTCCTCAACTCCGGGCGGTCCCGATGACCACCGTCACCCTCACCACGAACAGCATGCCGCCGATACGACAGCGTGCCGGCGGTTTCATTCCGGCGGTCAGGTGGGCCTCACGTCGACGCTGAAGACCGGGTGGTTCGGCGCGATGCGCTGCAGCTCTGTGTCGTCAGCGTCTGCTCCGACACCGTCGAAGAAGACACCCACCTCCAGCTTCCAACGCTTCAGGTAGGCCCGCAGGACCGGCGCCTTCTCCGAGTCCAGGATCTCCGTTGCCCGGAAGGACTCCGAGCGCCGGCCCAGCCGCAGCGTCCCCTGCCCGGCGACGCGCAGGTTGCGTACCCACTGGGTCACTCCCCGTGGCGCCACCAGGTAACGACTGCCGCCGTAGGTCAGCAGGTTGACGGGGGTCTGTCGGATCTGCCCGGTGGTGCGTCCCCGGACCTCGAGGATGCGCGACCCCCAGATGCTCAATCCGCTGCGGGTGGCCGCCGCGACCACGCGGTTGAAGACGTTGCGCGTGAACCAGTCAGGTTGCACGTAGCGCTCAGAGGCCATGGCGCAAGCATGGCCTGTCGCCGGGCGTTCATCGAGCGGATTCTGCGGCCGAGGCTTCCGGGGGGCCGTCGCTCCGCCGGAGCAGCAGCGACAGCCGGCGCGGGAGGAACACGCCACCGTGTGTTTCGGTAGATTGCGTCGGCGAGTCGGCAGCTGGGGGATGACGAGGCTGCAGGTGCGTTCCCTCGCCGAGCGGGCCTCTGCTCAGTGTCCGCCCTTGTCGGCTCAGCGGGGGCGCAGTGCCACCAGGGGCAGCTCGCTCACCAGTCGAACGCGATCGGCCTCGGTGCCGGTGTAGCGCCAGCCAACGAGCGCTGAGAGGACCCGCCGCACCACCGGGGCGATCAGCCGGTTCCTCCGCTCGTACCCGGCAAGGACCGCGCACGCCTCGTCCGCGTCCAGCATCCGCACCGCTGGAACGAAACGCCGGGCGCCGACCGCGACGTCGCGGCCGCCGCCAGCCTGCAAGTTACGCAGCCAGTCCGAGGAATGCCCGAAGCCCGCCATGACGACGTACTCGTCATCGCCCCGAATGTGGCCGACCACCTCGACGACAGTGCGGTACCTCCGACCACTCCTCCGGCCAAGATGCGTGATCATCAAGAACCGCCCGCCGAGCAGCCACCCGAGACGGGCGCGGAACAGCAATGTCGGTGCCCGCAGCATCCGACGCATGAGCGGCCC
>DATDNR010000177.1:0-20858 GCA_036518175.1 Marmoricola sp.
GACGCCGGCCATCAGCGCGAACGACGCCACGAACGAGACGGCGTTGAGCACCACGACCCCCTGGTACGCCGCTGCCGTCCCGACCGTGATCGCCGCCCCGGCGAGCAACCCGCCGATGGCGAACCCCGAGTTGCGCAGCGCGCCGAGGAAGCCGAACCACTTCTCCCGCTCCCCCGGGCTGCTGATCGCCGCCACCATCGGCGCGTAGGAGCCCCAGAAGGCGGTGCGGCCGGCGGCGGCGACCGCGACGACCACCGCCACCCAGGGCAGCGAGTGCGCGAACGGGTAGGCCGCGAAGCCGACCGCCTGCAGCACGTTGCCCAGCTGCAGCACGCGCTTGGCGCCGTACCGGTCCACCACGCCACCGACCAGCAGCGTCAGCGGCAGCGTGACCAGCGAGGCCACCGACATCGCCAGCCCGACCTGCACGAGCGTCAGCGGCGTGACCGCGAGGAAGTACAGCATCGACACCGGCATCCAGACACCACTGCCGACCGCGTCGATGCCGATCGCGGTCACGAAGCGGCGGTGGCGGCCGATGGGTGGGAAGCCGAGTCGGGTCAGCACGAGGCCCATCCTCGGAGCTCAGGTGCACTCGAGGTCAACCGATTTGCCGGTCGTGGTCGCGACGCGCACTACGGTGACGCCCATGACCTTCTCCATCGTGGGCCGCTCCATCGACGGGCCGGAGCCCTCCTGGGGCATCGCCGTCGCGTCGAAGTTCCTCGCCGTGGGCAACGTCGTCCCCGCCGCGGTCGCCGGCGTCGGTGCGCTCGCCACCCAGGCCGAGGCGAACGTGGCCTGGAAGGGCATCGGGCTGTCGATGCTCGACGAGGGCGCCACCGCGTCCGTCGCACTGCAGCGGATGGTGGAGGAGGACGAGCGCCGCGAGCACCGCCAGCTCGGCATCGTCGACTCCGACGGTGGCGCGGCCACGTGGACGGGACCCGCCTGCCTGGACTGGGCAGGTGGCGTCGCGGAGCAGGACGTCGCCATCCAGGGCAACATCCTCGCCGGGCCCCAGGTTGTCGAGCAGATGCAAGCGGCCTGGCACGAGGCGGCCAGCGAGCCGCTCGGGCGCCGGCTGCTCGCGGCACTTGCTGCGGGCGACGCGGCCGGCGGTGACCGCCGCGGTCGCCAGTCCGCGGCGCTGCTGGTCGTGCGCGAGGGCGCGGGGTACGCCGGCCTCGACGACGTCGCCGTCGACCTCCGGGTGGACGACCACGCCGAGCCGATCGTCGAGCTGGCCCGGCTGCTGGAGCTCAACGACCTCTACCTGACCGCCTCCACCGACGAGGAGAAGGTCGAGGTCACCGCAGCACTGCGCGACGAGCTCGAGCAGTTCGCCCACGCCCACGGGCACCCGAACTTCCGTGCCTGGGCCGACACCGAGAACTACGAGATGCGGGTCGCCGCCGACCTGACCTGGGTCGACCGGCGCATCCTGACCATCGTGCGGGACGCGGAGCGATGAGCATCCTGGCCATCGACGCCGGCACCACCGGCGTCAAGGCGCTGGTGGTGACCCCGCAGGGCACCATCGCCGCCACCGGCTACGAGGAGTTCGCCCAGCACTTCCCCCGGCCGGGCTGGGTCGAGCACGCCCCGGAGGAGATCTGGCAGGCCACCCTCGAGGCGACGCGGCAGTGCCTGGCGCACTGGCGCGGAGATCCCTCGGAGCTGCGCGGCGTCGGGATCACCAACCAGCGCGAGACCATCCTGCTCTGGGACCGCGAGACGCTCGGGTCGCCCCGACGCGCCATCGTCTGGCAGGACCGTCGCACCGCGGAGATCTGCGAGCGGCTGGCCGCGGAGGGCCACGAGGACCGGATCCGCGAGCTCACCGGGCTGCGGCTCGACCCCTACTTCTCCGGCACCAAGCTCGCCTGGCTCGCCGAGCACGAGCCGCACACCTGGTCGATGGTCGAGTCCGGCCGCTACGCGATCGGCACCGTCGACTCCTACCTCGTCGCCCGGATGACGCGCGGCACCTGGCACGTCACCGACGTGTCCAACGCCTGCCGCACGCTGCTGCTCGACCTCGAGCGCGGCGCCTGGTCGCCCGAGCTCTGCGACCTCTTCGGCGTGCCCCGCGACGCGCTGCCCGACCTGGTGCCCAACTGGGGGGAGATCGCCACCACCGACCCGCGCAGCTTCCTCGACCTGGAGCTGCCGGTGGCCGGCATCGCCGGTGACCAGCAGTCGGCACTGTTCGGTCAGACCTGCTTCGCCGAGGGCGAGTCGAAGTGCACCTACGGCACCGGCTCGTTCATCCTGACCAACACCGGCATCACGGTGCAGCGCTCCGCCGGCCTGCTCTCCACCGCCGCGTGGCGGCCGCCGGACGGCACGCTGTGCTACGCCCTCGAGGGCGCGATCTTCGTGACCGGCGCGGCGGTGCAGTGGCTGCGTGACGGCCTGCAGATCACCGGGTCGGCCGCCGAGACCGAGGCGATCGCCCGCACCGTCGACAGCACCGACGGCGTGGTCTTCGTGCCGGCGCTGACCGGCCTCGGCGCGCCGCACTGGGACCCGCATGCGCGAGGCGCGATCCTCGGCATCACCCGCGGGACCACCCGCGCCCACCTCGTCCGCGCGACGCTGGAGGCCGTCGCCTACGAGGTGCGCGACGTCGTCGACACCCTGCCCGCCGACTCGGCGCTCACCACGCTGCGGGTCGACGGAGGCGCGTCCGCCAACGACCTGCTCTGCCAGCTGCAGGCCGACCTCCTCGACGTGCCCGTCGAGCGGCCGCGCAACGTCGAGACCACCGCGCTGGGCGCGGCGTTCATGGCCGGCCTCGGCACGGGCGTCTGGGCATCGACCGAGGAGCTGCGCGAGACCTGGCAGCTGGACCGCCGCTTCGAACCCGACCAGGGCCACGCCACCCGCGCGTGGGCCGAGCAGGGCTACGCCCGCTGGCAGCAGGCGGTCGAGCGCAGCAAGGGCTGGGGCTGAGCGCCCGGGTTCAGCCGCCCAGCGACTCATGCGCGCGTACGGCGCGGTCGTGCGCCGCCTGCGCCTCCTCAAGGCGGTGATCCGCCTCGTCGCGCTCCTCGACCGCCTCCTCCAGATCCTCCTCGACCCGGTCGGCATCGGCCTCGAGGTCGGCCAGCCGGCGGCGCAGCTCGTCGATCTCCTCGTGTACCTGCAGCCGGCGCGCCTCGAGGTCGGCCACCGCCTGCCGCGCCTCCTCCGCCTCCGCCTGCGCGTGCTCGAGGTCCGCGGCGGCCTGGTCCACGGCCTGCTGGGCGCGGGCCCGTCTCAGCTCGTCGTCCTCCGGCACCACCCGCAGCTCCGGCTTCGGCCGGTCCACCGGCGTGGCGCGCACGCCGAGTGCCTCCGGCACCGCCACCACGGAGGCGACGTCGAGGTCGGAGACGCCGGTGGAGCTGAACGCCTTGACCACCAGCCCGGAGCGGACCACGTCGGCCGCGGTCGGATCCAGCATCGCCGCGGTGAGGACGTCCTCGACCTGGTCGACCACCGCCTGGCTGAGCCGGGTGCCGGCCTCGCGGGCAAGCGTCCGGGCCGAGGTGGCCAGGGCCGCCGTGAGCTGCCGCCGCTGCCGGGTCAGCGCCCGCAGCTCCTCCCCCTGCATCGACGCGGCGGCCTCGCGCAGCGAGGCGCCCAGCGCCAGCACCTGGTCGATCTGCGCGGCATCGCGGCGGACCAGCAGGTTCACCGCCCACGCGGCCGTGGACGGCTTCTTCAGGGCCTTGACCTGCCGGGAGAGCGCGCGGTCCTCGACCTGCGCGGCGGCGGTGTTGCGGGCCTCGGTGAAGGTGTCGACCGGCTCTGCGTAGAGCCGGTCCGCGATGGCGACCAGCCCGTCAGCAGGCGTCATCGAGCAAGGCCTTCAGGGCCTCGACGACGGTCTGCTCGCGGATCTCGTGGCGCTCACCGTCCAGGTGCAGGGAGACCGAGCGCGCCGAGTCCGGCCCGGCGACACCGAGGAAGACCGTCCCGACGGCCTTGCCCTCCTGCTGGTCCGGGCCGGCCACCCCGGTCGTGGCCACCGCCCAGTCCGCCTCGAAGAGCCGGCGCACCCCCACCGCCATCGCCTGCGCGCACTCCGCGGACACCACGCCGTGGGCCTCCACGACGTCGGCAGGCACGTCGAGCACGTGCTGCTTGGCCGAGGTGGCATAGCTGACCACCCCGCCCAGCACGGTGGCGGAGGCCCCCGGCGCCGCGGTCAGGCTGGCGGCGAGGTCGCCACCGGTGATCGACTCGGCGACGGCGATCGACAGGCCTCGCTCGCCGAGCTCGGCGTGCACCTGGGCTGACAGTTCCACGGCGTCCACGCCCCGAAGGTTAGTCTCAAGGCCATGGCGCTGCCGATCGAGGACTACGCACTGCTCGGCGACGGTCACACCGCCGCACTGGTCGGGAAGGACGGTTCGGTCGACTGGCTGTGCCTGCCCCACTTCGACTCGGCGGCCTGCTTCGCGGCCCTGTTGGGTGATGAGATGAACGGGCGGTGGCTGCTCGGGCCGGCCGACCGGGCGCGCTGCAGCCGCCGGTACGTCGGCGACACCAGCGTGCTGGAGTCGACGTACACCACCGACACCGGCACCGTGGTGGTCACCGACTTCATGCCGCTCAACGACAACCGCTCGGACCTGGTCCGGCGGATCGAGTGCACGGCCGGCACGGTCCGGATGCGCCACGAGTGGATCGTCCGCCTCGACTACGGGGCCGTCCGCCCGTGGGTGCACCGGGAGACCCACCAGGGCAACGAGGTGATCCTGGCGACGGCCGGCCCGGACCGGCTGATCCTGCGCGGCCCTCGGCTGCCGCACGCGGTGGACGGCCGGCACGTCGACGACTTCGAGGTCCACGAGGGCGACCGCCTCGACTTCGCGACCATCTGGATCCCCTCCCACCTACAGGTGCCCAAGGCCCTCGACATCAGTGACCGGCTGGCCGAGACCCTGAAGCGCGAACAGGCCTGGGCGGACGCCTGCCGCTACGACGGTCCGTGGCGCGAACCGGTGATCCGCTCCCTGGTCACGCTGCGGATGCTCACCGACACCGACACCGGCGGCATAGTCGCGGCGCCGACCACGTCGCTGCCGGAGGACTTCGGCGGCGAGCGCAACTGGGACTACCGCTTCTGCTGGCTGCGCGACGCCTCGCTCACCCTGCAGTCGCTGCTGACCGCCGACCGCGCCCGGGAGGCCCGCCTGTGGCGCGGCTGGCTGCTGCGTGCGATCGCCGGGGACCCCGAGGACATGCAGATCATGTACACCATCGACGGGGCCCGGCACCTCGACGAGCGCGAGCTCGACCACCTTGCCGGCTACGCCGGGTCGCTCCCGGTGCGCATCGGCAACGGCGCGGTGCAGCAGCGCCAGACCGACGTGCTCGGCGAGGTGATGTGTGCGCTCGCCGACGCCCGCGACGAGGGCCTGCACGAGACCGAGGACAGCTGGGCGCTGCAGCTGGCCCTGGTGGAGAACCTCGCCGACAACTGGGAGCAGCCCGACAACGGCCTGTGGGAGATCCGCGGTCCGCTGCGGCACTTCACGCACAGCCGGGTGATGGTCTGGGCGGCGTTCGACCGCGCCGTGCAGGCCGTCGAGAAGCACGGGCTCGACGGCCCGGTCGACCGGTGGCGCAAGCTGCGCGACAAGGTCAGGGAGGAGGTGCTCGGCCGTGGCTGGCGCGACGACCTCGGCACCTTCACCCAGCACTACGACACCGACGAGGTCGATGCCTCCCTGCTCGTGCTGCCGCTGGTCGGCTTCATCGACGGGGACGACCCGAAGATGCTCGGCACCATCGAGGCCGTCGAGCGCGACCTGATGCGCGACGGCCTGGTGCTGCGCTACCGCACCGGCTCGGGCGTCGACGGGCTCGGCGGCGACGAGAGCCCCTTCCTGGCGTGCTCCTTCTGGCTGGTGTCGGCCTACGCGCTGGCAGGCCGCCGCAACGACGCGGTGAAGCTGATGGACCGCCTCGTCGGTCTCTGCAACGACCTCGGGCTGCTGAGCGAGGAGTACGACCCGAAGCACGGGCGGATGGTCGGCAACTTCCCGCAGGCCTTCTCCCACCTCGCGCTGGTGCGCGCCGCCGAGGTGCTCTCGAGGGACTCCCTGAAGTGAGCAGGGCAGTGGACGACCCACAGGAGGACGACGTCAACCGCATGGACACCATCGATCTCACCGGCCGCACCGCCCTGGTCACGGGGGCTGCCAGCGGCATCGGCCAGGCCTGTGCCCGGCGGCTCGCCACCGCCGGCGCCAAGGTGCTGGTCTGCGACGTGGACGAGGAGGGCGCGGCGAGGGTGGCCGACGAGATCGGCGGCGAGCCGTGGGTGGCCGACCTGTCCGACCTGGGCACCCTCGACGAACGCCTCGCCGACGGGCTCCCGGTCGACATCCTGGTCAACAACGCCGGCATCCAGCACGTCTCACCGCTGGAGGAGTTCCCACCCGACCGGTTCGACCTGATCGTCCGCCTGATGCTGCTGGCACCGTTCCGGTTCGTCCGGGCAGCACTGCCGCACATGTACGACCGAGGCTGGGGCCGGATCGTGAACGTCTCCTCGGCGCACGGGCTGACCGCGTCGCCGTACAAGTCCGCCTACGTCTCGGCCAAGCACGGGCTCGAGGGGCTCTCGAAGGTCACCGCGCTCGAGGCCGGCGGCAAGGGCGTCACCTCCAACTGCGTCAACCCCGGCTACGTGCGCACGCCGCTGGTGGAGAAGCAGATCGCCGACCAGGCCAGGACGCACGGCATCGCGGAGTCGGAGGTGGTGGCGAAGATCATGCTGGAGCTGCCCTCGGTCAAGCGCCTGGTCGAACCCGGCGAGGTCGCCGAGATGGCGGCCTTCCTCTGCGGACCGGCCTCGACCTGCATCAACGGCGCCTCGCTGTCCATCGACGGCGGCTGGACGGCCCGATGAACGCGGCAGCCGGCGAGCCGGCGTACGAGGCGCTGGCGGTGCCGGTCCGCGGCGGCCGCCTGCACGTCGGCCGCTGGGCGGCCGGCACCGACGCGCCCACCGTGGTCGCGGTCCACGGCGTCACCGCCAACCACCGCTGCTGGCTGGCGCTGGCGCGCACCGGCGCGGTCGACCTGGTCGCGCCGGACCTGCGTGGCCGCGGCCGCAGCGGCACCCTGCCGGGTCCGGCCGGGATGGCAGCGCACGCCGACGACCTCCTCGCGGTGCTCGACCATGTCGGGGTCGAGCGGGCACTGCTGGTCGGCCACTCGATGGGCGGCTTCGTGGTCTCGGCGTTCGCCGCGGCGCATCCCGAACGGCTCGCGGGCGTGCTGCTCGTCGACGGCGGCCTGCCCCTCCCCGCGCCACCTCCCGGGGTCTCCCCCGAGCAGGCACTCGCCGCCACCATCGGCCCGGCGGCCGCGCGACTGCAGATGACCTTCGCCGACACCGGCGCCTACCTCGACTACTGGCGCGACCATCCCGCCCTGCGCGACGCCTGGTCGCCCGACATCGAGGACTACCTCGCCTACGACCTGGTCGGAGAGCCTCCCGCGTGCCGGTCGAGCGTCTCGCTGGACGCCGTCCGCGACGACTCCGCCGACCTGCTCGACGAGGCGGCCAACCAGGGGCGCGCCCGCGCGCTCCCTCCCGGCACGGTCTTCCTGCGCGCCCCTGCGGGGCTGATGGCCGAGCCCGGCGGGCTCTACCCCGCCGAGCTGGCCCGGCGGCTCGCCGAGGACCACCCCACCGTGCAGCTCCGTGACGTCGCCGGGGTGAACCACTACACGATCGTGATGTCGGCTCGCGGTGCCGAGGTCCTGGCGGAGGCGCTCGAGGAGGTCCGGCTCAGCGCGAGCGCCTGACCTTCACGCTCTGGCGCCAGGCGTCGCGGGCGAACTCGAGGCCCGAGGTGACCGTCAGCACGACGGCCACGCCCATCAGCACGGCCGCCATCCACCACACCACCAGACCGAAGGTGTGCCAGGCGCCCGGCAGCTGCTTGAACGGAGCGATGAAGAAGCCCAGCGCGAAGGTCTGGGCGAGGGTCTTGACCTTGCCGCTCCGCTTGGCAGGGATGACCACGTGCCGCGCGATGGACAGCCGCGCCAGGGTGACCGCCCACTCGCGGAAGAGCACCAGCGCGGTCACCCACCACCACACCTCGCCGATCAGCGAGAGGCCGACGAAGGCCATCCCGGTCATCGCCTTGTCGGCGATCGGGTCGGCGATCTTGCCGAAGTCCGTGATCAGCCCGTGCTTGCGGGCCAGGTCGCCGTCCACCTTGTCGGTGACCATCGCGACCGCGAAGATCGCCCAGGCGACCCAGCGCCAGCGGTTGTCGGCGCCACCGTCCACCAGCAGCGCCCAGCCGAAGAAGGGCACCAGCAGCACCCGCAGCGTGGTGAGCGCGTTGGGCACGTTCCAGTTGCTGGGCACGGCCTCGGGGGGTCGGGTCGTCATCCGGTGCTCCCCTGCCCGAGGCGCGCGACCAGGTCGACGCCGTCACTGCCCACCACGGTCGCGGTGAGCAGATCACCGACGCGGGTGGCCTCCGGGGCGTCCTCGAGCAGGGTGGTGCCGTCGACCTCGGGGCCCTGGTGCGCGGCTCGCCCCTCGACCACGCCGTCGGAGACCGACTCGACCAGCACCGTGACCCGCTCGCCGAGACGGTCCTCGGCACGCTGGGCGGTGATCTCGTCGGCCAGCGAGACGACGCGCTCGACCCGGTCGCGGATGACGTCGGGATCGAGCTTGTCGTCGTACCGCTCCGCCTCGGTGCCGTCCTCGTCGGAGTAGCCGAAGACGCCGATCGCGTCCAGGCGGGCCCGCTCGAGGAAGTCGCAGAGCACGCCGAGGTCCTCCTCGGTCTCGCCCGGGAAGCCGACGATGAAGTTCGAGCGCACCCCGGCGGCCGGCGCCTGCTCGCGCACCTGGTCGAGGAGGTCCAGGAAGGACTCGCGGTCGCCGAAGCGACGCATCCGGCGCAGCACCGGGCCGGAGGCGTGCTGGAAGGAGAGGTCGAAGTACGGCGCCACTCCTGCCGTCGAGGCGATCGCGCTGACCAGCCCCGGACGCATCTCGGCCGGCTGCAGGTAGGAGACCCGGACCCGTTCGACGCCGTCGACGTCGGTCAGCGCCGGCAGCAGCGACTCCAGCAGCCGGAGGTCGCCGAGGTCCTTGCCGTAGGAGGTGGAGTTCTCCGAGACCAGGAACAGCTCGCGGACGCCCTGGCCGGCGAGCCAACCCGCCTCCTCGAGCACGTCGGTCGGCCGCCGCGAGACGAACGAGCCGCGGAAGGCCGGGATCGCGCAGAAGGAGCAGCGCCGGTCACAGCCCGAGGCCAGCTTGAGGGGGGCCATCGGGCCGGCGCCGAGGCGGCGGCGCTGGTCGAAGCCGGGGACGCGGGTGGTGCCCGAGGCGACCGCCGCGGCCCGGTCGACCGGGGAGATCGGCAGCAGCCTGCGCCGGTCCTGCGGGGAGTGCGGCTGCAGCCGCTCGCCCGCGAGGATCGAGCGCAGCCGGCCGGCGATGTCGGGGTAGTCGTCGAAGCCGAGCACCGCGTCGGCCTCCGGCAGCGAGCCGGCCAGGTCGGCGCCGTACCTCTCGGCCAGGCAGCCGACGGCCACCACCGCCCGCGCGCTGCCGTCCTCCTTGAGGTCGGCGGCCGCCAGCAGGGTGTCCACGGAGTCCTTCTTGGCGGCCTCGACGAAGCCGCAGGTGTTCACCACGACGGTCTCGGCGTCGGCCGGGTCGGCGACGAGACGGAAACCACCCGCCTCGAGGCGACCGGCGAGCTCCTCGGAGTCGACCTCGTTGCGGGCACAGCCCAACGTCACCATCGCGACGGTGGTCGCACCGGTGGCGGGGGACGGGGAGTCGGTGGATCGGGTCATGGCCGTCATCGAGTATGACGGGCGATGACCCGATCCACCGAACCGGACCGGGATGACCGGTCAGTGGGCCGCGTCGACGAACGCGTCGACCTGGGCCTGCGCTACGGGGCCACCGGGCGCCCGCAGCACCGCTACGCCTGGCGCGGCTGAGCCCAGGTCAGCGGCCGACGTCGACCTTGCGGGAGCCTGCGGCGCGGCCGCTGCCGACGGTGCCGACGTCGTGCTTGCCGATCCGCACGTGCACAGCACCTGCGTCGCTGGCGTGCACCGTGAACGGCGGCAGCCCCGCCATCCCGTGCTCGGCACCCGCGCGCAGCCGGCCGGACCAGAGAATCTCCCCGGTGCGGTCGCGGACCAGCACCTTGCTGGCCGATCCCTGCGCCGAGACGGTCACCCGGCGGGTCACCGCGAAGGGGACGGCCGGCTGTTGGTGGGAGGCCAGCCCGGCGGAGTCCCCGATCTCCGGGGAGGGGCTGACCAGCTGCTCGGGGGTGTCGGTGAAGAACCGGGCGACCCCCCACACCATCAGCAGGCACATCACCGCGCCGACCAGCAGGCTCCACCGCGGGCCGCCCACCGTGGCGCGCAGGCCGCCGTTCATCCCGGTGGCCAGCTCCGCCTCGAAGACGCGGCGGGCGTTGATCGGCGCATGGGCGTAGCGGTCGTCGTACTCACGCAGCAGCTGCTCGCCGTCGAGGCCGAGGAAGCGGGCGAGGGTGCGCAGGTGGCCGCGGGCGTAGAAATCCCCGCCGCAGGGAGCGAAGTCGTCGACCTCGATCGCCTCGATCACGTGCGGGCGGATCCGGGTGCGGTCGCTGAGCTGGTCGACGCTCAGGCCGGCACGGGTCCGCGCGGCAGCGACCTCGGGGCCGATGACCGGCTCGAGCGCCGGCTGGGTGACGAAGTCGTCGATCACCGGCGGGGCGACCGGGTCACCGACGCGGGCGATCGGCCGGACGTTGCCGGTCAGCTCGACGTCGTCGAAGACCAGGTCCACCGACCCCGGCTTGCGCAGCTCACGCTCGCGACCGGTGCCGGTGGCCGGGGCCTCGGCGGCCGGCGTCGCGAGGGTGATCTCCGTGCGGAGGGCTCGACGCGGTTCGCGCAGCGGCGCCACCACGTCGGGGGCCGGCACCGGCTCGTCGCCGGCGGTGTCCTGGGAACGCCGCTTGCCGGCCCGGGAGACCAGGGTGCCGAGCCCGCCGAGCACCCGGGGTCGGGTGGTCGCGGACTGCTCCTCCACCTGCTCGGTGGGGTCGGTCGTCTCGCCCCGGGGCTCGGGCGCCGGCTCCTCGACGGTCTGGGGCGCCTCGAGGTTGGCCAGCTCCTTGCCACGCAGCAGCACCACCTCGGTGCGCCCGGCGGCGAGCTCGGCCAGGTCGTCGACGAGGCGGGCGGTGTTGACGCGGGTGGTCACCGCCAGCGGGACCGCCAGCGGTGCGCCGTACCAGCGCTGGGTGCGCGCAACCTGCCTGCGGGCGCTCCGGTCCAGGCCGTCGAGGGCGCCGGCGAGGTCGCGCGGGGAGAAGACCAGCCGCCCGTCGCGGAGCACCGACTCGCGGCGCTCGACGACGACCTGGTCCAGCGCCGACCACGGCAGCCCGCGCCATTCCTTGCCCAGCCGCACCCGCACGCCGAGGGTGTCCGCCAGCAGCAGCGGCGTCCGCGCGTCGACGAGCGCCGCCAGCTGCACGCTGCCGACCAGGGCCATCAGCGCGAAGATCAGCCAGTCCCAGAAGGCGCCGCCGGCCGACGCCCGCCAGACGTAGGCGATCGCCATGGCCGAGGCCGCCACGCCGACCGCGCCGCTCAGCGCGGCGTTGCGCCGCACCACCAGCTCGCTCGGTCCCGGCACGTCGGGCACGCCGTGCTCGTCGGGGCCGTCGCCGAACCCTGGGTCGGGCACTCTCTCCAGCTCTGCCGCCATCACTGCTCCCCGCTCAAAGTCGCGATCACGTCATCGAGTTCGTCGGGCTTGACCAGCACGTCGCGGGCCTTGGAGCCCTCGCTCGGTCCGACCACTCCCCTGCTTTCCAGGATGTCCATCAGCCGACCCGCCTTGGCGAAGCCGACCCGCAGCTTGCGCTGCAGCATCGAGGTCGACCCGAACTGGGTCGACACCACCAGCTCGACCGCCTGGATGACCAGGTCGAGGTCGTCACCGATGTCGTCGTCGAGCTCGCGCTTGGACTGCTGCGGCGCGGTGACCTCCTCGACGTACGTCGGGTCCAGCTGGTCCTTGCAGAGCTTGACCACCTGGTGGATCTCCGCCTCGGTCACCCAGCTGCCCTGCACCCGGATCGGCTTGCTCGCCCCCATCGGCAGGAACAGCCCGTCACCCTGGCCGACGAGCTTCTCGGCGCCGGGCTGGTCGAGGATGACCCGGCTGTCGGCCAGCGAGCTGGTCGCGAACGCGAGCCGGGAGGGCACGTTGGCCTTGATCAGGCCGGTGACCACGTCGACCGACGGCCGCTGCGTCGCGAGCACGAGGTGGATGCCGGCGGCCCGGGCCAGCTGGGTGATCCGGACGACGGCGTCCTCCACGTCGCGCGGCGCGACCATCATCAGGTCGGCGAGCTCGTCGACGACCACGCACAGGTAGGGGTACGGCGCCAGCACCCGCTCGCTGCCCGGCGGCACCTGCACCTTGCCGGCACGGACCGCCTTGTTGAAGTCGTCGACGTGTCGGAAGCCGAAGTTGGCGAGGTCGTCGTAGCGCATGTCCATCTCGCGCACGACCCACTGCAGCGCCTCGGCCGCCTTCTTGGGGTTGGTGATGATCGGCGTGATCAGGTGCGGGATGCCCTCGTAGGCGTTGAGCTCGACCCGCTTCGGGTCGACCAGGATCATCCGGACCTCGTCGGGGGTCGAGCGCATCAGCAGCGAGGTGATCATCGAGTTGATGAAGCTCGACTTTCCGGAGCCGGTGGCACCGGCGACGAGCAGGTGCGGCATCTTGGCCAGGTTGGCGACCACGAAGCCGCCCTCGACGTCCTTGCCGAGGCCGACCACCATCGGGTGGTGGTCGTTGCGGGCCGTCGCCGAGCGCAGCACGTCGCCCAGCGAGACGATCTCCTTGTCGCTGTTGGGGATCTCGATGCCGATCGCCGACTTGCCGGGGATCGGGCTGAGGATGCGGACATCGGCGCTCGCCACGGCGTAGGCGATGTTCTTGCCCAGCGCGGTGATCTTCTCCACCTTCACCGCAGGACCGAGCTCGACCTCGTAGCGGGTGACGGTCGGGCCGCGGGTGTAGCCGGTCACCTGGGCGTCGATGCTGAACTCGTCGAGCACCTGGGTGAGCCGGTCGACCACCTCGTCGGAGGCCTTCGACCGCGCCTTGTGCACCGAGCCCGGCTTGAGCACCTGGCTGTCGGGCAGGGAGTAGGTGATGTCGCCGGAGAGCGACAGCTGCTCCACCCGCGCGGGCAGCGGGCTGTGCGGCGGCGGCTCGAGCTCCTCCTTGCCGGTGGTCGTCTGCGGCTGCTCCTCGGCGGCCTCCGGTTCGACGGCCTTCTTGCGTCCGCGACGGCCCAGCTCACGTCCCTCCAGCACGGGCGTGTCGTACGCCGGATCGCCCATCTCCGGGTCGATCTCGTCGGCCGCGCGCCGGCGACGGCGCACCGGCCGGGTGTCCTCCTCCGCCACGTCCGCCACCTCGGCGGCCTCGCGGTGGCCGAGCAGCCGGTCACGGAGCTCCCGCAGCCGGGCCGGGATCTGGTAGACGGGCGTGCCGGTGACCACCAGCACGCCGAAGACCGCCAGGAGCACGAGGAGCGGAACGACCACGTAGTTGCTCTGCAGCAGGTCGGTGAGCAGCTTGGCGACCACGAAGCCCAGGGCCCCCCCGGCCTGCTGCAGCGGCCGGGTGTTGCCGAGCACCGGGGTCGGGGAGCCGTTGGCGATGTGCACCAGGCCGAGCGTGCCGAAGAGCAGCGCCCCCCAGCCGACCAGCTGCCGGCCGGCCGGGCCGTTGCGGTCGGGGTCGCGCAGGTTGCGCCAGGCGACGAAGCACAGCAGCAGCGGCACGAACCAGGCGAGCAGCCCGACCGATCCGGCCACCACCGCCCGGGTCGCGGCGAACACCGAGCCGGGCAGCTGCCACCACACCGAGGCGGCGACGACCACGGCGAGGGCGACCAGGAACAGGCCGGCGCCGTCCCGGCGGTGCTCGGGCTCGAGCTCGGCCGCGGTGTGCCCGATCCTGCGCACCCCGGCACCGACGGCATGGGCCACGCCGAGCCAGAGGCCCGCCAGCGCGCGGAACAGCGCGGTGAAGACGCGCGCGATCGGGCCAGGTCCGTTGCGGACCGCCCGCGGTGCCGGGCGCTTGGAGCTGCTCGGGCGCCGGGATGCGGACTTCCGTGTGGCCTGGCTACCGGACGACCGGGACCTCGAACCCGAGCCCCCCTTCGCAGGGGTGCTTCGGCTTCGCGACCCCGGTGGGGAAGACGTACGGGTCGCCATGCTGGTGAATCTACACAGCCGCCCCATCCGTCACAGGTGTTACACGCCGTACGGGAGCGCCGGCCTGCCGCGCGGCGCCCGTCGTGCGTGGACTGTGGCAACGATGGGTATGGATCAGTTCAGGACAGACGACGTCTCGGGAGGAGATGACTGTCATGACGACCGCGAGCACGACGGCACGTCGGGAGCACCACGTGGAGATGCGGGACCGACTGCACATGCCCCGCAGCCGGGGCGCGACCAGCGGCATGCTGCTGGTCCTGCTGGGCATCTGGGGCGGCCTGGTGCCCTTCGTGGGGCCGTACTTCGGCTACGCCTTCACCCCTGACCTGGCCTGGCACTTCACCTGGGGCCGGCTGTGGCTGGAGATCCTGCCGGCGGCCGCCACCTTGCTGGGCGGGCTGATGCTGCTCGGCAGCGCCAACCGCATCACCGGCCACCTCGGCGGCTGGCTCGCCGCAGCAGGCGGCATGTGGTTCGTGGTGGGCCAGCAGGTCAGCCGCCTGTGGACCGGCGGCAGTCCGGCCGCGGGTGTCCCTGCCAGCGCCAGCAACCTCGGCTACGTCGCGGAGTGGGTCGGCTTCTTCACCGGCCTCGGCGTGGTGATCACCTTCCTCGCGGCCGCGGCTCTGGGGCGGATGAGCGTGGTCGCCGCCCGCGACGTGCGACGCCGCCGCCTCGCCGAGGAACGGCTGGCCGAGGACCGGATGGCCCAGGAGCGGACGGCCCAGGAGCAGACGGCCCAGCACCAGGTGGCTCGCGAGCGGACGACGACGCACGCCAGCCCCACCGCGGAGTGACCGGCGGGGGCGCAGCCGCGCAGTGACCGCCGCGCACTGACAGCCGCGCATTGACAGCCGCGCACTGACAGCCGCGCACTGACAGCCGCGCAGTGACAGCCGGGTGAGGCCCGGCTGACGCCCGGGGCTCAGCTCCAGCTGTCGAGCCACGGCAGCACGACCAGCAGCGTGGGCACCAGCACCACGGCTGCCGCGGCCGCGCCGACCAGCACGGCCTGCACCGACTGCCAGCGGGACACGCGCATCGACATGCGCAGCAGCTCGAGGCGGACGGGCAGGCCGTGTCCCGCGCCCAGGGCCGCCTCGGGCGCGGGAGCGTCACCGACGGCCACCAGGGCACGCGCGAGCTCCAGCGCACCCACCACCCGGGCGGCCGCCCGGTCGGCCAGCACCTCCACCAGCAGCCGCGCCTCGGCCAGGGCGCCGGTGCCCGAGCCGAGGCGCGGGAAGGCCTGGTGGAGCACGGTGAACGCCTCGACCACGAGGTCGTGGCGGGCGCGCAGGTGCGCGCGCTCGTGGGCCACGACCGCGTCGAGCTCGGCAGCGGTGAGGCGGGCGCAGGCGCCGTCGGTGAGCACCACCCGCGCCCGGCGTGGCCCGGGCAGGCAGTAGGCCAGCGGCTGGCGGTCGGCGAGGACGGCGACATCTCCCCCGGCCAGCGACCGCCTCCGGCCGAGGAGGTCGACCAGCGTGCGTTGCCGACGCCGGCGCGCGCGCAGGGCCGTGCCGACCCGGTGCCCGGAGAGCAGGAGCCGGGCGAGCACCAGCAGTGTCAGCCCCGCGGAGAAGGCGGTGACGGGTGACGGCGCGCCGCTGCGCAGCTGCGCGCCGGCCAGCGACAACCCTGCGCCCAGCGCCGCGAGCACACCGGCCAGCGCGACGGCCTGCCAGAGGCACATCGCGGCGCGCGGCGTTCGCCGCAGCCAGGGCGCCCGCAACAGGGCGCCGGGCACGGGCCCGGCCAGCACCAGGGCGAGGCAGGCCAGCACGAGCGTGGTCATCGCGACCCGGGACCGGGGACCTCGGGCGAATCCGCGTCCGCCTCCAGGGCCGCCAGCGCCTCGCGCAGGGCCGAGCGCTCCTCCTCGGTGGCGTCGCCCACGAAGGCGACCAGGGCGGTGCGGCGGTCTGCACGGGACAGCTCGGCGAGGGTCTCGCGCATCAGCTCCGCGGTCAGGGCCTCCCGGGACGCCACCGGCCGGTACTGGTAGGCGCGGCCGTTGCGCTCCTGCTCGACCAGGCCCTTGCGCGCCATCCGGTCGAGCACCGTCATCACCGTGGTGTAGGCGATGTCCCGCTCCCGGGCGAGGGTCTCGTGCACCTCGCGGACGGTGTGCCAGGAGCCCTCACCGGCCCACAGCGTCTCCATCACCGACCGCTCGAGGTCTCCCAGCTGCTGACGCCGTGGCACGGCTTCATACTACCGCACGTAGTAGTGCCGCCCGCGGCCCGCCCGGGGCGTCCCGCACGGCGCCACCGCCTCACCGCCGGTCGAGGAGCCCCCGCAGGTAGGCCGCCTGCCCCGCGTGCTGGTTGATCTCGCAGACCACGCTGACCAGCCGGACCCCGAGCGTCACCGGGGGGTCCCAGCGCTCGTCCACCACCCTGTCGAGGTCGGCGTCGGTCAGGCCCTCGACGTACGACGCGGCCCGGCGCGCCACCTCCTCGTGGTAGCCCGCCAGCAGCTCGGCCGACGCGCGGACGGCGGCGACCTGGTCGGAGGAGTGCCCGAAGCCGTGGTCCTCCGCCGGCAGCGGGAGCTCGAACCGTGCCATCCAGCCGTCGTCGGTCCAGGCCTGCTCCGTGCCGGCCACATCGGCGATGTGGTCGTCCTCGATGCGGGTCAGGTGCCACAGCAGCCAGGCGATGGAGTTGGCCTCCGGGTCCGGCCGCCACGCCAGGGAGTCCGCGTCGAGCCCGTCGACGATGCCGGGGACCTGTTCGCGGACGCGGCCGATGCAGTCTGCCAGGAGTTCGCTCGTCTTCATGGGACCACTGTCCCGCACCGCAGGACCTTGTCCCCTCGTGGGTCGAATACTACGGGGCGTAGTATCTACTACGGACCGTAGTAACTGACCTTCGCACCCCGACCGGAGGACCCATGGACGTCACCGACATCGCTCGCTGGCAGTTCGGCATCATCACGGTCTACCACTTCCTCTTCGTGCCGGTGACGATCGGGCTGAGCGCGATCGTCGCGGTCTTCCAGACCCAGTGGCTGCGCCGCGGCGACCCTGACTACCTCCGACTGACGAAGTTCTTCGGCAAGCTCTTCCTGATCAACTTCGCCATCGGCGTGGTCACCGGCATCGTGCAGGAGTTCCAGTTCGGCATGAACTGGTCGGCCTACTCCCGGTTCGTCGGGGACATCTTCGGCGCCCCGCTCGCCATCGAGGGGCTGCTGGCGTTCTTCCTGGAGTCCACCTTCCTCGGCCTGTGGATCTTCGGATGGGACCGGCTCCCACGGAAGGTGCACGCCGCGACCATCTGGCTGGTGCACATCGGCACCCTGTTCTCGTCGTACTTCATCCTGGCCGCGAACTCCTGGATGCAGCACCCGGTCGGCTATCGCTACAGCCAGGCCAACGGACGCGCCGAGCTGACCGACTTCTGGGCGGTGATGTTCAACAAGGTGCAGCTGGTCACCTTCCCGCACGTGATGGCGGCCGCCTACATGACCGGCGGCGCCTTCGTGCTCGGTGTGGCCGGCTTCCTCCACCTGCGCCGGCGCACCTCGGCGACGGACCGCACGCTCTACGCCAGGGCGATCAGGGTGGGTGCGGCCGTGACCCTCGTCGCCGGGCTGGCGGTGGCGGTCAGCGGAGACGCCCAGGGCAAGGTGATGACCGAGGTGCAGCCGATGAAGATGGCGGCGGCCGAGGCGCTCTACCGCACCGAGCAGCCGGCGCCGTTCTCGCTGCTGACCATCGGCAGCCTGAACGGCCAGCGGGAGGAGTGGGCGATCAAGGTGCCCGACCTGCTCTCCTTCCTCGCCACCGGCACTCTCGACGGGCGGGTCAGGGGCATCGAGCAGCTGCGCGCCCAGTACCAGCGCAGCTACGGCCAGGACCCGGGCGCCGCCTACTACGACGCAGGCGGCTACGTTCCGCTCATCCCGGTCACCTACTGGTCCTTCCGCCTCATGATCGGCCTGGGGCTGCTCGCCGCCGCGGGCTCCGCGCTGCTCCTCTGGGTCACCCGCCGGGGCCGGCTTCCGGCGAGCCCGTGGTGGCCCCGGCTCGCGATCGGGCTGCCGGTGGCCACCGTGCTGGGGAGCTCCTGCGGCTGGATCTTCACCGAGATGGGCCGGCAACCGTGGGCGGTCTTCGGCCTGATGACCACCGGGCAGGCGGTCTCCCCGGGCGTGAGCACCGCCGAGGCGCTGACCTCGGTGCTGGCGCTCACCCTCGTCTACGCGGTGCTCGGTGTGGTCGAGCTCGGCCTGATGGCCCGCTACGTGCGGGCCGGAGCGGCGCCGTACGAGGAACCGCCCGATCCCGCGACCACGCCCACCGACGAGGACGCCCCGATGGCGTTCGCGTACTGATCCGCCGCACCGAGGAGACGACATGGAGCTGACGACCGTCTGGTTCGCACTGATCGCGCTGCTGTGGATCGGGTACTTCACCCTCGAGGGCTTCGACTTCGGCGTGGGCATGCTGCTGCCGGTGCTGGCCCGCGACGACACCGAGCGCCGGGTGATGTACAACACCGTCGGCCCGGTGTGGGACGGCAACGAGGTCTGGGTGCTGGTCGCGGGCGGTGCCACCTTCGCGGCGTTCCCGGAGTGGTACGCCACCCTCTTCAGCGGCTTCTACCTCCCGCTCCTGCTGATCCTGCTCGCCCTGATCGTGCGCGGCCTGGCCTTCGAGTACCGCGCGAAGAAGGACGACGCCGGCTGGCGCGCCCGCTGGGACGCAGCCCTCATCGCCGGGTCGACGGTGCCGGCCCTGCTCTGGGGCGTGGCCTTCGCGAACATCGTCCGCGGGGTGCCGATCGACCGCAGCCACGAGTACGTCGGCAGCCTCTTCACCCTGCTCAACCCGTTCGGCCTGCTCGGTGGGCTCACCACGCTGCTGCTCTTCGCCACCCACGGCGCGATGTTCGTCGCGCTGAAGACCGACGGGGAGATCCGGCACCGGGCGCGCCGCCTCGCCGTGCGGCTCGGTGGCGCCACCGCCGTGGTCGCGGTGGTCTTCCTCGCCGCGGCGCAGCTGATCACCGGCACGGCCGTCTCCGCGCTGCTCTTCACGGTGGCGGCGGCCGCGCTGCTGGCGGGTCTGGCCGCGGCCGTCGCCGGGCGCGAGGGCTGGGCGTTCACAGGCACCTTCGTGACCATCGCGCTGGCGGTCGCCGGGCTCTTCGTCGCGCTCTTCCCCGACGTGATGCCCTCGACGCTCACGCCCGCGTGGTCGCTCACGACGACGAACGCCTCGGCGACCCACTACACCCTCACCGTGATGACCTGGGTGGCGGCGGTGTTCACGCCGTTCGTGCTCGGCTACCAGGCCTGGTCCTACTGGGTCTTCCGCCGGCGAATCGCGGTGAACCACATCCCCGGGCCGACGCCGGCAGAGCCCACCCCGACACCCGAACCGGTGGCCGGACCGCGATGAGGCCGCTGGACCCCCGGGTCCTCCCCCACCTGCGGCCCGCCGCCTCGCCTCTGGCGGTCTCCACGGTCGCAGGAGCCCTCGGTGGGCTGCTGCTGGTCGGCCAGGCCTTCGCCGTCGCTGCCCTGATCACCGCGCTCGTGCACGGCGAGGACTGGCAGCGCGCGGCGAGCTGGGTGCTGGCCCTGGTGGGCGGCCGGGCGGTGACCGGCTGGCTCGCCGACGTCGCCGGCTCCCGGGCCGCCGGGCGCGTCACCACCGCGCTGCGCCACCGGGTGCTGGAGGCGACCTTCCGGCTGGACGCGCAGGCGCTCTCGCGCCGGCGGACCGGGGAGCTGTCCCTGCTCGCCACCCGCGGTGTGGCCGCCGTGGAGCCCTACGTCACCCGCTACCTGCCGGCCCTGGTCCTCGCCGCGGTGCTCCCGCCCGTGACGCTGCTGGCGATCGCCAGCCAGGACCGGTGGGCAGCGCTGGTCGTGCTGCTCACGTTGCCGCTGGTCCCCGTCTTCGCGGCGCTGATCGGGATGAGCACCCGCGACCGCGCCGCCCGGCAGTGGCGCGCGCTCGCCTCGCTGTCGGGCCACTTCGTCGACGTCGTCCGGGGCCTGCCGACGCTGGTGGCGTTCAACCGGGCCACGGCCCAGTCGCGCACGGTGCGCGCGGTGACCCACCGCTACCGCCGGGCCTCGGTCGCGACCCTCCGGCTCGCCTTCGCCTCCTCGGCCGTCCTCGAGCTGGTGGCCACCCTGTCGGTCGCGCTGGTGGCCGTGACCGTCGGGCTGCGCCTGGCCTCGGGCGGCCTGGACCTGCGCACCGCCCTGGTCGTGCTGCTGCTCGCACCGGAGGCCTACTGGCCGCTGCGCCGCGTCGGGGCGGAGTTCCACGCCGCGGCCGAGGGCACCGCGACGTTCGAGCGGATCCAGGAGCTGACCACCGCGGCGGGCCCCGCACCGCTCCCCAGCACCCCCGGCGCTCCTCCGGGATCCACCTCGGGCACCGCTGCGCCGGGACCGCCGCAGATCGTGCTGACCGGCCTCACCTTGGGGTACGGCGACGCACCCGCGGTCGTCCGCCACCTCGACGCCACCATCCCCGGCCCGGGCCTGACCGCGATCGTCGGGCCCTCCGG
>DATDNR010000178.1:0-17698 GCA_036518175.1 Marmoricola sp.
CAACGACCGGCGCGGCCGAGGTCGGGCAGCTGGCCGGCCCACGCGGTGCGGGGGCCGTCCATCGAGCGCAGCTGGCGCAGCGGGAAGCGGTCGCTGATCACGATGCCGCCGTTCGCGGCGACCCGCCGCGCCCGCCGGTAGAGCCGGTGCCGGTCGCGCGCGGTGAGCACGTGCCAGGCCAGCCAGCCCAGCGACGGAGGGGTGGTCGGGTCGGCCGGTGGCGCGGTGGGCTCGGTGAGGTCGGGGAAGAGGCCGCACCGTCGGGCGGCGACCAGGCCACCCTTGACCGCGAGCGTGGTCAGCGACTTCGGCGGGCGCCCCAGGTGGATGCGCCGCACGACGAACGCCTTCGACAGCCAGGCGGTGAGCCCGTCGACCGCGGTCGACTTGCCCGAGCCGTCCCCGCCCACGACGGCCACCACCGCGCCGCCGGCGATCAGCTGCTTGCGCACCGGACGGCGCAGCACGTAGCGGCGCGCACCCCACGTCGTACGCCGCAGCAGCCGCAGCGTCGTGTCCTGCAGCCGGGGCCGGCGCGCGCACCCCTCGAGCGCCCGGGCCAGCCGGGCGGCGGCCCGCACGCGGTGGGCCAGCGGACAGCCGGGCTCCACGGCGCGGCGGCAGGCCGGCCACACGTCCATCACGAACGGCAGGTGCTCGGCCACCACCGCCTCGACGGCCGCCCAGGACGTCCGCTCCTGCAGCCAGGCCAGCTCGCGCGCCTCGCTGGCGGCGAGCGCACCGCGGGCCTGCAGCACCGCGTCCCAGGTGGAGTGCTTGAGCACCAGGCGGAGCACGAGGACCGCCAGCTCGTACTCCGCCGCCGGCACCGGCAGCACCTGCTCCACCGAGCTCGATGCCAGGTAGGCCCGCTCCACCGGCAGCCAGAAGTTCTTGGTGGTGTCGTCACCGAGGACGAGTCGGAAGTGCACGTGCACGTGCACGAGCCGACCGGAGCGGGTGTCGAGGCCGTAGTAGTGCCGGACCGACGGGACCTCCCGCGCGGGGGGCAGAGCGGCCGCCTTGAACCCGAGCCGGCCGAGGACGGCCAGGAAGCGACCCTGGTCCGGGCGGGCCACGAGCAGGTCGAGGTCGTTGTCGCCGGTCAGTGACCGCTGCAGCGCCTCGTTGCTCTTCCAGTGGCAGTACTCGACCTGCTCCTCCTCCAGGGCCGCCGCGAGCCGGGCCACCAGCTCGAGCACCTGGACCCGCTCGAGCGGTCCTGCCGCTGCCGGGCCGGACGCCGCCGCGCTGAGCTCGGTGGTCACCGGCCGTTCCTTCCCCCGTGCCTGCCGGACGAGGTGCCGGCCAGCTCACGGCGCGGGGCTCCGGTCGCCGAGGCGGTGCCGGTCGGGCCGGCGGGCCGAGAGGAGCGCGGACCGTTCGCGGTGCCTCCCAGGCGACGCGCGTGGAGCCGCCTGCGGTCTCGCCGGTAGAGCTGCCAGGCCAGCATCATCCCCACGATCCCGCCACCGATGGCACCGACCATGCTCAGCTTGATGCTGCCGGAGCGTCCCGCGTCGGTCACCGGTGTCGCGTGGTCCAGCACCTGCAGGCCGCCCGCGTCAGAGGTCGGGTCGACGCCGATCAGCTCGACGTAGGTCTTCTGCCACTCAGCGACGTTGTTCTGGGCGACGTTGATCTGGTGCTGCAGGTTGTCCCGGACGGTCGGGTTCGTGGCCGTCGCGGCCTGGGTCTTGAGCTGCTTGATCTCGGCCTGCGTCGAGCCGATCGTGTGCTCGAGATCGGCGGCCTGCCGGTTGACGAAGGCCTGCTGGTTGCCCCCGGGCGGCGCCGGGCTGAGGTCGACGACGTTCTTCACGATCAGGTTCGCGGCGCGCTGGGTCTCTGCCTGGGACGCGCCCATCACGGTCACCGTGACCAGCCGGAGGTTCTGCGGGGGCACGATCGCGCTCACGTCGTCGCGGAGGTCGAACCAGGTCATCCCGTTGTGGAGCTGCTCGACGACCGGGCGCAGCACCAGCTCGCGTCGCGCCATGTCGGCGTAGAACGTGGCCAGCTGCTGGCTCGCGCTCACGGTGGAGCTGTGCGTCACCGACCCGTTCGTCGGACCGACGAGCAGGGTCGCCTGGGAGCGGTAGACCGCCGGGAGCGCGGTGCTGGCCCAGAAGCCCAGGATCGCGCCGGCCACGGCAAGGACCCCCGGCAGCCAGAGCCGGCGACGGATGCCTCCGGCGACGTCGCCGAGATCCATGGGTTCTCTCATCGGTACTGCTCCTTCGCTGGTGGGTGGTGCGGTGCGCACCGTCGCGGCCCGCGGCGAACGGGTGGCGACGATGCGGTAGACGGCCTGGTAGCCGGCGGACATCGACGCGAGGCTGAAGCGCTCGATCACGCACTGCCGGTTGCGCGCTCCGGCGGCACTGAGCGCGTTGGCCGGGGTCTCGCGCAACCGCCTCATCTCGTGGGAGAGGGCGACCACGTCACCGACGGGCACGAGCGCCGGACCGCTGCCGTCCTTGACGATCTCGCGGTGCGGCGCGATGTCGGAGAGCACGACCGGCAGGCCGATGGCCATCGCCTCCAGCACCGACAGCGGCAGCCCCTCCCCGCGTGAGGGGGAGATGAAGGCGTCGGAGCAGGCGAGCAGCCGGTAGACCTCGTCGCGGGGGACCAGGCCGAGGAACCGGACCCGGTCGCGGATGCCGAGCGCGGCCGCCATCTCCTCCAGGGCCGGGCGCAGCGGTCCCTCCCCGACGATCACGAGGCGGTCCCCGATGGCCGCCATCCGCGCGAACGCGCGCAGCAACGACGCCTGGTCCTTGACCGGGATGAGCCGGCCGACGGTGACGAAGGTGAAGCGGGCCTGGCTGTCGAGGAGCTGGTGCTGGGCCGGCGCCGTCCGCAACGCCTGGGTGACCCGGTCGACGTCCACGCCGTTGGCCACCACGGTCACGCCGTGACGGGCCAGGGCGCGGACCCGGCGGGGGATGCTCGCGGCGGCTGCGGCACTGCAGCAGACGATGTAGGGGAAGACCACGAAGGCCAGCGCGGTCAGCAGGCGGTTGCGCCGTCGCAGGTTCTGCCAGGAGTTGTGCAGCGTGAAGACGATGTCGTTGCGGGGGCGCCCCTCCAGGAAGCAGGCGGCCAGCAGCAGCGCCGCGCTGGCGGGGGCGTGCACGTGCACGACGTCGTAACGGTCGCGGCGCAGCGCCGTACGCAGCACCCGCAGCGCGCCGCCGACGGTGCCGTCACCCTCGAAGCGCTGGATCCGCGGATCCGGTGCGACGGTGGCGGGGAAGAGCGAGCAGACGATCAGGTCCCGCTCGTCCGCCACCGGCAGGCAGTGCTCGTTCCACTGGCTGTTGGTCGGGCCGGCCTGCACCACGACGTGCAGCACCCGCAGGCGGCGGGAGACGGGGTCGGGCGAGCCGTCGTGCTCCTCGAGCGCGGTCGGGTAGTGCATACCCCGGCCCCCCTCCATTGTCGTGTTCCACCGGTGGATCCCTGACGCCCTCACGCTAGGAATCGAACACGCCGGTGGCGTCGGTTGCTGGTCGTAGACCGGCTACGCCGTCCGCACGACCGGCACCGGCTGAGCCTCCCTGCCGTCCTCGGGCAGCGGCAGGCCGAGGAGCTCGCTGTAGAGCTCGTCGAGCGCCGCGCACATCACCTCGGGAGCGAACCTGGAGCGCACCCGGTCGCGGCCCTGCGCCCCCATCCGCGCGGCCTCACGCGGGTGGTCGAGCAGCCAGCCGACCGACCGGGCCAGCGAGGCGGGGTCCCCGGGTTCGGCGAGCAGGCCGGTGGAGCCGGGCTCGACCAGGTCGGGCACGCCGTTGACGGCGGTGGCCACCACCGGACGGCCGGAGGCCATCGCCTCGGTGACCGCGCGGCCGAGGCCCTCGTACATCGACGGGACCACGTAGACGTCGAACGTCGCCGCGATGCGGGGAGCGTCGGCGCGGAAGCCGGTGAACAGCACCGGGACCCCGAGCCGCTCGGCCTCCCGGTGAGTCTCCTCCTCCAGGCCGGCACTCTCCAGGGTGGTGTCGCCGACCATCACGAACTGCACGTCAGGGCGCTCGCGGTGCAGCAGCGCGCACATCCGGACGAAGTCGAGCGGGCGCTTCTGCGCCACGATCCGGCCGACCGTGCCGACCACCGGCGCCCTGGGATCCAGGCCGAGCTCGGCGCGCACCTGGGGGTCCGCGGTGGCGGGGATCTGGTCGAGGTCGACCGCCGACGGGACCGCGACCACGCTGCCGGGAGGCGCGATGCGCTGCTCGACCGCCTCGACGGCCACGCGCGGCGCCACGGCGACGTAACGGTGCGCCAGCCCACGGACCGACCGCTCGAGGGCGAGGTAGGCAAGGCGCCTGCGCCGGCTGAGCCCGTCGTGCGCGGCGAAGATGTGGAAGGTGTGCACGACCACCGGCACGCCGGCCATCCTGGCGGCGACACGGCCGATCAGCCCCGCCTTCGAACAGTGCGTGTGCACCACGGTGAAGCGTTCCCGACGGATCAGCCTGACCAGCTCGAGCACGGCGAGCAGGTCGTCGACCGGCTCGATCGTCTCGCGCATGTGCTGCAGCCGAGCGGTGTGCACCCCGGCGGCCTCGGCCTGCTCCCACAGCGGTCCGCCCGGCATGGCGGCGACCCAGCACTCGTAGCGCCCGGCGTCCATCCGGGCCGCCGACAGCAGGGTGTTGCCGCCGGAGCCGGCGATGAACCGGGTGATCACGTGCAGCACCTTGACCCGTGGTCCCGCGGGTTGCTCGGGGAGCAACGCCCGTGGGACCACGCGCGGCGGCACCGCCGGCCAGATTCCCCTCACCGGCGGGCCTCCACCGAACGTCGGGGGGCGTAGCTCTCACGCGCGGCCTCGACCATGCGGGCCAGCCCGGTGTCGATGTCGACCCGGGGGTCGTAGCCGAAGCCCTTCCGAGCCACCGAGGTGTCGGCCGCGGTGTGCCGCACGTCGCCACGCTGGGACGGCAGCCGGACGACGTCGATGGAACCCGCGAGACGACCGAGCCGGTGGATGACCTCGTTCATCGTGATCCTGGTGCCGCCACCGATGTTGGCCACCCCGGTCCACGGGGACAGCGCGGCCTGCCGCATCGCGGCGACCACGTCACCCACGTAGGTGAAGTCCCGGCTCTGCTCACCGTCGCCGTAGAGCAGGAACGGCTGGCCGCTGAGGGCGCAGTCCACCAGGCGCGAGAAGGCCATGTCCGGCCGCTGCCGGGGACCGTAGACGGTGAACAGCCGCAGCGAGACGGTGGGCACCCCGCTGGTGACCCGGTAGAGCTCGCACAGGTGCTCGGCGGCCAGCTTCGTCACGCCGTACGGCGACACCGGCTGGGGCCGCATGTCCTCCGTCGTCGGGTAGGACTCCGCGTCGCCGTACACCGAGGAGCTGGAGGCGTAGACCACCTTCCACAGCGAGACCTCCCGGGCGGCCTCGAGCACCCGCTGCGTGGCCAGCACGTTGCGGCTGACGTACGGCACGAACTCCTCGCCCCAGGAGGCCCGGACCCCGGGTTGCCCGGCGAGGTGGTAGACCACGTCGGCGTTCTCGAAGAGCGTCGGCAGGGCGGCTGCGGTGAGGTCGACCCGGTGCTCGGTGAACCCGTCGCGACCGCGGACGGTGGCGAGGTTCGCCTCCTTGCGGCGGGGATCGTAGTAGTCGGTGAGGCAGTCGATGCCCACCACTTCGTCCCCCTGGTCCAGCAGGTGTGCACAGAGGTGGGAGCCCACGAACCCCGCCGCACCTGTCACGATCGCTCTCATCCTCGTCCTCCCGGTCCTTTCTCCATGGCCTTCGTGCCGGTCGTTCAGGGCCTTCCGCCCAAGCCGCTCACCGCGGCCATCAGCGACCCGATCTGGTCCGGCTCACCGCGCTCGAGCGCGGCGTAGGCGATCTCGAAGTGCGCCAGCAGCAGCACGTCGCGCCACAGCGAGCGCGGCAGTCCGAGCCGGCTCAGCCCGCTCGCGACGAACTGCCGGTACATCGCGGCGTGCGACGTGCGGCCGGCCAGCACCTCGGGCAGGCGCGAGCCGGCCAGCCGTGACGCGAAGCCGCCGAGGTCGAGCAGCGGGTTGGCACTGACCGAGCCCAGCGTCCAGTCGTCGACCCCGACGACCCGGTCGCCGCCGATCTTGACGTGGCGGGCGCACAGGCAGCCGTGGCCCACGGTGCAGCCGGTCGAGAACTGGGCCACCCGGTCGTGGGCGGCCTGCAGCTGCAGGTGTGCCGAGCGCAGCCGGAGCGAGTCGCCGTACCGCTGCAGGAAGGCGGGCAGCGTCGAGGTCGCCAGCGTCGCGCTGCTCTCCCCGGTCGCGCTCTCGCGCCACAGCAGCGCCAGCCAGTCGGAGACCTGCAGCAGCAGCTGTCCGGCGCGCACCCGAGGCGTCCCCGGGGTCGACGGTCCCAGACCGGGTACGGCGGTCACCGCCAGCCCCTCCTGGTCGGTGGTCATCCGGACCCGTCCGACCACGCGGGGCATGGTCCGCGCCAGCTCGCCCGGGAGCCGGGGCACCACCCCCAGCACCTGCTCCTCGGTGTCGAGCGGGAGCGTGGAGCCGTCGGTCGAGACCGCGATGGCGTGGGTGACGGTGGGACCGTCGCCGTGCCCGACGAGCAGGCGCCGCGTCGCCGGAGCAGCTCCGGGCAGCACATCGACGACCACGGCATGGTGACGGGCCAGGAACCCGTCGATGGACTCGGGTGCCCGCTGGGGGCGCGGCATGGTGGCGATGTCCATCAGTAGTCGTCGGGGTAGGGAGCTGCCTGTGCCGGGATCTGCGGCACCATCGGCCGGTAGTCCGGCAGCAGGTCACGCAGGCAGGCACGGACGTTGTCGGGCTGGTTGCGCTCAGCCAGGTGGTAGAGCGTCAGCAGCCGTTGATGGAACCGCGGGATCGGTGGCAGCTTCGCCACCTTGAAGATGCGTGGATGGTCGGTGGGCAACGGCGTCTCGTGCTCGCTGAACAGCTGCTCGACGAGCTTCTCGCCGGGACGCATGCCGGTGAAGCGGATCTCCACGTCGGGTCGGTGCATCAGCGACGCGAAGGACTGGACGACGTCGAGGATGCGCACCGGCTCGCCCATGTCGAGCACGAAGACCTCGCCGTTGTCTGCCATCCGGGCGGCCTCGATCACCAGGCCCGCCGCCTCCTCGATGGTCATGAAGAAGCGGGTCATGTCGGGGTGCGTGACCGTCATCGGCAGGCCGCGGTTGATCTGCTCGGCGAGCACGGTGAGCAGCGATCCGCGGCTGCCCAGCACGTTGCCGAACCGCACGGAGGCGACCTTGGTGGCGCTCTCCTCCTCGTGCTGCACGAGCAGCTCGGCCATCCGCTTGGTGGCGCCGAGCACCGAGGTCGGGTCGGCGGCCTTGTCGGTGGAGATGAGGATGAAGCGCTCGGCGCCGTACTCGAGGGCGGCCCACAGCACGTTCTCGGTGCCGGCCACGTTGGACTTCACGGCCTCGCAGGGGTGCCGCTCGAGCAGGGGCAGGTGCTTGTGCGCGGCGGCGTGGAAGACCACGTCGGGACGCATCTCGTCGAAGAGCTGGGCGAGCCGCTCGCGGTCGCGGATGTCGGCCACCACGATGTCGTCCTCGTCCAGGGTGCCTTCGCCGAACAGCTCCAGCTGCAGCCGGTGCAGGTTGGACTCGTCGTGGTCGAGCATGATCAGGCGGCGCGGGGAGAACCCGAAGACCTGCCGGCACAGCTCGCTGCCGATCGAGCCGCCGGCCCCGGTGACCAGCACCACGCGGTCACGGAGGATCGCGGCAGCCTCGGGACTGACCACGTGCACCTCGTCGCGGCCGATGAGCCGGCCGACGTCGAGCCAGCGCATGTCGCTGCCGACCACCGCACGCTCCAGCGCGCCGACGAAGGAGGGCAGGTAGCGCACCGACGCGCCCGCCGCGGCGGCCCCCGCGGCGACCTTGCGGAAGAGGTCGCTGTCGAGGCCGGGGATGGCGATGACCACCACGTCGGCGTGCTCCTGGAGCACGATCTCCTCGACGTCGTCGAGGCCACCCAGGAGCGGCAGCGACCCGTCGGGCACCACCGCCTCCGGGTCGTCGTCGAGGAAGCCGACCGGCTCCAGGCCGAAGTCCGGAGCTCCGTGCAGGTCCCGGGCGAGCGCCCGGCCCGCGACGCCGGCACCCACCACGAGCGCTCGGAGCCGCGCCGGCGGCCGCGCGAACGCGGTGTAGCTGTTGGCGGTCAGTGCGGTCATGGGTTCAGACCTCCACGGGGTGGCTTCGGGGCGCGACCTCGAGGACGGCGGCACACACGGTGTCCACCTCCGCGTCGGTCAGGCCGGCTGACATGGGCAGCGACAGCAGCTCCTCGAACACGGCGTCGGCGCCGGCGAGACCGCTGTCGGGGATCTCGCACACCGTGCGGAGGTAGGGCAGCTGGTGCACCGGGATGAAGTGCACGGAGGTGCCGATGCCGCGGTCACCGAGGTGCGCGGCGAGCTGGTCGCGCGACATCCCGAACTCCGGCCGTACGCGCACCGGGTAGAGGTGCCAGGCGTGCTGGCCACGGTCCGGCACGCGAGGCAGCGCCAGGCCGGGGGGAGTGCCCAACGCGCCCGCGTACCGGACCGAGATCTCGGACCGGCGTGCCTGCCAGGCCGCGAGGTGGCGCAGCCCGGCGCGGCCGATGGCCGCGTGCACGTCGGACAGGTTCGCCTTGATCCCGTCGTGCTCCACCGAGTACCGCCAGGCGCCTCCCGGGAGGTAGCGCCGCCAGGCGTCGCGGGACATGCCGTGGAGCCGGGTGCTGCGCACCCAGCCGTCCAGCTCCTCGTCGTCGGTGGTGATCATCCCGCCCTCACCGATGGGCAGGTTCTTGGTGGCGTAGAAGCTGAAGCAGGTGGCGCGGGACAGGCTGCCCACCGGGCGGTCACCCACCCAGGTGCCGAGCGCGTGCGCAGCGTCCTCGATGGTGTTGGCCAGCGGTACGCCGGCAGCTTCCGCGAGCGCTTCGACGTCGACGGGGTGGCCGGCGTAGTGCAGCACCAGGAGCGCGTCCGCGCCACCGCACGAGCGTGCAGCGGCAGCGGTGGTCGCAGGCGTGGCGAGCACCGTCTCCGGGTCGACGTCGGTGAGCACCGGCTGCAGCCCGGCGTGGACGACCGCCTCGACGACACCGCAGAAGGTGATGGTCGGCACCAGGACGCGCGACCCGGGCGGAAGTCGAAGACCGCGAAGGGCGATCTCGATCGCTGCCGTGCACGAGGAGACCGCAGCCGCATGCTGGGCACCGACCCAGGTGGCGAACTCCTCCTCGAAGGCGGCGCACTCGGGCCCGGTGGTCATCCATCCGGAGCGGAGCACCCGCTCCAGCGCTCCTTGCGCCTCGGGCGCCACGACCGGCCGGGAGAACGGAACCGTCTGCGGCATCGCACCTCCCCTGGACTTCCCACCGTCATTGGCGGGATGCCGGAAATCTAGGTTTCGGGGGGAGTCGGCCAGATCGGCCAAGGTGATGAAGCTGGCTACGCAACCTTGGCGAGCCAGCAGGCGGTCATGCGCCGCGCACTCCCGGGAGCCCGCCGGGACCGCCGTTGTCGAGCAGCCCCACGCGGCGCGCGAGCGATACGGCTGCCAGCGTGCTGTGCACGTCGAGCTTGTGCAGCAGGTTGTTGATGTGCGTGCGCACGGTGTGCGGGGAGAGGCAGAAGTGGGCGGCGATCTCCTGGCGGGTCATGCCCTGGGCGAGGCACCGCAGGATCTCCCGCTCGCGGCTGGAGAGCGCCGAGAGCAGCTCGTTGGCCTCCTCCCGCGCCCGGGCCGTGGAGAGCAGTGACTCCAGGACCCCGGCCATCAGCCGCGGTGGCATCCAGGTCTCGCCCCGCATCACCCCGTGCAGCACGTTGACGAGGTGGTCCATCGACGAGGCCGGCTCGACCCAACCTCGTACGCCGAGCCTGATGGCCGTGCTGAGCAGGTGCGGGTCGTCCGCGTCGCTGATCACCACGATCCGGGTGTCGGGCGCGGCCCGGCCGATCTCCTCGAAGAGCGCGAAGGCCTCGGTGCCCGGTGGCTCCACGTGGGCCACGAGCACGTCTGCCTGACCGGTGAGGATGGCGTTGCGCGCCCAGTCCAGATGGGTGTGCGCGCTCACCACCTCGACGTCCCAGTGCGTCTGCAGCAACCGTTCCAGCGCCTCTGTCCAGGCGCGCATGGGGTGGGTCAGCACCACCCGGATCGCGGGACTCGCCTCGGGTTCACCCGGCGACGACATCGCGTTCCCCCGCCAGGTCGCGGCCCTGGGCGGCCAGCATCGTGACCGCCTGCAGCCGGGTGTGCACACCGAGCTTGGTCAGGATGCTTTGCACGTGCGTGCGCACCGTGCTCTGGCTGACGCCGAGCCTGCGCATGATCTCGTCGGTGTTCAGGCCGTCGACCAGCATTGCCGCGACGCTGCGCTCCCGCGCGGTGAGCAGGTCGTGCGGACGGCGTTGTCGCGGGATCACCGCAGCGGTCCGGTTCACCTGCTTGAGCAGCGCCGGGTCGAGTGCGGACTGACCGGAGGCGACGGCCTCCAGCGCAGCCGCGATCTCGGGCACCTCCTGGTCCTTGCGCAGGTAGCCGGCGACACCGATGCGCAGGGCCTCCACGAGCGCCTCGGGCGCTGCCGAGCCGGTGAGCACCACGACCCGGGTGCGGGGATGGCGGGCGACGACCTCGCGGGCGGCGTCCAGCCCCGAACCGCCGGGGAAGACGAGGTCGATCAGCAGGACGTCCGGGTCGTGGAGGATCACGGCGCGCACCGCGTCGGCGGGCGTCAGGACGGCCGCCTCCACGGTGATGCCGCGCTGGGCCAGCGCGGCGGCCAGGGACTCGAGCAACAGCTGATGGTCGTCACAGATCACGATGCGCATCAGATGGCCTCCCCCACGGCCATCTGCGTCTCGAAGACCGATGGCAGGTGCACGGTGAGGCGGGCGCCGCCGAGCCGGTCCTCACCGATCACGAGCTGGCCACCGAGCTGCGCCACGACCTGTCGCACGGTGCCCAGGCCCAGCCCGTGCACCTGCGGGATCCGTCCGAAGCCGGGGCCGCTGTCGGCGACCTCGATCTGGACGCCGGCCCCTCGTGCCCGCACCCGGACCTCCACCGCCCCGTCCGCGCCCGCGGCCCGGACGGCGTTGTCGAGGAGGTTCCGCACCGCCCGGCCGAGCCGTACGGGGTCCAGCAGGGTCGCCGGCACCGGCTCCCTGACCAGGCGTACCGGGCAGGGCGCCTCCTCGGCCACCATGCGCCAGGTGGCCTCGACCACCTCGCCGGCGTCCATCGGCTGGCGCTTGCCCGCCTCGGCCGTCAGCACGCTGGCCGCCCAGTCGGACTCCCGGCGGATCAGCTCCAGGCGCCGCAGCACCTCGGGCGTCTCCAGCGGTCCGTGCCGGATCACGTCCAGCATCGCCGACATGGCGCACAGTGACTGCCGCAAATCGTGTTCCAGGCGGTCGTGCGACAGCTCGTCCGCCGTTGTGCCTTGTCGGCCCGTGTCCGACACTCGTCCGCTCATCGGGTGCCTCCCCTAGTGCTCGCCACCCGGCCCGCGCTGCGGACCGGTTCCCCGTACTGCGAAGCGACCCCGACATTAGGGCCGCCACGCCGGATGGGGGAGAGGCCAATTGGCCACTGGACCGATCGGGTGGTCCGAAACACCCAATCGGCCACCTAGATCCCGGGTCTTTGGTCCCGAATCGGCTACGACAGATGGTGTAGCGGACCGACTCGAGGCGCCTTCGCGGGCTAGACCGGGTGGCAGGGTCAACCGGTGCGAGCGGCGGTGATCCGGTGCACCGCGAAGTGTCTCAGGTCGTCGCTGCGCTCGTCGTACGCCGTCAGCCGGCCGCCCTCGACCCGCACCGGCCGGACCATCCGCTCACTGTTGGCCCCGTGCTGGTCGACGTAGCCGATCCATACGGTGTCACCGGCTTCGGCGGCGGCTCGCAGCAACCCGACCACGTCGGCGGGCGTGATCGCCGAACCCCGCGACGGCCTGGCCTCAGCGGCCCGGTCGCCGGCGCGCACCGCGGTCACCACCGCGGAGATGCGGGCCGCGGTGCGCGCCTCCTCGCGCGCGGGGGAAGCCACCCCTCGGGGGGTCCGCGCCCGGAAGACATCCGGACGGGCGATCCGGACGGTGCCGTCTGCTGCCTCGACGACCGGGGCGACACCGAGCTCGCGCAGCCGCGGCAACAGCGTGTCGAGGGGCACGTCGGAGACGAGCACGGTCGGAGCCAGGCGGCGCAGGCGCAGTCCCGCCGATCCGGGGTCGTGCAGGAGCGTGGTCAGTGCGGTCTCGTCGTCGGAGCGCAGGAACGACGCCGCGTAGCCGGCGCGCACCGTGCCGAAGCGGCGGGCGACGTCGTCGACGAGGTAGGACAGCGACTGCGGCACGGGCGTGGTGGAGCTGCCGGAGAGGAACTCGTGGACGTCGGCCGCCGACCAGCCGGCGTCGAAGGCCCGGCGTACCGAACCGGCCGCGAAGCGGTAGACGGTGGCGCCGCCTCGCGACTCCACGTCGGCCAGCAGGGCGAGCTTGCGGGCCAGTCCCTGCTCCAGGGGGCCGGGTGCGACCGCGGTGAGGTCGGCCTGGAGCAGCACGTGGTCGACGGGCTCGGGCAGCAGGCCGGCCAGCACGGCGGTCGCGTCCTCGCCGGCGAGCAGCGCCCGGCCGAAGGAGGACAGGCCGTTGAGCCCGGTGATGCCGAGGTGGGTGGCCTCCTCGAGCACGGTGGGGACCAGGTCGAGGTGCTGCCGAGGCCGGCGCGGCCGCATCCACCGCAGTCGTTCGAGGAGCGAGGAGACGCCGGTGCCGGAGGCGAGCACCGTGCCCGGCTCGAGCCCGGCCAGCTCGGCGAGGACGTCGCGGCGCAGGCCGGGCAGCCAGCCGCGCTCGAGTCCCGCGGCGAGCGCGTTGACCGGCTTGCCGCCGCGGCTGTCCGCGGCGTCGCCCTCGCGGCTGCCCACGGCCGAGACGAGCCGCTGGCCGGTCAGCCAGGCGTCGGCGAGGGCCCGCCAGCGCTCGGCAGCAGCCCGGCCCTGCCAGGCGTCGAAGCCGTCGGTGGGCAGCCAGGCGGCATCGAGCTCGTCGGTCATGCCGGTGGCGAGCAGCCCGGCCGCTGCCGTGGTCTCCACGAGCAGCGCCGCGGTGGACTCGTCGGTGTGCAGCAGGGCAGCGGCGGCCCGCAGGTCGCGCACGCCGAGGCCGCCGCCGCGCAGGGCACCGGGGGGATGGGTGCCCCAGCGGTCGAGCAGCAGCTCGGCACGGCGCACCAGCTCGAACGCGGCCCCGGCCGTGGTCCGGTCGACGAGCTGCTGATCGCGCGCACCGGTGGCGAGCGCGGGGGGAGCGCTCAGGTCGTGGTGGGTGGAGCGGCCGCCCCGCAGCGCGAGGCGGACCGACCACGGCAGGGCGACGTGCCGGTCGTCGCGGGGCACGAGCAGCCGCCGCGCGAGCAGGGCCTCGGTGGGGGTACGAGCACCCTCGACCGTCGGACGTCGCTGGGCGTCGGCCACGGTGCCGTCGGCGCCGGTGCGGTCGAGGTGGTCCAGGATCGCCCGTGCCTGGTCGTCGAGCCGGGCGACGAGGTCGGCCACCTCGGTCTGGGGCGGCCCCTCGGGCAGGGCGAGCAGCTCACCGATGATGGTCACCACACGCAGCGTCGCGCGGGTGCCCCAGACGAGCGCGCGGAGATACAGCTCGCCGACCGCTTCCTCGACCGCTGCGGGATCGGCGCGGACCACGGCCTGCACCCCGACGACGTCCACCGGACCGATCTGCGCCACCGCCTCCAGCACCGCGAGCTGCAGGGTGTCGAGCCCGTCCAGGGCCCGCAGCACCGACGCGCGCACGACTGCCCGCGAGGCCAGCTGTGCGGAGTCCGCGGGCGCCGGCGCGGCCAGGTCCGGGCGCGCCTCGAGCAGGGCCGCCAGCTGGTCCGCCGACCAGCCGCGGAGCTGGTCGGCGAGCGTGCGCGGGGTGCTGGACATCGACGAAAATTCTAGTCGCGGATGGCAGGATGCCCCGCATGGCGACGATCGAGGCCCGAGGACTGGGCAAGGCCTACGCGGGGAGACCGGCGGTGGCCGACCTGTCCTTCGACGTGCGACCGGGCAGCGTCACCGGCTTCCTCGGACCCAACGGCGCCGGGAAGTCCACGACGATGCGGCTCATGCTCGGCCTGGACCACGGCGCCGGGACGACCACCTTCGACGGCCGGCGGTTCTCCGAGCTCCAGCATCCGATGCGGCACGTCGGGGCGCTGCTGGAGGCCAACCCGTTCCACCCCACCCGCAAGGCGCGCAACCACCTGCGGATGCTCGCGGCGGCGAACGGGATCCCGGACTCGCGCGTCGACGAGGTGCTGGGCCAGCTCGGCCTCACCGAGGTGGCCCGTCGCAAGCCGAAGACCTTCTCCCTCGGGATGAGCCAGCGCCTCGGCCTGGCGGCCGCGCTGCTCGGCGACCCGCACACGCTGATCCTCGACGAGCCCGCGAACGGCCTCGACCCGCAGGGCATGCAGTGGATGCGGCAGCTGCTCAAGCACCTCGCCTCGCAGGGTCGCAGCGTCTTCGTCTCCAGCCACCTGCTCTCGGAGATGGCGCTGCTGGCCGACCACCTCGTGGTGATCGGCCGCGGTCGGCTGATCGCCAGCGGCCCGGTCGCCGACTTCGTCCGCGGCGCCCGCGCCAGCACCGTGCTGGTCAGGTCGCCGCAGGCGGCCAAGCTCGCGGAGCTGATGCAGGGACGCGAAGGAGTCGACGTGGAACCGCTCGACGGCGGCCTGCGGGTGTCGGGCATGGACGCGGAGGCCGTGGGTGACCTCGCCTTCGACCACGGTGTCCGGCTGCACGAGCTGAGCACCCAGGTGGCGACGCTGGAGGAGGCCTTCCTGGAGGCGACCTCGGGTGCGGAGGAGTTCTTCGCCCACGAGCCGGGTGAGGCGCCGGTCCGAGCGCCCCAACCGGTCGACCGGCCACAGGGAGGTGTCTGGTGAGGGCGGCGCTTGCCTATGAGTGGACGCGGATCCGCACCATCCGCTCCACGTGGTGGCTGACGGGGATCACCGTCGTCATCGGGCTGCTGATCGCCTTCGGCGTCTCGTGGGGCACCGCGGTCGAGGTCTCCCAGCACCCGACCGGCGGGATCGACGACGTACGCCTGCTCGGACCGCTCGTCGTCACCCAGGGAGCCGCAGCCGGCGTGCCCTGCCTGATCGGGTTCGTGCTGGCGATGATCGGCATCTTCGCGTGGGGGCACGAGTACCGCCACGGCATGATCCGGGCATCCCTCACGGCGCTGAACTCCCGCGGCAGCCTGTGGGTCGCGAAGTACGCCGTCACCGGTGCCTGGGTCGCGGTCGTCGGTTTCGCCGTGATGCTCGTCGCCGGCGGCATCGGCTGGCTGTTCCTGCACGAGTACTCCGTGCCCGTCTTCACCGGACGGACCTGGGCGGTGATGGGTCGGGAGCTGGTCTACCTCGTGGTGCTCGCCTGGCTGGCGATGGCCTTCACCGCGCTGACCCGCAGCCAGGCCTTCGCGCTGGTGATGATCTTCCTGTGGCCGCTGCTCGTGGAGTCCCTGATCACGGCGATCCTCACCCTGGTCCCCGGTCTCCGCGACCACGCCGACCTGGCCAGGTTCCTGCCCTTCCAGGCCGGCAGCCGGATCATGGACGTGGCCCAGCAGTCCCACAGCATCTTCGGCCACCCGGTCTCCGCCCTCGGGGGCTTCCTCGTCTTCGGCGGCCTGGGCGCGGTGCTGATGGCCTGCTCCTGGGTGCTGCTGCATCGGCGCGACGCCTGAAACGGGGCCGCACCGGGCCTGAACCGGGCATGGGAGCTGCCGGTAGCCTCGAGGGGGTCATGCGCCGCCAGCAACCCACGCCCGCGCCGGTCCCGGCCCGCGGCGAGGTCTGGTACGTCGCCTACGGCTCCAACATGGCCGCGGAACGGCTGGCCTGCTACCTGCAGGGCGGCCGGCCGCCGGGCGGTAGCCGGGCCCATCCCGGCGCACGCGACCCCCGCCCGCCGCGGCGCAGCATCCCGGTGGACCTGCCCGGCGCGGTCTACTTCGCCGGCCGGTCCTCCCTGTGGGGCGGTGGCGTCGCCTTCTACGACCACGAGGCGCACGGCCCCACGCTGGCGCGCGGCTACCTGGTGACCGCCGCCCAGCTGGCCGACATCGCCGCCCAGGAGATGCACCGGCTGCCCCGGCCCGACGATCCGCTCGAGGAGGTCGTGCTCGGCGGCCTCCCGCATCAGGACGGTCGCCACCGGGTCGGGCCGGGGCACTACGAGACCCTGGTGGAGGTGGGCCGCCGTGACGGGGTGCCGATGCTGACCTTCACCGCGCCGCACGGCATTGACCACGTCGAGCACACCGAGCCGTCGGCGGCGTACCTCGCGGTGCTCGCCACCGGCCTGGAGGAGTCGCGCGGGTGGAGCCGGGCCCGCGCGGAGGCCCACGTGGCGGCCGTGGTGCGGCGTGAGCCGGATCACTAGGGTGCCTCCCATGGAGTCTGTCGCGCGTGGTGAGACCAGTCCTCCGCTGCTGGAGGAGACGATCGGGGGCAACTTCGAGCGGATCGTCGCCGAGTACGGCGACCGCGAGGCGCTGGTGGAGTTCAGCACCGGAAGACGGTGGACCTACGCCGAGCTCGATCGTGACGTCGACGAGCTCGCCCGCGGCCTGGTGGCGGCCGGCCTCGAGAAGGGTGACCGCATCGGCGTGTGGGCGCCCAACTGCGCGGAGTGGACGATCACCCAGTACGCCACCGCGAAGATCGGCGCGATCCTCGTCAACGTCAACCCCGCCTACCGCACCCACGAGTTCGCCTACGCGGTGAACCAGTCCGGGCTGCGCATGCTGGTCTCGGCGGAGGAGTTCAAGACCAGCAACTACCGCGCGATGGTGGAGGAGACCGCCGCCGACTGCCCGCGGCTGGAGCGCGTGGTCTACATCGGCACCAGCGACTGGACCGAGCTGCTCGCCTCCGGGCGTGACCTGCCCGAGACCGCGGTGGCCGACCGGATGGCGGTGCTGCGCCCGGACGACCCGATCAACATCCAGTACACCTCCGGCACCACCGGCTACCCCAAGGGTGCGACGCTGTCGCACCGCAACATCCTCAACAACGGCTACTTCACCACCGAGCTGATCGGCTTCAGCGAGGTCGACCGGCTGGCGATCCCGGTGCCCTTCTACCACTGCTTCGGCATGGTGATGGGCAACCTCGGCTGCACCACGCACGGCGCCGCGATGGTGATCCCCGGCCCCGGCTTCGACCCCGCCACGACCTTGCGGGCGGTGCAGGACGAGCGGTGCACCGGCGTGTACGGCGTGCCGACGATGTTCATCGCGATGCAGAACCACCCCGACTTCGCGACGTACGACCTCTCCTCGCTGCGCACCGGGATCATGGCCGGCTCGATCTGCCCGGTCGAGGTGATGAAGCGCTGCGTGAACGACATGCACATGGCGGAGGCCTCGATCGCCTACGGCATGACCGAGACGTCGCCGGTGTCCTGCCAGACGCTCAGCGACGACGACCTGGAGCGGCGGACCGAGACCATCGGCAAGGTGCACCCGCACGTCGAGATCAAGATCGTCGACCCGGGCACCGGCGAGACCGTCGAGCGCGGGGAGCCCGGTGAGCTCTGCACCCGCGGCTACTCGGTGATGATCG
>DATDNR010000179.1:0-30845 GCA_036518175.1 Marmoricola sp.
CTCGGCTGAGCAGGCGCAGTGCCCACGGCGAGGCAGTTCATCGCCGTACGACGCCCCGCCCCGCGTGCGTCGCCGTACCCACCGGCGAACTGCCTCGACCTCCGCACGCTGACCGCAGCGCGGGGGCCGGCCGGGCCGACCGGGGCACGAGTGCGGCGAGCTGCACAGCAGGAGGGAGTTCACCGCACCGGAGCCGCCTTCACGCGGTGACCACGCGCGCTCACCTGCGAACTCCCTCCCCGCGTGCAGACCACCCCGGCCCGGCGTGCCGAGGCGCAGGACGGCGGCTCCGGCTCAGCGGCGCAGCAGCAGCCGCGCGGCCTCCAGTGCCCAGTAGGACAGCACCACCTCGGCGCCGGCGCGCCGGATCGAGGTGAGCGTCTCGAGGATCGCGGCCTCGCGGTCGATCCAGCCGTGCGCGGCGGCCGCCTCGACCATGGAGTACTCACCGGAGATGTTGTAGGCCGCGACCGGCACCGGCACCGCGTCGCGCACCGCGCGAACCACGTCGAGGTAGCCCAGCGCCGGTTTCACCATCACCATGTCGGCACCCTCCTCGACGTCGAGCAGCGCCTCGCGGACGCCCTCCATGCCGTTGGCGGGGTTCTGCTGGTAGGTGCGCCGGTCGCCCTGCAGCGAGGAGTCCACCGCCTCGCGGAAGGGGCCGTAGAAGGCGGAGGCGTACTTCGCCGAGTAGGCCAGGATGCCGGTGCCCTCGTGCTCCTCGGCGTCGAGCGCCCGGCGGATCTGGCCGACCTGGCCGTCCATCATCCCGCTCGGCGCCACCAGGTCGACGCCGGCGGCCGCCTGGGCCAGCGCCATCTGGGCGTAGACCTCGAGGGTGTGGTCGTTGTCGACGTTGCCGTCGGCGTCGAGCACCCCGCAGTGGCCGTGGTCGGTGAACTCGTCGAGGCACAGGTCCGACATCACGGTGAGCTCGTCGCCGACCTCCCCGACCACGTCGGTGATCGCGAGGTTGAGGATGCCGTGCGGGTCGACGGCGCCGGACCCGGTGGCGTCCTTGGTCGTCGGGATGCCGAAGAGCATCACCCCGCCCAGGCCCGCCAGGACCGCGTCGGCGGCCGCCTTCTTCAACGTGTCGCGGGTGTGCTGGACGACGCCCGGCATGCTCTGGATGGGCACCGGCTCGGCGGCGTCCTCGCGGACGAACAGCGGCAGCACGAGGTGGCGCGGCTCGAGCGTGGTCTCGGCGACGAGCCGGCGCAGCGCCGGAGTACGCCGCAGCCGCCGCGGCCGGATCTCGGGGAAGCCCATCGCCGGTCCCCTACTTCGTGCTGGCCCGGCGGCGGCCGGACGTCTTGCGCTCCGAGGGCCTGGTCACCGGCTGGCCGGCGTCGATCAGCGAGGCCCGCCGGGCAGCGCCGAAGTCGGCGAGCGCGTCCACCAGCGACTCCACCGACGGCTTGGGCGCCAGCACGTCCACGCGCAGCCCGTGCTCCTCGGCGGTCTTCGCCGTCGCGGGGCCGATCACCGCGATCACGGTCGAGGCGTGCGGCTTGCCGGCGATGCCGACGAGGTTGCGCACCGTGGAGGAGGAGGTGAACACGACCGCGTCGAACCGGCCGCTCTTGATCGCCTCGCGCACCGGCGCCGGCGGCGGGGCCGCCCGGACGGTTCGGTAGGCGGTGACGTCGTCGACCTCCCAGCCCAGCTCGACCAGGCCCGCGACCAGCGTCTCGGTGGCGATGTCGGCGCGCGGCAGGAAGACCCGGTTGATCGGGTCGAGCACCTCATCGAACGGCGGCCAGTCCTCCAGCAGCCCCCGGGCCGACTGCTCCCCCGAGGGCACCAGGTCGGCGTTGAGGCCCCACTCGGCCAGGCAGGCCGAGGTCTTCTCGCCGACCGCGGCGATCTTCAGGCCGGAGAAGGCGCGGGCGTCGAGGCCGTACTCCTCGAACTTCTCGCGCACCGCCTTCACCGCGTTGACGGAGGTGAACGCGATCCACTCGTAACGGCCCTCGACCAGGCCGCGCACCGCCTTGTCCATCTGCTGCGGGTTGCGCGGCGGCTCGACCGAGATCGTCGGCACCTCCTCGGGCACCGAGCCGAAGGCACGCAGCCGCGCGGACAGCGCTCCGGCCTGCTCCTTGGTGCGCGGCACCAGCACCCGCCAGCCGAACAGCGGCTTGGTCTCGAACCACGACAACGTCTCGCGCAGGCCCACGACCGGGCCGACGACGGTCACCGCGGGCTCGGTCATCCGGGCGGCCTTCGCGTCGGCGGCGATCCGGGCCAGTGTCGAGACCACGGTCTGCTGCGTGGTGTCGGTGCCGGCGCGCGTCATCGCCACGGGGGTGTCCTCAGCACGGCCGGCCGCGACCAGCTCACGGGCGACCTCGGCGATCGACCCACAGGCCGACATCAGCACCAGCGTCGGGTAGGCCGCGTAGGCGCTCCAGTCGACCTTCGCGTCCCCGCAGGAGACGATCGCCATCTCGCGGTGCGCCTTCGTGGTCAGCGGGATGCCGGCGTACGCCGGAACGGCCGTGGCCGCCGAGACGCCGGGCACCACGTCGAAGCCGATGGACGCCTTCACGCAGGCCTGCGCCTCCTCCGGCCCCGAGGCGTAGAGGAACGGGTCACCCGAGAGCAGCCGCACCACGCGCCTGCCGGTGCGGGCCTGCTTCACCACCAGCTTGGCGCGGGCGGCGTGGGTCAGCGGCTGGCCGTCCTCGCCGAAGCCGCCGTCGACGAACACCGGCACCGCGGAGTCCTCGGACTCGGCGGCGGCCCGGTCGGGAAGCTCGAGGACCGACCGCACCATGGCCTCGTGCTCGGGCACCTCGGTGATCACCACCTCGGCGGTCCGGAGCAGCTCCACCGCACGCAGCGTCAGCAGCGCCGGGTCGCCCGGACCGGTGCCCACGAAGGTCACCCAGCGGGTCGGACGGGCCTGCGACTCCTTGCGGGGAGCCTTGGCAGCGGTCTTGGTCGCCGCCCTCGCGGCGGTGTTGGTGGCCGTCTCGGGAGCGGACTTGCGGGCCGTCCGGGTGGCCGTCTTCGGGGCCGTCTTGGTCACGATCGCCTTCGCCTTCACTTGCTGCTTGCGATTTGTCGGTTGTCGATCAGGTCTGCCGCACCCTCGGCGAGCATCTCCTCGGCCAGCGCACGGCCGAGAGCCTCCGGGTCGGAGCCGGCGTCGCCCTCGCCCGCGGCGAAGGCTCCGCTGCCGGAGCGTCGTACGGCGACCGCGCCGTCCACGCTCGATGCCACCGCCCGCAGCCACAGCTCCTCGCCGTGCTCTCCCTCCACCACCTCGGCCAGGGCGCCGACCGGAGCGGCGCAGCCTGCCTCCAGCACGGCGAGCACGGTGCGCTCTGCGGTCACGCAGGCGCGGGTGCGGTGGTCCTCCAGCGCGTCGCGCACCGCGTCGGCCAGCGGGTCGTCGGCGCGGCACTCGATCGCCAGCGCGCCCTGCCCGGGTGCCGGCAGCACCTGCAGCGGGTCGAGCACCTCGGTGGCGTCCTGGAGCCGGCCGAGCCGGGCCAGCCCCGCTCTCGCGAGCACGACGGCGTCGAGGGCACCCGAGCGGACCTTGCCGATCCTGGTGTCCACGTTGCCGCGCACGTCGACGAGCTCCAGCCCCAGGCCCAGGGCGCGCAGCTGTGCCACCCGCCGCGGCGAGCCGGTGCCGACGCGGGCGCCGGCGGGGAGCTCGGCGACGGTCAGGCCGTCGCGTGCGACCACCACGTCGCGGGGGTCCTCGCGCAGCGGCACGGCGGCGAGCACGATGCCGTGCGCCGGGGCGGTGGGCAGGTCCTTGAGGGAGTGCACGGCCACGTCGACCTCGCCGCGCAGCAGCGCCTCGCGCAGCGCGCTGACGAAGACGCCGGTGCCGCCCAGCGAGACCAGCGACGCGCGGTTGACGTCGCCCTCGGTGGTCACGTCGACGAGCTCGGCCGGACGCCCCAGCACCTGCTGGAGCCGGGCCGCCATCTGGCCGCTCTGGGCGCGGGCGAGCGCGGAGGCCCGGGTGCCGACCCGGATGGGCGCGGTCTGCTCGGTCATCTCACACCCCCTCGGCGCGGGTCACGGCCTGCACGGCCTCCGGGTCGAGCGCGAACAGCTCGGCGAGCGCGGCGGCGTAGGACACCGCGCCGGCCTCGTTCGCGAGCTCCTTCACGCGCACCGTCGGCTGGTGCAGCAGCTTGTCGGCGACACGGCGTACGGCGAGCTCCACCTCGGCGCGCGCCTCGTCGTCGAGACCGGGGAGCCGGCTGAACAGGCGGAGCAGCTCGGCCTCGACGACCCCGGTGGCCATCGACCGCAGCGCCACCACGGTCGGGGTGACACTGGCGGCGCGGCGCACGGCGAGGTAGCCGGTGAGCTCCTCGGTGACGATCCGGCGCACATCGTCGGCGCCCGGGGCGGCGGGGCCGTGCTCGTCGGCGAGCGAGGCGAGGTCGACCAGGTGCACGCCCGGCAGCCGCATCACGGCCGGGTCCACGTCGTGGGGCAGCGCGAGGTCGATGACGACCAGCGGCGAGGTGCGGTCGGCGCGGGCCGTGGCCACGGTGGCCTCCTCGAGCACCACCCCGACGGCGCCGGTGCAGGAGACGAGCAGGTCGGCATCGGCGATCGCGCGGCCGACCTCGCCCAGACCCACGGCGCGGGCGGCGTACGCCTCCGCGAGCCGGGCGGCGCGCTCGGGCGTGCGGTTGGCGACCACCAGGTCGGTCACGCCCACCCGCGACAGCGTCGCCGCCGCGAGACCGGCCATCGAACCGGCCCCGACGACGACCGCCGTCCTGCCGGCCAGCTCGCCGAGGTGCCCGGCGGCGCGGTCGAGCGCGGCGTGTACCAGCGACGGGGCCGCCTTGTCGATGTCGGTCTCGGCGTGCGCGCGCTTGCCGACGCGCAGCGCCTGCTGGAAGAGCGAGTTCAGCGCGGGCCCGACCCCGCCGGTCTCCTGGCCCACCCGCAGCGCCTCGCGGGCCTGGCCGAGGATCTGTGCCTCACCGACGGCCATCGAGTCGAGGCCGGAGGCGACATGGAAGAGGTGGGAGACCGCGCCGTCGTCGTAGTGGACGTAGAGGTGCGGCAGCATCTCCTCGGGCTGCTCGCCGGCCCGCTCGCACAGCAGCGCGGAGATCGCCTCGACGCTGCCGTGGAAGCGGTCGACGTCGGCGTAGACCTCGATGCGGTTGCAGGTGGCCAGCACGGTCGCCTCGGCGACGTGCTCGTTGTCCAGCACCGTGTGCACGAGCTTGACCACCTCGTCACCGGCGATGGCGAGCTTCTCGAGCAGGGCGACCGGTGCCGACCGGTGGGAGATGCCCACGACCAGGACGCTCATGAGGCACCGACCTCCGGATCGCCGGAGACGGCGGCCAGCCCGGACTTGCGCTGCTCGTGGTAGGCGAGGATCTGCAGCTCGCTGGACAGGTCGACCTTGCGCACGTCGACCTCGGGCGGCACCGCCAGGATCGTCGGCGCGAAGTTGAGGATGCTCCGGATGCCGGCGGCGACCATCTTGTCGCAGACCGACTGTGCGGCCGCAGCGGGCGTGGCGATGACGCCGATCGCGACGCCGTTCTCGCGGACGATCGACTCGAGCTCGTCGAAGTCGCGGACCTTCATGCCGGCGACCACCTCGCCCTGCCGGGCGGCGTCGGCGTCGAGCAGCGCGACGGTGCGGAAGCCGCGGGAGGAGAAGCCGGAGTAGTTGGCGAGCGCGTGCCCGAGGTTCCCGATGCCGACGATGACCACCGGCCAGTCCTGGGTGAGGCCGATCTCGCGGGAGATCTGGTAGCGCAGGTACTCCACGTCGTAGCCGACGCCGCGGGTGCCGTAGGAGCCGAGGTGGGAGAGGTCCTTGCGCAGCTTGGCGCTGTTGACGCCCGCCGCGGCGGCGAGCTCCTCACTGCTGCAGGTGGCCCGGCCCGTGTCGAGCAGGGTGTTCAGTGCCCGCAGGTACACCGGAAGGCGCGCCACCGTCGCCTCGGGGATGCGGGAGCTGCTCACGTCTCGACTCTCCAGAGCCGCCGCCCGGCCACGGTCATTCAGGCCTTCGGAAGCGGCGGTCACGCCACTTTATGCACTTTGTGAACGGGCGAACAAACCGAGACCGCTGGGTGACTAGCACACGTGAGCACCGTCACGTGTGCCGGGGGGCCCGGGGCGCCTCAGGCGCTGCCGAGCGCGGCCCGCAGCCGGGCCTCGTCGACCCGCCAGAAGTCGTGCTGGCGGCCGTCGACGAAGGTCACCGGGATCTGTTCGGCGAACTCCGCCATCAGCTCGGGCTCGGAGGTGATGTCGACCTCGTCCCAGCCGGTGCCGGTCTCCGCGCACACCCGCCGGATGATCGCGCGGGCGTCGTCGCACAGGTGGCAGCCCGGCTTCGCATAGAGCAGCACGCGCACGCTGTCGGGCATCTGACCCATCACTCCTCGAGCAGTCCGAGGGTTCGCCGCCGGCGGGAGGCGCGCAGCCGGCCCTTCTGCACCTTGCCGGTCACCGTGTGGGGGAAGGACTCGACGACCTCGACGACCGTCGGCCGCTTGAACCGCGCCAGCCGCTGGGCGCAGTGGCGGCGTACGGCGTCCGCCAGCGCGGTCGCGTCCGTCCCGGCCCCGTGGGCGGCCTTGACGTAGGCGACGACCGCCTCCCCGGTCTGGTCGTCCTCGACACCGATCACCGCCGCCTCGGCGACCTCGTCGAGCTCGGTGATGACTTCCTCCACCTCGGTCGGGTAGACGTTGAAGCCCGAGACGATCACCAGCTCCTTGAGACGGTCGACGAGGTAGAGGTCGCCGTTCGGGTCGAGGTAGCCGACGTCGCCGGTGGCGAACCACCCGTCGGCGTCGGGACCGTCCGCACCGTCGGGCCAGTAGCCGGAGAAGAGGTTGTCACCGCTCACCTGGATCTCGCCGGTGTCGCCGGCCTCCGGCGCCCCGCCGCTGTCGTCGACCAGGCGCACCCGGATGCCCGGCAGTGCGGCCCCGACCGAGCGCGGGGCGGGATCCTTGCTGCACAACGTCGAGGTGACGACGGGGGCGGCCTCGGTCAGGCCGTAGCCCTGGTGGACGGCGATGCCGGTCCGGCGGGTGAAGGCGTCGACGAGGTGGGGGGCCAGAGGAGCCGAGCCGCTGAGCACCAGCCGCACCGGTCCCAGCCGGTCGGCCAGCGAGGGCACGTGCTGCCAGCGGGCGAACGCGGCCGGAGCGACCGGGACCACGGAGACCGCCTCGTCCTCGATCAGGTCGAGGACGCCCTCGGGGTCGAAGCGGTCGACCAGCACCAGACGGGCGTGCTGGCGCAGCACCTGTCCCAGGACCGCGTTGAGGCCGTAGACGTGGAAGAGCGGCAGCACCCCCAGCACCACGTCGCGCCCGGTGATCATCGGCGGCTGCACGGCCGCCACCTGCTCGATGTTGGCCAGCAGCGCCCGGTGGCTCAGCATCGCCGCCCGCGGCTGCCCCGAGGTGCCGCTGGTGTAGAGGAGCACGGCCAGCGCCTCGGCGTCGGCGGGCGCGGGGACGCTGCCGGCGCTGCCGGCCACGAGGTCGTCGAAGGACTGCTCGCCCTCCTCGGCGGCGGTCCCGACCGTCACGATGCGCGGACGCGCCCGGCCGGCATCGGCGCGCGACTCGGTGCCGGGGTCGGCATCCCGGCCGGGTGCCGGCCCGGCGGCCAGGGCCCCGGCCACTCCCGCGACGGCGGCCCGCACCACGTCCGCCGTGGTCTCGTCGGCGACCACCAGCCGGGCACCCGAGTCCACCAGCACCCGCAGCAGCTCACCGGTGACCGCGCGCGGGTTGACCGGTACGGCGACCATCCCTGCGCGCAGCACTCCGAGGTGGGTGGCGACGAACTCGATGCGGTTGGTCATCGCGATCAGCACCCGGTAGCCCGCGACCAGGCCCGTGGCGGAAAGGCCGTTCGCCACCCGGGAGGCGAGGGCGTCGAGGCCCGCCCAGGTGATCGTCCGACCGGTGCTCGCCTCGCTCAGGGCAGTCTTGCCCGGCTCCTGTGCGGCCGCAGCCGCCACCAGCTCGGCGAGGTTGGTCTGCACCCGAGGAGTCTGGCACATCACCGCTCCGCGAACGGCCGGCCCGGGGTCCGCCGCCGGTGCGACGAACCGGAGCCGAAATTGCCTAGGCTGAGCCCCGTGACCCGCCGTGCGCCCCGGAGGGCGGCCCCGGAGAGGACCCAGGAGAGGGGCCGGAAGGCGGCTGCCTCGCGGCCGAGGAACCTGCGTCGCCGGTCGCAGCTGGCGGGCGAGGCCGCGGCCACCGTCACCGAGGTCGAGTCCGCGCTGGTCCCCGCCGCCGAGCCGGCGGTGGCGGCCTTCTTCGACGTCGACAACACGGTGATGCAGGGAGCCGCGATCTTCCATCTCGCCCGGGGGCTCTACAAGCGGCGCTTCTTCACCAAGCGCGACCTGGTGTCGATGGCCTGGAAGCAGGCCTGGTTCCGGGTGGTCGGCGTGGAGGACCCCGAGCATGTCGCCGCCGCGCGCGAGGGGGCCCTGTCGTTCATCGCCGGGCACACGGTCGCCGAGCTGCAGGACCTCGGCGAGGAGATCTTCGACGAGGCGATGGCCCACCGGATCTGGCCCGGCACCCGGGCGCTGGCCCAGCTCCACCTCGACGAGGGGCACCGGGTCTGGCTGGTGACCGCCGCTCCGGTCGAGATCGCCCAGATCATCGCGCACCGGCTCGGGCTGACCGGCGCGATGGGCACCGTGGCAGAGCACGTCGACGGCGTCTACACCGGGCGGCTCGTCGGGGAGATGCTGCACGGCCCGGCCAAGGGCGAGGCCGTCCGCGTGCTGGCCGAGCGCGAGGGCCTGGACCTGTCCCGGTGCTACGCCTACTCCGACTCGGCCAACGACCTGCCGCTGCTGACCATGGTCGGCAACCCGGTGGCGATCAATCCTGACGGGCGGCTGCGGGAGCACGCCCGAAGGGCCGGCTGGGCGGTCCACGACTACCGCACCGGACGCAAGGCCGCCCGTGCCGGGCTGCTGGGAGCAGGCGTCGCCGGGGCGGTGACGGGAGGCCTGGCCGTCGGGGCCGCCGTACGGCGACGCGTCGGCTGACCGGTCCCCAGGTCCCGATCCCCCAGGTCCCGATCCCGCCCTGATCGGCTCGATCCCGGTCAAAGGGTGGCCAAACACCGCGGTCGTCCGTAACATTACTCACCGGTACCTGGCTCTTGGAGCTGGGGAGGGAGAGCATGACCGACGAGGGATTCTTGCGTGGGCTGACGTCGCTGCGCCATGCCCTGGCCGACGTCCTGGCCGCCACCGGGCCCCTGCCGGTCACCGGTCCGGCGGCACCCGGCTGGCTCAGCGCCGAGTCGCTCACCGAGACTCCGCGCACGCGCGCCTCCCACCGGGCGGGTGGGTCCTGCGGCGGCAGCGGGCCGGACGACTCCGCGCTGGCAGCCTCCTCGGCCGCCGACGACGCCGAGGGACAGCGGATCATCGCTCTGGTCGAGCTCGCCCGCTCCGGCGACAAGGAAGCCTTCGGGCAGCTCTACGACCACTACCACGTCTCGGTCTACCGGTTCCTGTACTACCGGGTGGGCTCGGTCGCCCTCGCAGAGGACCTCACCTCCGAGACCTTCTTCCGCGCGCTGCGCAGCATGAGCTCCTTCCGCTGGCAGGGCAAGGACTTCGGCGCCTGGCTGATGACCATCGCGCGGAACCTCACCGCCGACCACTTCAAGGCCGGACGCACCCGCCTGGAGCAGTCGACCGAGGACATGCAGACCCTCGACTCGGCGGCCGAGGGGCCCGAGCTCGAGGTGCTCACCTCGCTGACCAACGAGGCCCTGCTCGCAGCGCTGCGCGACCTGCCCACCGAGCAGCGGGAGTGCCTGGTGATGCGCTTCCTCCAGGGGCTCTCCATCGCCGAGACCGCCGACCTGCTCGGTCGGTCTGCGGGCGCCGTGAAGCAGCTGCAGCTCCGCGGAGTGCGCAACCTCGCCAAGGTGCTTCCCCGGGAGGCGCACCGATGACGCGGCCGGCCGGCGCCGGGCGCGCCATAACCAACACCCCGCACCCCTCGTTGAGGGCGGTGACAGCGCGTCTGCAGCGGTGCCGCACCCGGGCACCCGCGGGCGTATCCCTCCCCCTCCCAGGAACCCACCGATGAAGCCCCTCATCCCGGCCCACCGCGCCGCCGAGGAGTTCGCTCGCGTCGTCGACGGCCATCCCCGTGACGGCGCCGCCGACCGCTACGCACCACTGGCCGACGTGGTCACCCTGCTGCGCAGCCACGAGCAGCCCGACCCGCGGCCGGAGTTCGCGGCCGACCTGCGTGAGCGCCTCATGCTGGCCGCCGAGACCGAGCTGGTGCCCGCACCCGCACGCCCGGCGGCGCCGTCTCCCCGACGCCGCGCCCGGCGCCGAGAGCGGCCGGTGGCCGCCCTGGCCGCGGCCCTGGTCTTCGTCGGCGGCTCCGCCGGCGTGGCCGCAGCCGCCCAGGGAAGTGTCCCCGGCGATCCGCTCTACCCGCTCAAGCGCGGCATCGAGCAGGCCTCGGTCGCGCTGCACACCACGGATGCCAGCAAGGGCGCCGACCTGCTCGGTCAGGCCGCTACCCGTCTCGACGAGGTGCGCAGCCTGGTCGGCCAGGGCGCACCGGCCGAGACGGTGAACCAGACCCTGCAGCAGTTCACCGACACCGCGGGCCAGGGCGCCGACCTCCTCTTCCGCTCCTACCAGCAGGGCGGCGACGACCAGGACATCACCCGGGTGCGCTCCTTCGCGCACCAGCAGATGGACGCCCTCTCGCGGCTCTCGCCCGCCGCGCCCCGGCAGTCCGCGGACGCATTCCGCCAGGCCGCCGGCACCCTCGCCGGCATCGACCAGCAGGCGCGCGTGCTGTGCTCGGCCTGCAGCGACGCCGGCCCGCTGGCTCTGCCCGGGGCGCTGGCCGGGCCCCGGTCGACAGCGAGCCTGACCGCGCTGATCCAGCACCCCACCGCGATGGCTGCCGCCGACGCGCGGCGGGCACGCGCCCTCGCGCAGGCGGCGGAGGCCGCCGGTCGCACCGCGACCCGGTCCACCCCGCTCCCGGGCCAGCTCCCCGGGCAGCAGGAGCTTCCCTCCGTCCCCGGCTCCACCACGACGACGTCGACGTCGTCCGGCGGCACCGGGGGCGGCTCGGGGAGCACCCCCGTCACGACGGGTGACGCCCAGCCCGTCCAGGACCTCCTCAACGGCGTCACCCAGAAGACCGGCGGGCTGACCAACGCGCTCACCGACACCGCCGAGAAGGCCACCGGCGGGCTGGGCGGCGCCGTCGACGACACGCTGAACGGCGGCGACCCGACCGGGGACCTCTCCAAGACCGTCAACGGCACCGTGGACGGCACCGTCGGCGGGTTGCTCGGCGGCGGCAACTGACCGTCGCCGGCACCTCCCGCCCAGCGATCACCCAACGTCGATCCGGCGGTTCTCATCGCCGGCGAGCGCGCGGTGTCCGGCGGGAGATGTGTCAGCAGAAGACGGATGATCGCTGCATCAGCAGCGAGTACAGCGTCTGCTGGATCGTCTCGCGCACCTGGTCGGTGACGTTGAAGACCAGCATCGGGTCGTCGGCCGCGCCGGCGTCGTACTCGTCGGTGCGGATCGGCTCGCCGAACTCGATGAGCCACTTCGAGGGCAGCGGCACCAGCCCGAGCGGTCCCAGCAACGGGAAGAACGGCGTGATCGGGATGTAGGGAGCGCCGATGAGGCGCGCGAGCGAGGGGATGTTGCCGACCAGCGGATAGATCTCTTCCGCCCCGACCACCGCGGTCGGGATGATCGGGACGCCGGTGCGGATGGCGGCGGCGACGAAGCCACCCCGCCCGAAGCGCTGCAGTTTGTAGCGCTCGGAGTAGGGCTTGCCGATGCCCTTGAAGCCCTCGGGCCAGACCCCGACGAGCTCCCCACCGCGCAGCATCCGCTCCGCGTCCTCGTGGCAGGCCAGCGTGGCACCGCCCTTGCGGGCCAGCTGGCCGATCACCGGCAGCCGGAAGACCAGGTCGGCGCCCAGGGGCCGCAGGTGCCGGCCGGTGTGGTCGTGGATCATCAGCCCGGTCATCAGCCCGTCGACCGGGAGGGTGCCCGAGTGGTTGGACACCATCAGCGCGCCCCCCTCGGTGGGGATGTTCTCCACACCGCGGACCTCGATGCGGAACCACTTCTCCGCGACGGGCCGGAGGGCGGCGAGCAGGAACCGCTCGGTGACCTCTGCGTCGAAGCCGTAGTCGTCGACGGTGAAGTCACCGGTGATGCGCCGGCGCAGGAAGGCCAGCAGCTCGGCGAGGCGCCGCTCGCCGTCCTCGCCGAACACCTCCCGGGCGGCTCCGGTCAGCGCTGCAAGCCACTCGGTCACGGGGATGCCCGTCTCCGGGATCCGGTCGCGGACCTGCGCACGGCCGGTCACCGGCTGGTCGACCGTGCCGTCGTCCCCGGTGGGCGCCTCGAGCTCGGCATCGGCGGGCTCCACCCGGGGCTCGGCACCGTGGCTCGCGCGCTGCCCCCCGGCGAGGTCGCGCGCCGCCCTGCTCGGTCGGGAGGTGCCGCTGCCCCGTCCGGGACGTCCCCCGGTGCCGATCCGGATGACCTCTGCATCAGGCATGCTCTTCCTCCTGGCCATAGCCCTGCACCGCCTCCAGCCAGTCTCCCTGCGGACGCGGTGTGACGCCCAGCGCTCCGGCGACGGCGCACTCGGCGGCACGGATCCGCCCCGGATCCAGCATCCCCCGGGTGAGTGACTCGGCGAAGTCCGCGAGCGTCTCGGCACTGGTCCATCTGGGGTGGAACCCCAGCACCGTACGCATCCGCGAGGTGTCCATCCCTCGACCGTAGGTGAGGTAGGCGACCCGCTCCGGCGGGAACTCGGCCAGGCCCGCGTGGCGGAAGACCGAGCTCAGCGGGGCGAGCGCGACCGCCGGCAGCGGCATCGTCGGACGGCCGAGTCGACGCACCACCTGCGACAGCATCAGGATGCCGTCACCGGCGATGTTGAAGACGCCCGGCACGTCGGCCAGCGTGGCATGCCGCAGCGCCTCCCGGGCGTCACGCTCGTGGAGGAACTGCAGCCGCGGGTCGAAGCCCAGGACGGTGGGCAGCACCGGCAGCCGGAAGTAGTCCGTGGCCCGCGAGACGACCCGCGGGCCGAGGATGTCGGCCATCCGGAGGGTGGTCACCCGGACGTCCGGGCGACGCCGGCCGAAACCGCGGACGTAGGCCTCGACGTCGCTGACGTCCTTGGGGAAGCCCGAGCGGGGCAGCCGCCGGGCATGCATGTCCTCGGTGAACATCGCCGGATCGCGGTTGGTGGCGCCGTACACGGCGGCGCTGGACTTCACCACCAGGTGACGTACGTCGGGCGACTGCTGACACGCCGCCAGCAGCTGCATGGTGCCGATGACGTTGGGTTCCTTCATCGACTGGCGGCCCCCGGTCGGCGAGGAGGCCGAGACGCTGAGGTGCACCACGGTGTCGACCTGCTCACGGACGACCACCTTGGCGATCACCGGATTGCGGATGTCGGCGCGGACGAACTGCATCGCGCCCACGTCGCCCCGCGGCGGCGTGACGTCGACGCCGACGACGCGGTCGACCCCGTCCTCCTTCGCCAACCGGCGGGCGAAGCGGCGGGGCAGGTCGGCAGCAACCCCCGTGACGAGTACGGCCCGGCCCATGGGTGCTCCGGCGTGCCGAGGGTTACTTGCCCAGGCGGCGACGCTGGACGCGCGTCTTCTTCAGCAGCTTGCGGTGCTTCTTCTTCGCCATCCGCTTGCGTCGCTTCTTGATGACAGAACCCACGTGTGGACCTTTCGAGACAATGGTGTCGGGCCCACCCTGCATGCTGTGGCGGTCGCCCGGTCGACGCTCAGCCTAACCGGCAGAACAGGACCAGACGAATCGGGGGTGACCGCAGTCACGGCCACCCCCGTACGTCGAACCCGTCCTCAGCCGGTCTGGAAGAAGCTGCCCTTGAGGTACTCGTTGACGGCCTCCTCGCTGACGCGGAAGGACCGTCCGACCCGCACGGCCGGCAGCTCGCCCGAGTGCACGAGCCGGTAGACCGTCATCTTCGAGACGCGCATCACCGAGGCCACTTCGGCCACGGTCAGGAACTTCACCTCGGAGATGTCCCCCGACAGGTTTGATGCCATGTCGCACCGCACTTTCTGGTCGCACGCCTCCGGCTTCCCCACCGGAGCACATGCGTGCGCGTGAAGTGAGGATAGGGCCCAGAGTGACGCGTGGGGAAGAGGTGATCAAATAGTTACACTGTGTACTCCGGCGTGGCGGCTTGCCTCCCTGCTCGCCACCTGTCTCGACCGTACCGCGGATCGCGGGCTGGTCAAGGGCCGACCGGCCTTGTGCAAGGACGTTCTGCGGGACCGGTGAGCGGCCTCTGGGCAACATCTGCGCGACGTCTGGGCGCCCTCTGGGCGATTCCTCCGGAGATATCACCAGAAGTACGGGTCGAGGCCGTTGGCGGGAAAGACCGACTCCCGGGTGGCCTGGATCGACCGGTCCAGCCAGGTCTCCGGGTCGTAGCCCTCGCTCCAGTCCCGCCAGGCCGGGTTGCGGCCGTCGGTCATCCGCTGCGGCGGGCGCACCCCCAGGCGATCGCTGAGGGCCTCGCGCCAGGACGCGGGGGTCTCGGTGTCCGGCGCCAGCGGCGAGCCGGCCACCACGGCCAGCAGGTGCGTCCACGCCCGCGGCACCACGTCGACGATCGCGTAGCCGCCCCCGCCGAAGGCCACCCAGCGCCCGTTCGCCGTCTCGTGGGCGAGGTCGTGCAGTGCCAGGTAGCTGGCCCGCTGCCCGTCGACGCTCAGCGCGAGGTGGGCCAGCGGGTCGTCGCGGTGGGAGTCGCAGCCCTGCTGGGTGACCAGCACGTCGGGCTGGAACTCCCGCACCAGCGGCGGCACGATCGCGTGGAAGGCGCGCAGCCAGCCGGCGTCGGCGGTGCCGGGCGGCAGGGCCACGTTCGCCGCGCTGCCGTCGGCGTGCGGTCCGCCGCGGTCACCGGGGAAGCCGGTGCCCGGGAAGAGCATCTGTCCGGTCTCGTGCAGCGAGATGGTCAGCACCCGCGGGTCGTCGTAGAAGACGTGCTCCACCCCGTCGCCGTGGTGCACGTCGACGTCGACGTAGGCGATCCTCCGGGCGCCGTGGTCGAGCAGCCAGCGGATGGCGACGGCGACGTCGTTGTAGACGCAGAAGCCGCTGGCCCGGTCGGGCATCGCATGGTGCAGGCCGCCGGCGATGTTCGCGGCGTGCAGCGACTCGCCCTGCCACACTCGCCGGGCCGCCTCGATGCTGGCCCCGACGACGTGGCGTGCCGCCTCGTGCATGCCGCGGAAGGCCGGGTCGTCCTCGGTGCCCAGGCCACGGGCAGGGTCGGCGCGGGTGGGGTCCGCGCTGGCCCGCATCACCGCCTCGATGAGGGCCGGGTCGTGGACCGTCAGCAGGTCGTCCTCGGTGGCGTCGGGCGCCGGCACGGTGCGCAGCGCCGTCCCGTCGAGCAGGCCGAGCTGGGTGGCCAGCGCCATGGTCAGGTCGACCCGGAGCGGGTTCATCGGGTGGCTCGGGCCGAAGTCGTACGACGTCAGCGAGGCGTCGTACACCACGAAGGCGGGGCCGCACGGGGACGCCACCACCGGCCCGGACAGGGGTGGCATCGACCTCAGTCCGTGCCCTTGGCGAGCGCGACCGACCGGTCCCTGGCCGCCTCGATCGCCGTGATGAACGCGGCCCGCACCTTGTGGTCCTCGAGCTGGCGCACCGCGGCGGCCGTGGTGCCGCCGGGCGAGGTCACCCGCTCGCGCAGCACCGTCGGGTGCTCGCCGGTCTCCCGCAGCAGCATGGCCGAGCCGACGACGGTCTGCACGACCAGATCGGTGGCCGTGCTCCGCGGCAGCCCGAGCAGCACTCCGGCATCGATCATCGCCTCGACCACGAAGAAGAGGTAGGCCGGCCCGGACCCGGAGATCGCGGTCACCGCGTCCTGCTGCTTCTCCGGCACGCGCATCACCTTGCCGGTGGCCGCGAGCAGCTCCTCGGCGATGCGGAGGTGGCCGTCGTCGCAGTGGGTGCCCGGGGAGATCGCCGCCATCCCCTGGTCGACCAGCGCCGGCGTGTTGGGCATGACCCGGACGACCGCGATGCCCCCGGGGATGCGCTCCTCGATGTAGGCGGTGGTGATGCCGGCAGCGAGACTGACCAGCAGCTGCCCAGGACGCAGATAGGGGCTGATCTGCGCCAGCACCTCGGCCATGTCCTGCGGCTTGACGACCAGGGTCACGGTGTCGGCGGACTTGGTGGCCTCCTCGTCGGAGACCACCGCGACGCCGTACCGCTCCCGCAGCTCGGCGGCGCGCTCGGGGCGCCGCTCGACCACGAGCAGCTCCGCGGCCGGCCGGCCGCTGCGCACCAGCCCGGAGAGAAGGGTCTCGCCCATCACTCCGGCACCGATGATGGCGACGGTCATGGGAGGCCTCACTTCTGGGAGATCAGCGAACGCAAGAAGAATGTCAGGTTCGACGGACGCTCGGCGAGCCTTCTCATCAGGTAGCCGTACCACTCCTGGCCATAGGGGACGTAGACGCGCATGGTGTGCCCGGCCGCTGACAGCCGCTTCTGCTCGTCGGTCCGGATGCCGTAGAGCATCTGGTACTCGTGGTCGCCGGGAGTCCGTCCGTGACGGGTGGCCAGGGCACCGGCGATCCGGATCATCCGCGGGTCGTGGGTGGCCACCATCGGGTAGCCGTGGCCCGCCATCAGCACCTTCAGGCAGCGCACGTAGGCCTTGTCCACCTCGCGGCGGTCGCGGTAGGCGACGTCGGCGGGCTCGTTGTAGGCGCCCTTGCACAGCCGCACCCGGGAGCCCTCGTGCGCCAGTGCCCGGCAGTCCCCCTCGGTGCGGCGCAGGTAGGCCTGGAGGACCGCACCGGTCTCGGGATAGTCCTTGCGCAGCTCGTGCAGCGTCGCCAGGGTCAGGTCGGTGGTGGTGTGGTCCTCCATGTCGAGGGTGACCGTGGTGCCGACCTGCCGCGCGGCGAGGCAGATGCGTCGGGCGTTCTCCAGGCTGAGCTTGTGCCCGATGTCCGGCAGCGCCTGGCCGATCGCGGACAGCTTCACGCTCACCTCGGCCTGGCGGGCCAGCCCCGCGGCCGAGAGCTGGTCGAGGAGGGTGAGGTACGCCGTCACGGTGGCCTCGGCCTGGGCCTCCTCGAGCGTGTCCTCACCGAGGAAGTCGAGGCTGACCTGGCGGCCGTCGGCCACCAGCGCGCGGGTGGCGGCGACCGCGTGCTCGGTGTCCTCACCGGCGACGTAGCGGGCGACGATCCCGCTGCTGACCGGCATCCTCGTCGCGAGCTCCTTCAGCTGCCCGCTCCGCGCGAGCAGCAGGAGCGGCTGGCGCAGCACCCCACGGCCTCCCTCGTGTCGACTTCCGGCGGCAAGGTTACGCCTCAGGCCGCCTCAGGCCGACCGGCGCCGCAGGGTCGCCGCGCCGAGCGCGAGGCAGGCGAGGCTCCAGGCCACCACCACCAGCAGGTCGCGCCAGGCGTCGCCGGTCGCGGTCGAGCCCGCGACCCGCTGCATCGCATCGACGGCGTAGGACAACGGCAGCAGGTCGGAGATCGCCCGCAGCACCGGCGGCATCGCGTCGCGGGCGATGAACAGCCCGCACAGCAGGATCTGGGGGATCACCAGCGCCGGCATGAACTGCACCGCCTGGAACTCCGTGCGGGCGAAGGCCGAGACGAAGAGCCCGAGCGCTGTGCCGAGCACCGCGTCGAGCACGGCGACGACCACCAGCATCCAGACCGGCCCGACGACCGTCATGCCCAGCAGCCACACGCAGACCACCACGGCGAGCACGCTCTGGATCGCGGCCATCAGGCCGAAGGCGATCGCGTAGCCGAGCAGGAAGTCGCCCTTGCCGAGCGGCATCGCCAGGAGCCGCTCCAGGGTGCCGGAGGTGCGCTCGCGCAACGTGGTCACCGAGGTGACCAGGAACATCACGATGAAGGGGATCAGCGCGAGCAGCGGCGGGCCGAGGGCGTCGAAGCGCAGCCCGCCGGCGGTGGCGTCGCGGAACATCCACCACAGCAGCGCGAGCACCGCGCACGGCAGCACGACGAGCATCGCGAGCGTGCGGTGGTCGCGGCGCAGCTGGGTCAGCACCCGCACGCACACCGCGCCGGTCATCCGCGGGCTGGGCAGCACCTCGGTCACGTCGCCGCCTTCGAGCGCGCCTCCACGAGGGACAGGAAGGCACCCTCCACGTCGGCGGCACCGGTGCGGGCCAGCAGCGCGGCCGGGGTGTCGTCGGCGATGAGCTGCCCGTCGCGCAGCAGCAGGAGGCGGTCGCACCGCGACGCCTCGTCCATGACGTGGCTGGAGACCAGCACCGCGGCGCCCTCGTCCGCCAGCGCGTGGAAGGTGTTCCACAGGTCGCGGCGCAGCACCGGGTCGAGCCCCACCGTCGGCTCGTCGAGCACGAGGACCTCGGGGCGGGCCAGCAACGCGACCGCGAGCGAGACCCGGGAGCGCTCCCCACCGGAGAGGCGGCCGACGAGGTCACGGCCGCGGTCACCGAGGCCGACGACGGTGAGGCACTCCGCCACCCGGCCGCGCGGCGCGCCGAGGACCCGGGCGAAGAAGACGAGGTTCTCGGTCACGGTGAGGTCGTCGTACACGCTGGGTGCCTGGGTGACGTAGCCGAGCCGGTCGCGCAGGCCACGGCTGCCGGCGGGCTGGCCGAGCACGGTCACCGACCCGCCGGCGACCTGCTGCACCCCCACGATCGCCCGCATCAGCGTGGTCTTCCCCGAACCGGAGGGCCCGAGCAGCCCGGTCACCTGCCCGTGGGGTACGGCGAACCGCAGCTCGTGCAGCACCGGGCGGTGGCCGCGGACCACGCGAAGCCCGGCGACCTCGACGGCGTTGCCGGACGGGGCCGTGGTCAACTCGTCACCCCGGCGAAGTGGAGTCGGCAGAAGGCCAGCGACTCGAGGAGCGCGGCCTCACGAAGCTGGGGAGTCCCGGACTTGCGGGTGTTGATCTCCACGACGATGTGGCCGTCGAAGCCCGTTCCCGCCAGCAGCTCCAGGAACGCCGCGCACGGCTGGCTGCCCCGGCCGGGCACCAGGTGCTCGTCCTTCGCGGAGCCGGTGCCGTCGGTCATGTGCACGTGGCGCAGGCGCGGGCCGAGCCGGCGCGCCATGGCCAACGGGTCGTCCCGGGCGGTGGCGGCGTGGGACAGGTCGATGGTGGCGTGGGCGTAGTCCTCGGTCGAGGGGTCCCAGCCCGGCTGGTAGACGAGCATCCCCCGGCGGGAGGTCGCCCGCCACGGGTACATGTTCTCCACCGCGAAGGCGACGCCGGTCTGCTCCTCCAGCCGGGCGATGCCCTCGACGAAGCCCCGTGAGTAGTCGCGCTGCCAGCGGAACGGCGGGTGCACCACGACCACGTCGGCACCGACCTCGTGCGCCATCTGCGCACTGCGCTCGAGCTTGTCCCAGGGATCGGTCCCCCAGACCCGCTGGGTGATCAGCAGGCAGGGCGCGTGCACGGCACAGATCGGCACCTCGTGGTACTCCGAGAGCGCCTTGACCTTCGCCGCCGACTGGCTCACGTCGTCGATGCTGACCATCACCTCCACCGCGTCGTAGCCCAGGCGGGCCGCGCGGTGGAAGGCGTGGTCGGTCGACTCGGGATAGACCGAGGCCGTCGACAGTGCGAACAGCGTCATCGGCCGCCCGCCTGCGCCCACGGGTCCGGCTGCCGCATGCCCCGAGGCTACCCGGCACTCATCCGGCTCAGCCGGGGATCCAGATCCGCATCGTGGCGCTCTTGCCGGTGTGGTACCTGTCGCCGACGTAGCTGACGGTGAAGGTGTGCCAGCCACGCGTCAGCCGGCCGATGCTGGTCTCCGCGGCACCGGACTCCAGCAGTGGCCTGCGGACCAGCGCGGAGTCGCGCGTGACCCGCACGCGCCCGGTGGGCGTCGGCGCTCGGCGCGCTCCCACACTGATGTCGAGCGTGACCCGGTGGGACGTGGTCGAGTGCGCCGCGGTCAGCCACGGGGTGACCCGGACCGGCGCGGAGAGCGGTGAGGTCTCCTCGAGGGTGGTGAAGTCCTGCCGCTGCAGCGTCACCCGCAGCGCCAGCCTGCGACCGATGTCGGCGCGGGTCGGCGTGTAGGACGACCCGGTCTGCCCGGTCAGCACGCGGCCGTCGCGCAGCCACTGGCGGGTGACCCGCACGCCGGGCGTGGTGATGCCGCCGACGCGGCTCCACAGCGGGTGGCCGACGACGGGGCGGCTGCCCACGCTCGGCCCCGAGGTGACCTCGATCGTGCCCGGCGCGACGGCGTCGGACGGCTGGGACACGGCCGTCTGGTCGACGTACCCGGGGGCCGCGGCGACGACCTGCACCGACAGGCGCTTGCCCAGCAGGTCGCTGTCCGGCACCAGCGTCGCCCCCGTGGCGCTCGGCAGCGGGCTGCCGTCCGCCATCCACTGGTAGTCGTAGGACGCGCCCTTGACCGACCAGCTGCCCGGGCTCGCGACGAGCTGGGCGCCGAGCCGTGGGGTGCCGGTGACCACGGGCGCCCGGGTGTTGTCGATCGTCCCCGGCTGCACCGGTCCGACGGAGTCCGAGGTGGCCGTCGCGGTCTGGTATCCCGGTGCGGTCACCGTCACCCGGACCGCGATCTCGGCGTCCACCTGGCCCGCACGGGGGGTGAAGGTGGTGCCGGTCGCGCCGGCGATGTCCTCGCCGTCCGCGATCCACTGGTAGCTGTACGCGCCGTTGGTCACCGACCACGTGCCGGGGTCCGCGGTCAGGGGCTGGTCGACCTCGGGCTGACCGGTGACCATCGGCGGGGTGGTGTTGTCGATGGTGTCCGGCGCGACCGCGGCGGTCACGCGAGAGGTCACCCTCATCGCCCGGATGCCGGTCTTCTGCCCGGTGACCCGGACCGAGATCTGGTCGCCGATCTCATCGCTCGTCGGGGTGTACGTCGTGCCGGTGGCGCCCGGGATCGCGGTGCCGTCGGCGAGCCACTGGTAGCTGTAGGTGCCTCCGGGCAGCACCCAGGTCCCCCTGGACGCGGTGAGGGTCTGGCCGACCTGCGGGGTGCCGCTCACTCTGGGGCGGCTCGTCCAGCCCAGGTCATGGACGTGGATGAACCCGGTGGGGTAGTTCGAGGCCCCCTTGGTGAGCGTGCGGGTGCTGTAGCCGCCGTAGGAGACGTAGTTGTACTCCTCGATGGTCACCGAGCTCTTGTTGACGTAGCGCACCCAGGCCACGTGACCGAACGAGCCGGACATCCAGTAGGCCACCGCCCCGACGCGCGGAGTGGTGTCCACCCGGATGCCCGCCGCCCGCGCCGCGGTCGCCCAGTGGTTGGCGTTGCCCCAGTGCTGGCCGTCGTAGTAGTTCCAGAACTGCTTCTTGGAGCCGTACGGCAGCCCCCAGTTGTCGTGGTTGAGCCGCCAGGCCGTGAAGGAGGTGCACTCGCGGTTGAAGAACAACCACGGATCCACCAGCGCGTCACGGTCGGCGCTCTTCAGCTTGCTCGGGTAGTCGTTGACCCCCGGCGTGGACGTGGCCGGCGAGGCCACCAGCCCCACGGCGGCCAGCAGCATCACCAGCGCGACGACGAGCCCCGCCCCCCGGAACCTCACCCGCGTTTGCATCCCACAGTCCCTTCCCCGGGCCACGCCTGTGACCGGCGTGGCTCGAGCACGCTAACGGGGCTGTTGTGATGCCGTCCACCTTTTGGGACAAATTGAGAGTCTTTTGCGGCGTGTCGCCGTGTGTTTTCCGCGAGCCGGTGCTAGCGGGGGCGGCCTTCGGGCCGGAGCCTCGGTCGGTCGCGGGCCCCGGACCCGGCTTCCGCCGCCCGCGCAGCAGCCAGCCGCCCCCGGCGAGGGCGACCAGCGCCCAAGGCAACCACGGCTGACCCCCCGGCCCGGCCGCGTGCACCGCAGCGCGGGTGGCGTACTGGGCGAGTGCACCGAGGGACACGGTGTTGCCGGGCGACAGCCGTGCCGCGACGTCGACGCTGGCGGCCGCGAGCGGAGTGCCGCACCAGGCCAGCGCGAAGCCGAGCGGCCAGAGCAGCGCCGACCACCGGGTGCGGTGCACCGAGACCAGCAGTCCGACCAGCAGCGCTGCGGCGGCCACGACCAGGACCTGCAGGCCCGGACTCCGTCCGCTCACCGTCCCCGGGTGTGCCAGCGAGGTGAGCCAGGTCGGGAGCGCGGCGGCGGCCAGTCCGGCTGCCGGCGCGACGAGCCCGTGGCGGACGGTGGCGAGGAGACCGAGGACGAGACCGAGCGACGTGGCGCACACCGCCGCCAGCACCAGCCCCTCGATCACCCGAGGCGTGCCGGCGAACTGCGCCGAGGCATGCAGCTCGAGCGAGTGCCGACTGGCCACCAGCACCACGGTCGCCGAGGCCAGCACCGTCGCGCCGGTGACCACGAGGCCCAGGAGCCGCGGCACCCGCGGGAAGGCGATCGGCACCGACCCGGCGAGCACCCCGCCCAGCAGGGCCGAGGCCACCAGCTCGGGCAGCCGCCCGACGACGAGGGGTACGGCGAGCCGCACGCCCGCCAGCCCCTCGCCCGACCCGTGCGCCTCCGGCACCCGCAACGTGAAGCCGGCGAGCACCCAGGGCAGGAAGCCGATCACCCAGAAGATCACCACGGACAGCGCCACCATCAGCACCAGGGCACCGAGGAGCCTGGCACCGCGATGCGTCGTCGCCATCGCACCTCCCTGGTCATCGTTCGACGTCTCCGCCGGCCGTTCACGCGCGGGTACTAGGGTGCCACCGTGCCCGAGGTCGGTCTGGAGTTTCCGCGAGCCTGGTTCGAGTTCACCGATCCGGCGGACGACGGCCAGGTCTTCCGCTGCGACCTGACCTGGCTGACCTCGCGCTGGACGTGCATCTTCGGCAACGGTTGTCCGGGGATCTACGCCGACGCCCCCGAAGCCGGTTGCTGCACGCTCGGCGCGCACTTCTCCGACAAGGACGACGAGGAGCGGGTGGCCGCCTGGGTCGACCGCCTCGACGACGACGTCTGGGAACGGCGCAGCGAGGCGCTGGGGTCCCGTGGCCAGGTGGTGCGCCGCCGCTGGGTCGAGATCGAGGACGGCGAGCGCAAGACCCGGGTCTCCGGAGGAGCCTGCATCTTCCACAACTCCCGCGGTTTCCCCGGCGGTTACGGCTGCGCACTGCACGCCCTCGCCCTCCGCGAGGGACTCCACTTCGTCGAGACCAAGCCCGACGTGTGCTGGCAGCTCCCGATCCGGCGCACCTTCCGCGACGTCGAGCGGCACGACGGCACCAGCTACCTCGAGGTCAGCATCGGCGAGTACGACCGACGCGGCTGGGGACCCGGCGGCCATGACCTCGACTGGTACTGCTCGGGCAACACCGAGGCGCACGTCGGCGCCGAGCCGGTCTACCTGGCCAGCGCCACCGAGCTCGTCACGTTGATGGGGCAGCCGGCGTACGACGTCCTCGCCGCCGCGTGTGAGCGCCACCTCCACTCGCGCTCCCGGCTGGCGCTGCACCCCGCAGACCCCGGTGTCCGACGCAGATGAGCGTCGGGTGAGAATCGAGGGCATGCGCCTCGACCACATCGTTTTCGCCGCCGGCCCCGACGGCCTGGCCGGTACGACGCGGCGCCTCGCCGACGTCCTCGGCGAGGAGTTCCGCGACGGCGGCGTGCACCCGCGCTTCGGCACCCGCAACGCGGTTCTCCCCCTGGCCGCCGGCACGTACTTCGAGGTCGTCGAGGTGCTCGACCACCCCGCCTCCGACAAGGCTCCGTTCGGCCAGGCGGTGCGTGCCCGCTCGGCGCTGGGCGGCGGCTGGATGGGTTGGGTGGTCGCCGTCGACGACATCAAGCCGCTCGAGCAGCGCCTCGGCCGCGAGTCGGTCAACGGCAACCGGCACCGGCCCGACGGCATCGAGCTGCGCTGGAAGCAGCTCGGCGTCAAGGGCCTCCAGTCCGACCCGCAGCTGCCGTTCTTCGTGCAGTGGGAGACCGACCCCGCCAACCACCCCGGCGTCGGGGCCAGCGGTGACATCTCCCTCTACACCCTCGAGATCGCCGGCGACCCGGCCCGCGTCACCGACTGGCTGGGCCGCCCGGTCGAGGAGCCCTTGCAGGACGTCAAGGTCGAGTGGGTGGCTCCCAACGGCGCACCGGGTGTCGTGGCCGTGCAGTTCGAGACACCGCACGGGGTCGTCCGCATCTGAGCGGCCGCCTGGTGGGCGACATCGTCGCGGGTGCCCGGCCGAGCCCGAACATCTGGCACCACCCTGCGGTCTACGAGCTCGAGAACACCGCCTTCGACCGGGCCGGGCGTCTGCTGGCGACGATGCGGGCGATGGTCTCGTGGGACGGTCGCGACGTGCTCGACATCGGTTGCGGCACCGGCTTCCACCTGCCGGGTTTCGCCACCACCGCGCGGTCGGTGACCGGCGTGGAGCCGCACGACGCGCTGGCCGCGATCGCGCGTCGTCGTACCCGTCGACTGGGCAACGTGCGGGTGCTGCGCGGGCTGGCGTCGGCACTGCCGCTGCCGGACGCCTCGGTCGACGTGGCGCACGCGCGGTGGGCCTACTTCTTCGGGCCCGGTTGCGAGCCGGGTCTTGCGGAGCTGGCCCGGGTGGTCCGTCCCGGAGGCCGGGCGTTCGTCGTGGACAACGACCCGACGCGGTCGACCTTCGGCGCGTGGTTCGCCCGCGGCTTCCCGTCCGTGGACGCCTCCGAGGTCGAGGCCTTCTGGACCCGTCAGGGCTGGGAGCGCGTGCGGCTGGACCTGGCCTGGGAGTTCGACAGCCGTGAGGATCTCGAGAGCGTCGTGCGCATCGAGCTGCCCGGGACGGTCGCCGAGGAGGCCCTGGCGCGGCACCGCGGCCTCCGGGTCGACTACGCGGTCAACCTCTGGACACGGCAGTGGTGATCTCCGCACCCGCCTGCACGCTCGCCCGGCGTGGTGCTTGACTGTCCCCCGACCGAGCCCTCGTGCAGGACGGAGAACGACATGGCCTCAGTACTGGTGACCGGAGGTGCCGGGTTCGTCGGCGCCACCCTCGTACGACGCCTGCTCGACGACGGCTGGTCGGTGCGCGTGGTCGACGACCTCAGCAACGGCCGCAAGGAGTACCTCTCCGGCCTCGACGTGGCGCTGCTCGTGGGGAACGTGCGCGACCCCGAGCTGATGGCCGAGGGGCTCGACGGCGTCGACGCACTGGTGCACCTGGCAGCGGCCGGTTCCGTGGTCGACTCGGTGGCCGATCCGACGGCGAACTTCCAGGCCAACGTGGTCGGCACCTTCGCCGCGCTCGACGCCGCCCGTCGGGCCGGGGTCGGCAGGGTGGTCTTCTCCTCCACCGGAGGGGCGCTGATCGGCAACGCCGAGCCCCCGGTCGACGAACGGTCGCTGCCGAAGCCGATCTCGCCGTACGGCGCCAGCAAGCTCGCCGGCGAGGCCTACTGCCACGCCTTCGCGAAGGCCTACGACATGCGCACCGTGGCGACCCGGTTCGCCAACGTCTACGGCCCCTGGAGCGGGCACAAGAAGGGAGCCGTCACCGCCTTCTTCCGCGCCCTGCACACCGGCGACCCGATCGTGATCTACGGCGACGGCCAGGCCTCCCGCGACTTCATGTACGTCGACGACATCTGCGCCGGCCTCCAGACCGCGCTGACCGCCGACGTGCCCGGCGGCAGCGTCTTCCACCTCGCCACCGGCGTGGAGACCACCGTCACCGGCCTCGCCGACGCCTGCCGGCGCGCCGCGGGGCGGCCCGACCACCCGATCGAGCACCGGCCCCGCCGCGCCGGTGAGGTCGACCGCAACTTCGCCAGCTACGACCTGGCCCGGGAGGTGCTCGACTTCCGGCCGCAGGTGGCGCTCGACGACGGACTGCGCCGCACCTGGGAGTGGTACCAGGAGCACGTCTTCTGACGCGCTCCCGGCCTTCCTAGGCCCAGTCGCGGCAGCTCGACCGGCGGACCACCAGCGTCGGCTGCAGCATGGTGCCCCGCTCCTCGATCGGCTTGTGGCCGAGCACGAGGTGGAGCAGGCTGACCAGCTCCACCGCGACCCGCTCGAGGGGCTGGCGCACCGAGCTCAGCCCGGGCCAGGCCATCTGGGCGCCGAGGGAGTCGTCGAACCCGACGACCGCGACCTCACGGCCGGGGACCAGGCCTCGCTCCAGCAGCGCGTGGAGCACGCCGATGCCGAGGGTGTCGCTCACGCACACGAACGCGGTCACCGAGCGGTCGTCGAGCACCCGGTGCGCCGCCATCCGTCCCGCGTCGACGTTGTCGGCCGTCCGTACGCCGAGCCCGGCGGTGTCGAACCCGGCGGCGGTCATCGCCGCCTGCCAGCCGGACCGGCGGTCCTGCCCGATCCGGGAGCTGCGCTCCCAGCCCAGCCAGGCGATCCGGGTGTGCCCCTGCTCGAGCAGGTGCTCGGTGGCCAGGCGGCTGCCGTGCGCGCCGTCGACGTCGACCCACGCCCAGTCGGACGTGTTGCCGGCGTCGAGACCGTCCCACGGGCGTCCGAACGCCACGAACGGCGCGCCCCGCGACTGCAGGAACGCCGCCTGGGGGGTGCCGGCGTAGGTGTCGGTGACCACGAAGGCGTCCACCGCGGTCGAGCGCAGCAGCTCGTCGTAGCCGTCGAGCGGGTCGTCCTCGTCGCCGGAGAAGAGCAGCACGTGGTGGCCGGTGCGCTCCGAGGTCTCCACAAGGGAGTGCACGAAGCGGTCCAGCAGCGCACTGCTGGTGCCCTCCTGCGCGGCCTCGAAGCGCAGCCCCACCAGGTGTGAGGAGCGGGTGCGCAGCTGCCGCGCCGCGCGGTTGGGCGTGTAGCCGAGCTCCTCGACCACCGCGAGCACCCGCTCGAGGGTGTCGGGGCGCAGCAGGTCGGGGTTGTTCAGCGCGTTCGAGACGGTCTGCCGGCTGACCCCGGCCCGCTCGGCCACGGTGGCCAGCGTCGGTGGGACCACGGGGTGCAGACCGCTCGGCTGGGCCATCGCATCCTCCCCGCGGGACGTGTGAACGATCAAACTGTAACGCCGCGTGCCGGTCGTGCAGTGTCGTGACCCGTGATGTCGGTGCCTTCGCCTAGCGTCACGGGCATGACGAGGACGAAGGGCACCCAGGCGGGCTACCACTGCAGCGAGTGCGGCTGGCAGACCGCCAAGTGGGTCGGCCGGTGCGGCGAGTGCCAGGCGTGGGGCACGGTCGTGGAGCGCTCGGCGCCGAGGAGCCGCGTCCAGGCCGGCCCGGTGACGGCCCCCGCCCGGCCGATCGGCGAGGTGCCGATCGAGGACTCCCGGGCCCGCTCCAGCGGTGTGCCCGAGCTCGACCGCGTGCTCGGCGGCGGGCTGGTGCCGGGCGCCGCGATCCTGCTGGCCGGGGAGCCGGGGGTCGGCAAGTCCACCCTGCTGCTCGAGGTGGCTGCGCAGACCGCCCGGGTCCGCCGACGCACGCTCTACATCACCGGCGAGGAGTCCGCGGCCCAGGTCCGGATGCGCGCCGACCGCACCAACGCCGTGCAGGAGGAGCTCTACCTCGCCGCGGAGACCGATCTCGGCGCCGTGCTCGGCCACGTCGAGGCGGTCCGTCCCGAGCTGCTGGTCATCGACTCGGTGCAGACGATCAGCGCCAGCGACGTCGACGGCGTGCCCGGTGGGGTCACCCAGGTCAAGGAGGTCTCCGCAGCCCTGATCCGGATGGCCAAGCTGCGCAACATCACCCTGGTCATCGTCGGCCACGTCACCAAGGACGGCACCATTGCCGGTCCGCGGGTCCTCGAGCACCTCGTCGACGTGGTGCTCCACTTCGAGGGCGAGCGCAACTCGCGGCTGCGGATGGTGCGGGCGGTGAAGAACCGTTTCGGCCCGGTCGACGAGGTCGGCTGCTTCGACCTGTCCGCCGAGGGCATCGTGGCGATCACCGACCCCAGCGGCCTCTTCCTCGACACCCGGCAGACCGACGTCCCGGGCACCTGTGTGGCGGTGAGCATGGAGGGCCGGCGGCCGTTGCTCAGCGAGGTCCAGGCGCTGGTCACCCACTCCGCCTCCGAGCGGCCCCGCCGCACCACCTCCGGGGTGGACTCCGCGCGCGTGGCGATGATCATCGCCGTGCTCGCCCAGCACGCCGGCATCCGGTTGCACGGCCATGACGTCTTCGTCTCCTCCGTCGGCGGCGCCCGGCTCACCGAGCCCAGCAACGACCTGGCGATCGCGCTGGCCCTGGTCTCGGCGGCGACCGGTGAACCGCTGGGGCGCAACGTCGTGGCGATCGGCGAGCTGGGTCTCTCCGGCGACCTGCGCCGGGTCCGCGATCTCGGCGGCCGGCTGGCCGAGGCGGGCCGGATGGGGTTCCGGGCCGCCCTGGTGCCGGCCGAGTCCACCAGGACCGCCGGGCAGAGCCGGGTCCTCGACGGCATGCGCGTCGTCGACGTCGACCACGTCGCCCGGGCGCTCGGCCTGCTCGAGCTGCGCCGGGGGTCCGACGAGCGTGGCGCCTGACGACTGCGACACCCGGGAGGGCCTCGCCGGCACATAGACTGCACTTCGTGGCAGCCGCTGACCGCGCCGATGACCTGACCCGTCTCCGCGCGACCCTCGCGATCATCGCGCCGGGCACTCCCCTGCGCGACGGGCTCGAGCGCATCCTGCGTGGCCGCACCGGTGCGCTGATCGTGCTCGGCCACGACAAGGCGGTCGAAAGCATCTCGACCGGAGGGTTCACCCTCGACGTCCCGTTCAGCGCCACCGGCCTGCGCGAGCTGGCCAAGATGGACGGAGCGATCGTCCTCGACCGGGAGATCACCCGCATCCACCGGGCCAACGTGCACCTGATGCCCGACCACACGATCCCCAGCGAGGAGACCGGCACTCGGCACCGCACCGCCGACCGGGTGGCCAAGCAGACCGGCTTCCCGGTGATCTCGGTCTCCCAGTCGATGCAGATCATCGCCGTCTACGTCGGCGAGATCCGCTACGTGCTCGAGGACTCCGGTCAGATCCTCTCCCGGGCCAACCAGGCGCTGGCGACGCTCGAGCGCTACAAGCTGCGGCTCGACGAGGTGTCCAGCACGCTCTCCGCCCTGGAGATCGAGGACCTGGTCACCGTGCGCGACGTCGCGGTCGTCGCCCAGCGGCTGGAGATGGTGAGCCGGATCGCCCGCGAGATCGAGGACTACGTCCTCGAGCTCGGCACCGACGGCCGGCTGCTCTCCCTGCAGCTGGAGGAGCTCGTCACCGGCGTCGACGCCGAGCGCGAGCTGGTGGTCCGCGACTACCTGCCCACCGGGCGGCGTGCCCGCACCAGCGACGCTGTGCTGAGCGAGCTCGAGGGCCTCTCCCCCGCCGACCTCGTCGACGTCTCCGCGGTGGCGCGGGCGATGGGCCTCGGGTCCGGGGAGCACCTCGACGGCGCGGTCACCCCGCGCGGCTACCGGCTGCTGGCGAAGGTGCCGCGGCTGCCCAACTCCGTCGTCGACCGGCTGGTGGACCACTTCGACACCCTGCAGAAGCTGCTCTCGGCCGGCGTCGAGGACCTGCAGCTCGTCGAGGGCGTCGGCGAGCTGCGCGCCCGCTCTGTGCGCGAGGGGCTGTCCCGCCTGGCCGAGTCCAGCATCCTCGAGCGCTACGTGTAGCTCCGGACGCAGCCGGCAGGCCGGTCAGCAGACGTTGTCGCCGCCGCAGGAGGACTGCTTGCCGTCGACCTGGGCCGTGGGCGAGGCGCTGGGGGACGACGTCGTCGCGGTGTGGTGCGCCTTCGCGCGGGGCCGCGGCCGCGCCGTCCGGGTGATCACCGGCCGGGACGGCAGCGACAGCCGGAACTGGACGTCGCTCGGCTCGGACCCGAGTGCCGCGGCCAGCGCGTGGTAGTAGCCCGGCTCCGCCCAGGCGGTCGAGCGGCTGCAGGAGCCGTCGGAGCGGCGCCCGCTCCAGGTGACCGGCACGCTGGTGACCGTCGCGCTGCGCACGGCCACGGTGCGCGTCGGGACCGCCCTGGGGCAGTCCTGGCTCGACCAGATGCGGTCGCTGCCCGAGGTCACCTTCAGCACCACGGTCTTCGGCGAGACGGTGAAGGAGCACGCGGGCTGGGTGCCGGTCAGGTCGAGCCGCACGGTGATCGGTCCACCCGCGGCCGCCCGGGAGACGGCGGGGCTGACGCTGACGTCGGCGGGGGTGCACGGACCGCTCGGGGTGGCCAGCGGCGCCGCGGGCGCGGGGGTCGTCCCCTGCTGGGCGGGGGCCCCGGTGGCGCTGCTGCCGTCGACGGGCGCGCCGACGGGTCCCACGAACGGGGTGGGCGTCGGCGTGCTCGAGCGGTGCGGGTGGGCAGCGGTGATGGTCGCCGTACCGTCGCTCCCGCCGCCGGCGCCGAGCAGGTGGGCGACGCCGTAGACCAGGGCGAGCGCGGTGAGCAGCACCAGCGTCCGGCGGAACCAGTAGACCCGCTGGGGCAGCCGCCCGCGCGGGCGAGGGGTCGGACTCCTCCGGGCGGACATGGCGACCACCGTAGTCAGCACCGGCCGCGATCCGGCGGAGCCACACCGGAGCGCCGGCAGAGCAGGAAGCGGCCTAGGATCACGCCGATGGACCCGACGAGCAACAGCCTGCACGAGCCGGTGCTGCGCTGGTACGACGCCCACGCCCGCGACCTGCCCTGGCGCCGTCCCGATGCCGGACCGTGGGCGGTGCTGGTCTCGGAGTTCATGCTCCAGCAGACCCCGGTGTCGCGGGTGCTGCCCGTGCACCAGGCCTGGCTACGGCGCTGGCCGACGCCCG
>DATDNR010000180.1:0-10329 GCA_036518175.1 Marmoricola sp.
AGCAGCGACCTCGCCGAGGCACCCCCCTCGATCGACCAGGAGGTCAACGTGGTGCCCAGCGGCGGCGGCCTCGTCCGCCGGGACGGCGGTGCACCGTCCCACAAGGTCTCCCGCAAGCAGGGTCGCGGCTGGGGCGCCTAGGACGGCGGCAAGCGGAGGGCCAGGACGGCGATGTCGTCCCGTGGCGGACCCGCCGAGAAGGCGAGCACGTCCTCCAGCACGGCGTCGACCAGCGCCTGCGCGCTCTCCGCGCCACGCCTGACCACGCCTCGCAGCCGTTCGTCGCCGTAGAAGTCGGCGGCGCTGCGGCACTCGGTGACGCCGTCGGTGTAGAGCACCACGGCGTCACCGGGCCCCAGCACCAGTTGCTCGTCGACGAAGTCGGGTTGCTCGCGCACGCCCACCAGCGGCCCCGGCCCACCCACCTCCGCCGCCGCAGCGCCTGGCCGCACGACCAGCGGCCTCGGGTGTCCGCCGGTGCCGGCCGTGACCCGCCAGCTGCCGTCCGCATGCTGGAGCCGGAGCATGGCGAGGGTGCAGAACCTGCGGGTGTGGTGCTGCAGCAGCACCTCGTTGAGAGCCTGCAGCGCCTGGCTGGGTGCGTGCAGCCCCACGACCACCGCACGCAGGGTGTCGCGGACGAGGGCGGTGAGCATGGCCGCCTCGACACCCTTGCCGCAGACGTCACCGATCACCGCGACCCAGTCGCCCTCGGCGATCTGGAAGACGTCGTAGAAATCGCCCCCGAGCTCGGTGCCCTCGCCCGCGGCCCGGAAGGCTGCCGCCACCTCCAGGCCGGGAATCGCCGGCTGCCGGGGCGGCAGCAGTGTCTGCTGCAGGGTCTGGGCCAGCTGCCGGGAGCGCTGCTCGGACTCCTCGGCGCGCCGCTTGGCCTGCAGCAGCTCGCGTTCGTACTCCCGCCGCTCGGTGGCGTCGAACAGCGCGATCCGCACCATGGTCGGCCGCCCGGCACCGTCCCGCTCCAGGGTGGCGTTGACGAGCACCGGCAGCCGGGTGCCATCGGCGCGGACCACGTCGAGCGCGATCTCGCGCACCCTTCCCTGCAGCCGCAGCATCGGCGCGAAGTGGGTCTCGTGGTAGAGGCGGCCGCCGGGCGTCAGCAGCTCGACGAAGGAACGCTGCAGCAGGGCGGCTTCCGGGTAGCCGGTCCAGGTACGCAAGGTCTCGTTGCTCTTCAGGATCCGGCCGTCGGGAGTGGTGGAGAGGTAGCCGCAGGGAGCGCGGTCGTAGAGCGCCTGCGGGTCGTCGTCGAGCAGCGCGTCACAGAACCCGTCGAGGGCGACCTCCCGATGGGTCATCCGCCGACCCGGACCCGCGCGGGCCGGACGAAGTCGGAGATGGCCGCCGTGGTCTCGGCCGGAGCGCTCAGGTTGGGGCAGTGACCGGTGGCGTCGAGCTCGACGAGGACGCTGCCCGGGATGGCTGCAGCGACGAATCGGCCGACCGCGACCGGCGCTATCACGTCGTCGCGGCACTGCAGCACCAGCGTCGGGGCACGCACGCCGGGAAGGTCCTCGCGCGAGTCGGTGAGGAACGTCACCCGGGCGAACTGCCGGGCGATCTCGGGGTCGGTGCGGCAGAAGCTCTCGGTCAGCTCCTGCCCCAGGCCGGGCCGGTCGGAGTTGCCCATGATCACCGGTGCCATCGCGGCGGACCAGCCGAGGTAGTTGCTGTCGAGGGAGTCGAGCAGCTCCAGGATGTCCTCCTCGGCGAAGCCGCCCACGTAGTCGTCGTCGTCCACGTAGCGCGGTGAGGGGCCGACCAGGACCAGCTTGTCGAACCGGTCGGGCGCCATCTGCTCGGCGAGCACGCCGATCATCGCCGAGACGGAGTGGCCCACGAAGACCACGTCGTGGAGGTCGAGGTCAGTGACGATCCTGAGCACGTCCTCGGCGTACCCCGCGAGCGAGGCGTGGCGGGTGGCGTCGTACGCGCTCAGGTCGGAGCCGCCGGCACCGACGTGGTCGAAGAGCACCACCGAGAACTCGTCCTCGAAGTGGGGCGCCACGTGGCGCCACATCTGCTGGTCGCAGCCGAAGCCATGGGCGAAGAGCATCGGCTGCCCCTCGGGGCGACCGGTGACGGTGATGTTGTGGCGGGCGAGGGTGTCGGTCACAGCCATGTATACAGTCTGACCTGCGTGCCGGTCTCGTCGGAACGGATCTGCACGAGGTCGCTGAGCTGGTTGACCATCCAGATGCCGCGGCCCCCTTGCGCGTCGAAGGGAGGCTCGGCCCGCCCCACCATCGGATCGGCGATGCGGCCCGCGTCGCGGATCTCCACCACCAAGGCGTCGGGCTCGCTCCAGAGCAGCAGCACGCCCTTGCCTCCGGCGTGCCGGACGCTGTTGGTGGCCAGCTCGTGCACAGCCAGCACGAGGTCGTCGACGGCGGCCTCGGCCACGCCCATTCCGGCGCCGACTGCCTGCACGAGGTCACGCACCTCTGCCAGCTCACCGATGCCGTAGACGAACCGCTGGGCCGTGCCGGGCGCCGGCGCAAGCCGGCTGCCGAAGGCGGCGTGGGCGTAGTCGTGGCCCGCGTAGCCGGAATGGCTCGCGCCGGCGTGGTCGAGCGGATGCGTGCGCCGTGCCTCGTCGATGACCCAGCCCGGCAGTCGCGCGGAGTCGTAGGGACAGAGCAGGCGCCACGCGGGTCCGTCGTCGAAGGCCACGTTGAGCAGCGCCTCGTGGAGGGAGGCCTCGGTCATCTCGACCTCTCGGCGCCCCACCCAGGCGGGCTCGCCGATCCCCCGGACGGCGCCCTCGCCGGCGTGCTCGTCGACGAACCGGCGCCACACCGGGATGATCCGGGCGGGGTTGCCACCGAACTCGGTGATGTCGACGAACTCCACGCCGGCAGATCCGCCGACCCCATCCCGCACGCCCGGGATCGCTGCGCCGGGAAGGGCAACGAGCACGGGCTCGCCGGCCGCGACCCCGCCGCGGATGAAGGGCAGCAGGGCAGCGGGACGAGCGGCGGCTCCGTCGTAGAAGACGACCTCGTGCGTGAAGCGGGCAGCCCCGTCACCGCCCGACCGCTCCCCCTGCTCCACGTCGATCTCCTGTCCAGGACCTCGCCAGCCCCCCGGCTGCATGCCCCACTTTGCGACATCGAGCCGACAATTGGCGAGTCCCGGAAGCGACATTCTTCAACTTTTTTCATCGCCGCCGGACCTGCCATCATCGGCTGGGTGACCGATGCAGTTGCCGACCTGCTCGCCGAGCACGGCCAGACCTACGCCGCGGAGGCCGGCATCACCCTGCGCGACAAGCCGGCGCCCCTCTTCCAGCTGCTGGTGCTCAGCCAGCTCGCCTCGACGCGGATCTCCGCAGCCATTGCGACGGCCACCGCCCGCGAGCTGTTCCGCACCGGCTGGCGCACCCCCCAGCGGATGCGTCGGAGCACCTGGCAGCAGCGGGTCGACGCGCTCGGACGCGGCGGCTACCGCAGGTACGACGAGTCCACCGCGACCGCGCTCGAGCAGCTGTGCGACCGGCTCCTCGAGGAGCACCGCGGTGACCTGCGCCGGATCCGGCCGGCCGAGACCGGCGCGGGCGTGGCCGGGCTGGAGCAGGAGCTCATACGGTTCCAGCGGATCGGCCCCGCCGGCGCGGGGATCTTCTGCCGGGAGGTCCAGGCGGTCTGGCCCGAGGTCGCGCCGTACTTCGACGAGCGAGCCCGCGAGGAGGCCGGTCGCCGCGGCCTGCCGACCGACCCGGCCGGGCTCGGCCGGCTGGTCGACGACGATCCGGGACGGGTCGCCACGCTGGCCGCCGCCCTGGTGCGTGCAGCGCTGGACCGGACCCGCCACCATTAGGCCATGAGCGAGAAGGGCGTCGACCGCGACGCGCAGGAGGACGCCGAGTCCCGCCGAGAGCAGCTCACCCGCAACTGGAGTGAGCTGCTGCAGGAGCTGCGCGTCACCCAGACGGGCATCCAGGTGCTGACCGGCTTCCTGCTGACGGTGCCGTTCAGCAGCCGCTTCAGCCAGCTGACCCAGCTGCAGCGCAACGCCTACCTGGTCGTGCTGACCGGCGCGATCCTGTCCACCGCGTTGATGATGTCTCCGGCGGCCTTCCACCGGGTGCTGTTCCGCCACGGAGAGAAGCCGTGGCTGGTCGACATCGCCAACCAGATCGCCCGGGCAGGGCTGGCGATGATCGCGCTGACGACCGGGGGCGTGGCGTTCCTCGCCTTCGACGTCGTCGCCGGGCTCACCGCCGGTGCCGTCGCCGGTGTCGGGGCCGTGCTGGTGTTCGCGCTGCTGTGGGTGGGCATCCCGCTGTGGCAGCCGGAGCCGAAGCCGGAGCGCCGGGCCGCGTCCTCCTGATGCGGCCCGGCGCGTGCCGAAGGGGCTCAGCCCCTGGCGTCTTCGCCCTTGGCGTCATCTCCGGGGAAGATCTCCCGTGCCTTGGTCTTCATGCCCTCCTTGAGCACGTGCCACCGGTTCTCGTCGCCCTCGGCCATCGCCTTGGCCGTGGAGAGCATCTGGTCGAGCGTCGCGTGCGGCGGGATCGGCGGGATCTCCGGGTCGACGTGCACGTCGAGCACGGTGGGCCGGTCAGCGGCGAACGCGGCGTCCCACGCACCCCCGAGCGCGGCCGGGTCGGTGATCTCGTGGCCGTTGAGCCCGAGGTCGCGGGCGAAGCCGGCGTAGTTCACCGACGGCAGCTTCTGGGACTCCACGAACTTCGGCGCGCCGGTCATCGAGCGCATCTCCCAGGTGACCTGGTTGAGGTCGTCGTTGTGCAGCACCGCGACGACCAGCCGGGGGTCGGACCACTCCTGCCAGTAGCGGGCGATGGTGATCAGCTCGGCCATGCCGTTCATCTGCATCGCACCGTCGCCCTCGAAGACCACCACCGGGCGGTCGGGGTGCCCGAACTTCGCCCCGATGCCGTAGGGCACCCCCGGACCCATGGTGGCGAGGTTGCCGGAGAGCGAGCCACGCATCTGGCCGCGGAACTTGAGCTGGCGGGCGTACCAGTTCGCGGAGGATCCGGAGTCGGCAGCCACGATGGCGTCGTCCGGCAGCCGCGGTGAGCACTCGGCGATGAGCTTCATCGGGTTGATCGGGTCGGCCTCGACCTCCGCCTCGGCGGCCATCGACTCCCACCACTGCCCGACGTTCTTCTCGATGGTCTTGCGCCAGGAGTCGTCGCTCTTCTTCTGCAGGTGCGGGATGAGCGCGCGCAGCGTCGCCCGGGCGTCCCCGACGAGGTTGACCTCGTAGGGGTAGCGCATCCCGATGAAGGTCGGGTCGACGTCGATCTGCACGCCGCGCGCCTGGCCGAACTCCGGCATGAACTGGGTGTAGGGAAAGCTCGAACCCACGGTGAGCAGGGTGTCGCAGTCCATCATCATCTCGTAGCTGGGCCGGCTGCCGAGCAGGCCGATCGGCCCGGTCACGTAGGGCAGCTCGTCGGACAGCACGTCCTTGCCGAGCAGCGCCTTGGCCACCCCGGCGCCGAGGAGGTCGGCGACCTGCATCAGCTCCTCGCGCGCGTCGACGGCACCGGCGCCGACCAGCATCGCGACCTTCGAGCCGGCGTTGAGCACCTCCGCGGCCTTGCGGACCGACTCGTCGTCGGGCACCACCACCGGCTTCGAGGGCGGGGCCGAGCTGGACGGCACCATCTTGAACTCGTGCGTGGGCGGGGAGTAGGCGAGCTCCTGCACGTCGGCATGCACGATCAGCGTCGCCACGCCGCGGCGGCCCTGGGCGACCTTCATCGCCCGGTCGAGCACGTTGGGCAGCTGCTCGGGCACGGTGACGACCTGGACGTACTCCGAGACGTCGGAGAACAGCGTCTTGAGGTCGACCTCCTGCTGGTAGGAGCCACCCATCGCCGAGCGGTTGGTCTGACCGACGATCGCCACGACGGGGACATGGTCGAGCTTGGCGTCGTACAGCCCGTTGAGCAGGTGGATCGCGCCCGGCCCGGACGTGGCCATGCAGACACCGACCTTGCCGGTGAACTTGGCGTAGCCGACCGCTTCGAATGCCGACATCTCCTCGTGGCGTGACTGCACGAACTTCGGCTGGTTGTCGGCGCGGCCGAAGGCGCCCAGGATGCCGTTGATGCCGTCACCGGGGAAGGCGAAGACCTCGGTGACCTCCCATTCACGCAGGCGTTCGAGCAGGTAGTCAGCAACGTTCTTCGAGCTCATGGTTGCCTCCTACCCCGCCGCGGAGCGGTCAACCCCGTGCTGGCTGTGAGTCTCCTGAGGGTCCGGCGTGGGATCGAGGAAGACGTGGCGCACCTGGGGGAAGGCCTGGCAGATGCGCCGGTCGACCTCGTCGGCGACCTGCTCGAGGTCGCGGCCGGGCGCGTGCGGATCGACCTCGACGCGGGCCGCGACGAGCACCTGCTCGGGGCCGAGCTGGAGGGTGAGCAGCTGGACCACCTGCTCGATGCCGTCGGTGCGGCAGATCTGGTCGCGCAGGCCCTCCAGCACGTCCTGGGGCACCGAGCGGCCGATCAGGTAGTCCCGGTTCTGCGCCGCCAGCCCGTACGCCGCCACGATGAGGATGCCCGCGATCAGGAAGGAGGCGACCGCGTCGTACACGGTCTGCCCGGTGAGGTGGTCGAGCAGGATGCCGGCCGCCGCGAAGATCAGGCCGGCGACCGCGGCGCTGTCCTCGAACACGACGCCGCGCACCGTCGGCTCCGCCTCGTGCAGCAGGTAGGGCATCGTCGCGGCACCGCGATGGCGGGCATCCTGGCGCACCTGCCACAGTCCTCGCACCAGCGAGGTGCCTTCCATGAGGAAGGCCAGCGCCAGCACCACCATCGGGATCAGGATGCCCTTCTGCTCCTCGGGCTGCAGGATCTGGTGCAGGCCCTCGTAGGCCGAGAAGCCCGCCCCCAGCACGAAGATCCCGACCGCCGCGAGCAGCGACCAGAAGTAGCGCTCCATCCCGTAGCCGAAGGGGTGCTCGCTGTCGGCGTCCTTGGAGCTGCGCCGGATCGCGGTCATCAGGAAGACCTGGTTGAGGGTGTCGGCGACCGAGTGGGCCGCCTCCGACAGCATCGCCGAGGAGCCGCTCATGATGCCGCCGACCGCCTTGGCGACGGCGATGACCAGGTTGGCGCCGCCGGCGAGCAGCACCGTGATGGTGGAGCCCTTGTCGCCGCTGCGCTGCCCGCCGCCGTCGGTGTTGCCGCCGTCCTCGCCGCCGTGGTTCCCTGCCATCCTCGGATCGTTACCCGTTGCGCATCCGCTGAACCCTCGTCGCGCGCTGGTGTGGCCGGGTGCGGCGGGGGTAGGAGTATCGACATGCGATACGACCTCGAGCGGCTGCAGGCCGCCCTTCACGCGCGCGTCGACGGCGAAGTCCGCTTCGACGACCAGGCGCTCGCCGCCTACTCCACGGACGGCTCGAACTTCCGCCAGGTGCCCATCGGCGTGGTCGTCCCGGCATCGGTGGACGCCGGAGCCGAGGCGGTCAGGGTCTGCGCCGAGCTCGGCGTGCCGCTGCTCTCCCGGGGCGGAGGCACCAGCCTCGCCGGGCAGTGCACCAACCACGCGGTCGTCATCGACTGGACCAAGCACTGCAACCGGCTGCTGTCGGTCGACACCGAGGCCCGCACCTGCGTCGTCGAGCCGGGCATCGTGCTCGACGACCTCAACCGTCAGCTCGCGCAGCACGACCTGCGCTTCGGCCCCGAGCCGGCCACCCATCCCAACTGCACGCTCGGCGGCATGATCGGCAACAACTCGTGCGGCGCCACCGCGCAGCGCAGCGGCAAGGTCTCGGACAACATCGCCCGGCTCGAGGTGATGCTCGCCGACGGCACCCGCTTCTGGTGCGGGCCGACCAGCGACGAGGAGTACGCCGAGATCGAGCGTCGCGGTGACCCGCGGGCGGCGGTCTACCGCGGCATGCGCGCGCTGCGCGACGAGTACGCCGACGACATCCGCTCGGGCTTCCCGCAGATCCCCCGGCGGGTGTCCGGCTACAACCTCGACCAGCTGCTGCCCGAGCAGGGGTTCCACGTCGCCCGCGCGCTCGTCGGCAGCGAGTCGACGCTCGTGACCGTGCTGCGGGCCGAGCTCCAGCTGATCCCGGTGCTGCACGAGCGGGTGCTCGTCGTGCTCGGGTTCGACACGATCGTCGACGCGGCCCGGGCCGTGCCGGACGTGCTGGAATTCGAGCCGATCGCCCTGGAGGGCGTCGACCACTACCTCGTCCGCGACGAGCGCATCAAGCACATGCACGGGGTGACGCTCGACTCGCTGCCCGACGGCGACGGCTTCCTGATGGTGCAGTTCGGCGGCGACGACCGCGCGGAGGTCGAGCGGCAGGCCAAGGCGATGGTCGACAAGCTGCAGCAGGGCAAGCACCACCCGTCCGCCGACATCCTCGACGACCCGCGGCAGGAGGACCAGTTCTGGGCCGTCCGCGAGGCGGGCCTCGGCGCCACCGCGCACGTGCCCGGGCACCCGGACACCTTCGAGGGCTGGGAGGACTCCGCCGTGCCGGTCGACCGGCTCGGCGACTACCTCGCCGACCTCTACGACCTCTACGACGAGTTCGGCTACCTCAGCGACGTGGGGCCCAGCCTCTACGGGCACTTCGGCCAGGGCTGCGTGCACACCCGCATCCCCTTCGACCTGTTCAGCGCCGAGGGCGTGCACACCTACCGCCGCTTCATGGAGTCCGCGGCGCGCCTCGTGGTCTCCTACGGCGGCTCGCTGTCCGGCGAGCACGGTGACGGTCAGAGCCGGGGCGAGCTGCTGACCCTGATGTTCGGCGAGCGGCTCGTCGGCGCCTTCGAACAGCTGAAGGCCGTCTTCGACCCGGACAACCGGATGAACCCCGGCAAGGTGGTGCACCCGGCGAAGCTCGACGAGCACCTGCGGTTCGGGGCCAGCTGGTCACCGCACCAGCCCGACCGGCTCTTCTTCGCCTTCCCCGACGACAAGGGCTCCTTCGTCCAGGCCGCCCAGCGGTGCGTGGGCGTGGGGCGCTGCCGCCAGCACAGCAACGACGGACACCAGGTGATGTGCCCGTCGTACCAGGTCACCGGCGACGAGCAGCACAGCACCCGCGGCCGGGCGCGGCTGCTCTTCGAGATGATGAACGGTCACGGCGACGGGCCGATCACGGACGGCTGGCGGTCGGAGGAGGTCAAGGACGCCCTCGACCTCTGCCTGGCCTGCAAGGGCTGCAAGGCCGACTGCCCGGTCAGCGTCGACATGGCCACCTACAAAGCGGAGTTCCTCGCCCACCACTACAAGGGCCGGCTCCGGCCGCGCGCCGACTACGCCCTCGGCAACCTGCCCAGGATGGCGCGGCTGGTGCAGGACGCCGGCCTGGCCGGGGTGGCCAACCTGGCCTCCGGCGTGCCCGCGCTGCGCCGGCTCGCGACCCGGGCGGCCGGTCTGGAGGACCGCACCGTGCCGAAGTTCGCCCGCCAGTCGCTGCAGGACTGGTGGAAGGACCGTCCGAAGGTCACCGGCGACCGGGGCACCGTGGTGCTCTGGCCGGACACCTTCACCAACCGGTTCGAGCCCGACATCGGCAAGGCCGCGGTGACCGTGCTCGAGGACGCCGGCTGGACGGTCGACATCCCCACCGAGCCGCTGTGCTGCGGGCTCACCTGGATCTCCACCGGGCAGCTCCGCACGGCCCGCAAGCAGCTGCGGCACGCCACCGGCGTGGTCGCCGACCACCTGCACCGCGGTGGCCTCGTCGTCGGGCTCGAGCCGAGCTGCACCGCCGTGCTGCGCAGCGACGGCCCGGAGCTGCTCCCCGAGGACACCGACGTGCGCAAGCTCAAGGACGCCACCGTCACCTTCGCCGAGCTGCTGCAGGAGCACACCCCGGGCTGGCAGCCACCGCACGTCCCCCGGAGCAGGGCGATCGCGCAGGTGCACTGCCACCAGCACGCGATTATGGGCTGGGACGACGACCAGAAGCTGCTCAAGGACGCCGGGGTCGACGCCGAGCACCTCGAGTCCGGCTGCTGCGGGCTGGCCGGCAACTTCGGCTTCACCGCCGGCCACGGCCAGGTCAGCCGCGACCTCGCCCACCGGGTGCTCGTGCCGCGGGTGAACGATGCCGACGACGGCACCGCGGTGCTGGCAGACGGCTTCTCCTGCCGCACCCAGATCCGCGAGTACGCCGACCCCCACCGTCGTCCGGTGCACCTCGCCGAGCTGATCGCCGAGGGTCTCCGGGCCCGCCACTGACGGGGCGGGCGCGATCATCGGCGCTGTGCCACGGTCACCGCGCCCGCTGCGTCCGGGGCATGTTCGCGCAGACCGCGGGCACACTCAACCCGACCCCTGGGGGGAA
>DATDNR010000181.1:0-14045 GCA_036518175.1 Marmoricola sp.
GAAGAGCGACCCCATGTCCACCGGTGGCCGGTAGACCGGCAGGCCCTCACCCAGCTCGCTGATCCAGTCGTGGTCGAGGTAGAAGTGCTGCCGTCCGGTCAGGGTGTGCCAGGGCTTGAGCCGCTCGACGTTGACCGTGAACGGGCTGTAGCGCCGGCCGCCGCTCTCCGACCCGCTCCACTCCGGTGAGGTGATCACCGGCTGGGGTCGGGTCTGGGTGTCGGCGAAGGTGATCTGCTTGCCCTCGTGCTCGGCCGCCAGGTCGTGCAGCACCGTGCCGGTGCGCTCCTCCAGCTGCCGGAAGCCCTGGACCGCCAGGTGCCCGTTGGTGGTGCCCGACAGGGCCAGCACCGCCTCGCAGGCGTGGTGGGCCTGCAGCAGGGTGGGCCGGCCGTCGGCGATCCCGCCGCGCACCACGCCGTTCTTCGCCTTCAGGTAGTCGACCGCCTCCGTCACGTCGAAGGTGACGCCCTTGGTGGTGGCTCCGAGCCGTTCCAGCAGCGGGCCGAGCGCGGCCATCTTGGCCCCGACGGCACCGTAGTCGCGCTCGACCGTGACCAGCTTCGGCATCGTCAACCCCGGCACCGGCTCGCACTCGCCACGCTTCCAGTCGCGGGCGACACCGTGCGGGTTGGCCAGCTCGTCGGCCGTGTCGTGCATCAGCGGCACGGCCACCACGTCGGTGCGGGTGCCCAGCCGCGGCCCGGCGAGCTCGGAGAACTTCGCCGCGATCGCCTGCCAGGCGTCCCAGTCGGTGCGGGTCTGCCACGGCGGCGCGATCGCGGGGTTGAAGGAGTGCACGAACGGGTGCATGTCGGTGGTGTTCAGGTCGTGCTTCTCGTACCAGGTCGCCGCGGGCAGCACCACGTCGGAGAAGACGGTCGTGCTGGTCTGCCGGAAGTCGATGGTCATCAGCAGGTCGAGCTTTCCCTCGGGCGCCTGCTCGCGCCACTCCACGTCGCGGGGCCGGCGTGCGGCCTCCGCGGCGCGCAGGGAGGAGTCCGTGCCCAGCAGGTGCTTGAGGAAGTACTCGTTGCCCTTCGCGCTCGAGCCGAGCAGGTTGGAGCGCCACACGCTGAGCACGCGCGGGAAGTTCTCCGGCGCGTCGGGATCCTCCGCGGCGAAGCGCAGCGATCCCGTGCGCAGCTGCTCGGGCACCCACTCGGTGACCGGCTTGCCGGCGGCCCTGGCGTCCTCGGCGATCAGGTGGGGGTTCTTGTCGAACGTGGGGTAGGACGGCATCCAGCCCATCCGGGCGCTCTGCGCGATCAGGTCGGCGGTGGTCATCCCGCTGAACCTTCCCCCGGTCGCGTGCGCGGACAGCGTGTCGGCCCCGAACGGGTCGTAGCGGAACTGGTCGGTGTGCAGGTACCAGTACGCGGTCTGGACCATCGTCCGGGCCGGACGTGACCAGTCCTGCGCGGTCGCCAGCTGGGTGTAGCCGGTGATCGGCCGGACCTTCTCCTGGCCCACGTAGTGCGCCCACCCGCCGCCGTTGACGCCCTGGCAGCCGGTCAGCGTGGTCAGCGCCAGGAAGGTGCGGTAGATCGTGTCGGAGTGGAACCAGTGGTTGGTGCCCGCGCCCATCAGGATCATCGACCGGCCCCGCGACTCCGCGGCGTTCTGCGCGAACTCGCGGCCGATCCGGGCGGCGGCCGCAGCCGGGACGCCGGTGATCGGCTCCTGCCAGGCGGGGGTGCCGGGCTGGGACGGGTCGTCGTACGACGACGGCCAGCTGCCGGGCAGGCCCTCCCGGGCGACGCCGTACTGGGCCAGCAGCAGGTCGAAGACCGTGGTCACCAGCGCGCCCCCCACTCGCCGCACCGGCACGCCACGCACCATGGTCTCCGACGGGCCGGTGTCGAACCGCGGCAGCGCGACCTCCACCGCCTCGCCCGAGCCGGCGAGCGTCAGCAGCGGATCGATGTCGCCGAGGTCGAGGTTCCAGCGCCCCTTGCCCTGCTCGCCGAACCGGTGCCCCAGCGTGCCGTTGGGCACTACGGCCTCGCCGGTGCGGGCGTCGACCAACACCGTGCGGAAGTCGGCGTTCTCCTCGGGCGCGCCGAGGTCCGCGGCGGTGAGGAACTTCCCCGGCGTGTACGGCGACCCGCCCCCGCCGTCGAGACGGACCAGGAAGGGCAGGTCGGTGTACTTCTTGACGTAGCCGTCGAAGTAGGGCGTCGTGGAGTCGACGAAGAACTCCTTGAGGATCACGTGCCCCATCGCGGTGGCGAGCGCGGCGTCGGTGCCCGGGTTGGCCGGCAGCCACTCGTCGGCGAACTTCACGTTGTCGGCGTAGTCGGGGGAGACCACCACGACCTTCTGGCCGCGGTAGCGGGCCTCGGTCATCCAGTGCGCGTCCGGCGTGCGGGTGACCGGCACGTTGCTGCCCCACATGACCAGGTAGCCGGCGTCCCACCAGTCGCCGGACTCCGGCACGTCGGTCTGGTCGCCGAAGACCTGCGGGGAGGCGACGGGCAGGTCGGCGTACCAGTCGTAGAAGGAGAGCATGGTGCCGCCCACCAGCGAGGTGAACCGCGCGCCCGAGGCGTGCGAGACCATCGACATCGCCGGGATCGGCGAGAAGCCCGCCACCCGGTCGGGGCCCCACCTGTCGATCGTGTGCACGTAGGCGGCGGCGATCATCTCCACCGCCTCGTCCCACGTCGCCCGCACGAGCCCGCCCTTGCCGCGCGCGGACTTGTAGGCCCTCGCCCGCTGGGGGTTGTCGACCACGTGCGCCCAGGCCTTGACCGGGTCGCCGTCCCACTGCCGCTTCCCCTCGCGGTACATCTGCAGCAGTGCACCCCGGACGTAGGGGTAGCGGATCCGGGTGGGGGAGTAGGTGTACCAGGAGAACGCAGCGCCGCGCGGGCAGCCGCGGGGCTCGTACTCGGGCCGGTCCGGCCCCGTGGAGGGATAGTCGGTCTGCTGGGTCTCCCAGGTGATGATCCCGTCCTTGACGTAGACCTTCCAGGAGCAGGAACCGGTGCAGTTCACCCCGTGGGTGGAGCGGACGACCTTGTCGTGGCTCCAGCGGTCGCGGTAGAAGTCGTCGGCGGTGCGGCCTCCCCGCTTGTGCAACGTGCGCAGGTCCGGGCTGATCTCGCCCCGGGTGAAGAATCGCCTGCTGCGCACGAGCGCATCGACCAGCTCGTTGTCCAGCCCGGTCTCGTCGGCGGTCGACAAGGGCGTCACCTCCTGGGGACGGACGAGCGGCCTGATGCGCTCCTGGAGCCAAGTTATGGGCAAGTCCGCGAGAGGACCAGAACCAACCCGCCCTCGACGTGGACGCCAAAGCGCCGCCACGGCAACACGGCCGTGGCGGCGCTCGAGGCTTCTTGCGTCAGTCCAGGTCGCCCACCAGCACCGACTCCGCCTCGTCCTCGGAGTGGACCGCGGGCACCTCGTCGCCGTGGATGGCTCGCTGGATCCTGCGGGCGCTCAGCGCCACGATGACCACCGCGATGAAGGCCCCGGCCGCACCGAACCAGAACGGTGCGTGCGGGTCCACTTTCTCGCCGAGCTTGAGCGCGACGTAGGGGCCGACCGCGCCGCCGATGAAGCGGACGAAGGAGTACGCCGCCGACGCGACCGGGCGCTCCACCGGCGCGGACTTCATCACCGCCTCGGTGATCAGGGTGTTGTTGATGCCGATGAACGCGCCGGCGAGGATGATGCCGACGATGATCACGACGGTGTGCTGGGTGAACAGCGCCATCACCGCCAGGTCGAGGGTGAACAGCGCGAGCGCACCGACCATGCTCGGCAGGGTGCCGAACCAGCGCTGCAGCACCGGTGCCACCAGCACCGAGGTGATCGCCAGCAGCAGGCCCCAGCCGAAGAAGATCCAGCCGATCTGCAGGATGCCGGCGTCCGGCAGGGCGAAGGGGCCGGCGGCCAGGATGGTGAAGAAGGCGATGTTGTAGAAGACCGCGGTCAGCGCGAGCAGCAGCAGTGCCTTGTGCTTCAGCGCCCGGAACGGGTCGGCCAGCGACGTGCGCCTCCCGGTGGCCGGGGTCGGCGGGAGGAAGAACGTGGTCGCCACGAGCGCGATGGCCATCAGCGTCGAGACGCCGTAGAAGGGTGCCCGCCACGAGTGCTCCCCGAGCAGGCCGCCGACGAGCGGTCCCGACGCGATGCCGATGCCCAGCGCCGCCTCGAAGAGGATGATCGCCTGGGCGACCGAGCCGCTTGCGGCGGAGACGATCGTCGACAGCGCGGTGGCGACGAAGAGGGCGTTGCCCAGGCCCCACCCGGCGCGGAAGCCGATCACGCCCGCAACGGAGCTGGACGAGCCGGCCAGTGCGGCGAAGGCGATGATCAGCACCAGGCCGGAGAGCAGGGTCTTCTTGGCCCCGATCCGGCTCGACACCACACCGGTGATGAGCATCGCGACCCCCATCACCGCCATGTAGCTGGTGAACAGCAGCGAGACCTGGCTCGGGGTCGCCTCGAGCTTGGCCGCGATCGACTTCAGGATCGGGTCGACGAGGCCGATGCCCATGAACGCGATCACGCAGGCGAACGCGACCGCCCAGACGGCGCGTGGCTGGCGCAGAATCGAGCCCTTGGACTCGGCGGTGGACGTGGTGCTCACAGACTTCCTCTCGAATGGGCGACGGGGGCGTCGAGGACCTCCTTGAGCACGGCCACGGCGGTGGCCAGCTCGTCGACGCCGAAGCGGTTGTCACGGGTGAGTCGGGCGGCGACGGCCGAGCCGTGGGCGCGGCGGGTCTCCTCGAGCACGGCGCGGCCCTGCCCGGTCAGCTCCACCAGCGAGCTGCGCGCGTCGTCGGGGTTCGGCCGCCGGCGGACCCAGCCGTGCTCGACCAGCGTGCGCACCGTGCCGGTCATCGTCGGCTGGGAGCAGCGGTCCGCGTGCGCGAGCTGGGTGACCGTGGCAGGACCGAGCTCGTCGAGCAGCGACAGGGCCCGGGTGCCGGTCGGCTGCTCCAGTGCCCGGCGCACCGCCCGCACCAGGCGGGCGGCCTGCACGACCAGCTCGCTGGCCAGGCGTTCGACCTCCGGTTGACTCACACAACGAAGATTACATCGGAAACCTATGTATTGCGAGGCGGGACGGTGTGAGTCGTCCCACGGCCACCGCGTTGCTTTCGTGAGGAACATGCCGAGTTGAGACGGCAGGTCGAGGGTGCAGGGGCAGACCGGCGTCAGGTAACCGGAGGGCGTCGGCCCTGAGCAAGGGTTTCTCTCGCGGTGAGCGGATCCGGGGTGTCGAGTTGCTCGGACCGCGGCTCGGGCCACAAGGTTGCGCTAACTTTCTCGCGTTATCCACTGGACTTACACGACTAGGAGGCACCGATGCAGCACGCGGCGACGATCCTCATTTCCCAGGGGCGGTTCGGCACACCGGCCGGCCGCGTCCTGGAGGAGGTCCGCGGGCGGCGGTTGGTCTCGCGAGACCAGGTCGCGCGCGGCACGGGGCTCAGTGCTGCCACAGTCGCCAGGGCCGTGACCGCGCTGCTCGAGGCGGGGATGATCCGCGAACGGGCGGACCTGATCCCCTTGGGGACCGTGGGGCGGCCAGGGGTTCCGGTGGAGATCAGCCCCGAGCGTCACGTCGTGATCGGTGTGCACCTGGGCCTTCGTCTCGCCACCGTGGCCCTGGGAGACCTCGCGGGCCGGGTCGTGGAGAGCAAGACCATGCCGCACGCTCCCGAAGCGCCCGAGATGGAGCGCATCGCCCGGCTCGCCGCACAGCTCCTGGGCGACCAGCCCGGCCGCGTGCCGCTTGCCGGCGGGATCGTTGCGCCGTGGCTCGACCTCGGTGTCGATCGACACACCACAGGGCAGCAGCTGCACGATTGTCTCGGACTGGATGTCATGACGGGCGACCACGTCGCCGCCGTTGCGGCAGCCGAGTTCATCCACCGGCGACACGGTCTCGGCGGAGCCACCCTCTACGTCTACGCGCGGGAGACCCTCGGGTGCGCGCTTGCGGTCGACAAGGGCGGAACTACCGAGGTCAGCCGGGTGGCCAGCCTGACCCACTTTCCCACCGACGGGGCCGCCCAGTGCGGGTGCGGCAGGAGGGGGTGCGCCGCAGCGAACCTGAGCGACCACGCACTCGCCCGTGCCGCTCACGACGCCGGCCTGGTGGATCGGCCCAGGATCGAGGCCGTGCACGCGGCGGCACGGACTTCATCTGCGGCTCGCCGCCTGCTCACTGAGCGGGCCCTCGGCCTCGGACGGCTGGTCGGGATCGCCAGCGACATGCTCGACCCCGACCGGGTCGTTCTGGTCGGACAGGCCTTCACCGGCTTTCCACCAGCGCTGGAGGACGTCGTTACCGGCTACCGCAGCCAGACAGCGCGAGAACCAGTCGAGCTGTCGTTCACCCGCTTCCGAAGCGGCGTTCAGGCCATCGCCGCCTGCACGGTCGCCGCAAGCCCGGTCTACGCCAACCCCCTCTGCGCCACGCCAGCACGTTCCCCTTCGACCCCCCTGCGGGCCTGAACCCTCTGAACCTCCGCGCGAACCCCTCACACTCCGCCCCACCACGAAAGGCACTGCCGTGCGTCCCTCGTCCCCCGCACCACCCTCCGCCCCGTCGACCGCCCCCCGTCCTGTCGCGCAGCGACTACGCGCTCGAACGCGCAGCGTCGTCCTGGCACTCGCAGCAGCCCTGGCGACCCTCCTCGCCTTCTCGCTCACCGGCTGCGGCCTCACCTCTGCCAGCGGCGCCCAGGAGACGAGCACCATCCGGTACCAGGGCTCCCAGGGAATCGTGAACCTGCCTGAACTGGCCAAGGCGCTCGGATACCTCAGAGGCATCAAGCTGCAGTACCTCGGCACCGTCCAGGGAGGCCCCCAGTCCCTGGCAGCGCTGATGAGCAACCAGGTCGACTACGGCGCAGCCTTCAACGGCGCCATCGCCCAGATGGCCTCCACCGGGGCGCCGATCAAGGCGGTGCTCGCCTACTACGGCTCCTCAGGACCTGTGAACTCAGCACTCCTGGTCAAGAAGTCCAGCACCCTGCGCAGCGCCCGCGACCTGATCGGCAAGAAGGTGGCGGTCAACACCCTCGGCGCCAACGCCGAGGCCGTGCTCGACACCTACCTCTCCAAGGGCGGGCTGACACAGGCACAGATCAAGAAGGTCACCCTGGTTCCGCTTCCCGGCATCAACGAAGAGGCCGCCCTGCGAGAGGGCAAGGTCGACGCGGCCTACCTCTTCGGCTCCCTCGAGGTCTCCGCGCTCCAGCACGGTGGCCTGCGACGACTGGTCGTGGACACCGACCTCGTCGGCCCGTACAACGGCGGCAGCATCGTGATGCGGGAAGACTTCCTGGACTCCAATCCAGACCTGGCCAAGCGCTTCGTCGCCGGGATGGCCAAGGCGGTCATGTTCGCTGCCCGGCACCCCGTCGCCCAGACCCGCAAGCTGCTCCAGGCATGGCTGATCAAGCAGGGACGACCCGAAGACGCCAAGGCCCTCGACCTGTGGACCGGCACCGGGATCGCCACCAGTGCCGGACTCCTCCGCAGCCGCGACTTCAACTTGTGGCTGTCCTGGCTGAAGTCACGCGGCGACGTCAAGGGCGATTCCATCAACGCCTCCGACATCTTCACCAACACCTACAACCCGTATGTGAGGAAGGGCTGAGATGAGCAGCAGGATCGAGCTGACCGGCGTACGCCAGGTCTTCAACGTCAAGAACGCTTCCGGCCGCCGTGAACAGTTCGTGGCCCTCGACGGGCTGGATCTCATCGTCGAGGCGGGCGAGCTCTTCGTCCTGGTCGGACCGAGTGGCTGCGGGAAGTCGACAGTGCTCGACCTGATCAGCGGACTGACCCGCCCCGCCAGCGGCACCGTGCGCGTCGAAGGGCGCGAAGTCAAGGGGCCGGGACTCGACCGCGGATTCGTCTTCCAGCACTACACCCTGCTGCCCTGGCGTACCGCTCGCGGCAACGTCGAGTTCGCCCTCGAGGCCGCCGGCCTGAGCCGCGCCGACCGGCGCTCACGAGCCGCGCACTACCTGGACCTGGTCGGCCTGGCCGACTTCGCCGACCGCTACCCCCAAGAGCTCTCCGGCGGCATGAAGCAGCGCGTAGCCATCGCCCGCAGCCTGTCCTACCAACCCGAGGTGCTCCTGATGGACGAGCCCTACGGCGCGCTGGACGCCCAGACCAGGGAACGCCTGCAGGAGGAACTACTCACCATCTGGCGCCGTACCGGCACCACCATCGTCTTCATCACCCACGACATCGACGAGGCCGTCTACCTCGGCCAGCGCGTCGCGGTGATGAGCAGTCGGCCCGGCCGGGTGCAGACGGTGATCGACGTCGACCTGGACCGCAAGAGCCCACAACACGACATCCGCTCCTCGGGGCAGTTCGCAACCTACCGGCATCACATCTGGTCGCTGCTGCGCTCACCCGACCCGCGCTCACCCGAGCTGCGCCCGGCCGCAGAGGAGGCCGATCGCGTTGCCTGATCTGCTCACCGAGACCACTGCCGCGCGGCCCCATGCCCGCCAGGAAGAGGCGGCCGGCATCAAGGCCTCCCCCCACGCCCGTGCCCGGGCCCTGACCCTCACCCGCGGCCTCGTCGGGCTGGCGCTGCTGGCCGTGGTCTGGGAGCTGGCGCCCCGGACCGGTCTGATCAACCCCTACTTCGTCCCACCGCTGTCTCAGGTGCTCGCGGCCTGGGGGCAGATGGTCGTCGACGGCGAGATGCTCAAGCACGTCGACGCCAGTCTCCTCCGGTCGAGCATCGGCTTCGGCCTGGCGATCGCGGTGGGCGTGCCGCTGGGTGGTGCGATCGCCTGGTACCGGCCCGTACGCGAACTGCTCACCCCGGTACTGGAGATCTTCCGCAACACCGCCGCCCTGGCTCTGCTTCCCGTCTTCGTGCTGATCCTGGGCATCGGTGAGACCTCCAAGATCGCCATCGTCGCCTATGCCTGCTTCTTCCCGGTGCTGCTGAACACCATCAGTGGAGTCTCCACCGCCGACCCCCAGCTGCTGCGTGCCGCCCGCGTCCTCGGGCTCTCCCCGGTGACTACCTTCCGCAAGGTCGTCTTCCCAGCGGCCCTGCCCACCATCTTCACCGGCATCCGCCTGGCCGGAGCGGCGGCCGTGCTGGTGCTGATCGCCGCGGAGATGATCGGCGCCACCGCCGGGCTGGGCTACTTCATCAACTACGCACAGAACAACTTCCTCATCCCCCAGATGTACGCCGCGATCCTGACCACCGCGCTTCTGGGCCTGATCGTCAACTACGGGCTCGTCGCCCTCGAGCGCCGCATGTCCCGCTGGCGCGCCTGAGACGCCCCAGCAAACCTGATCCCTGCCCCTAGGAGAAAGACAACATGGAGAACCGACAGCTGCATCTCAACGCCTTCCTGATGGGGGTCGGCCACCATGAGGCCGCCTGGCGCCTGCCGGAGAGCAACCCCCGCGACGCCGCCGAAGTCACCCACTACCAGCAGCTCGCCCGCATCGCCGAACGCGGACTGATGGACTCGGTCTTCTTCGCCGACAGTCCCTCGATGATGTCCAACCCGGCCCGCCGGCCGGCGGAGACCCTGGACCCGGCGCTGCTGCTGGCCGCCATGGCCGTGGTGACCGAACGGATCGGCCTCATCGCCACCGGCAGCACCACCTACGAGGAGCCCTACAACGTCGCCCGCAAGTTCGCTTCCCTGGATGTCATCAGCCATGGAAGAGCGGGCTGGAACGTGGTCACCACCGCCGACGAGAACGCAGGAGCCAACTTCGGCCACGAGACGATCCCCGAGCACGCCGCCCGTTACGCACGGGCGCGCGAGTTCCTCGAGGTCGTCACGGGCCTGTGGGCGGCCTGGGACCCGGACGCGGTGGTGGCCGACAAAGCCGCCGGGGTCTACGCCGACCCGGCCAAGGTCCACACGCTGGACCACGTCGGCGAACACTTCCGCGTCCGCGGCCCGCTGAACGTCTCCCGCAGCGCGCAGGGCTGGCCGGTCCTGGTTCAGGCGGGTTCGTCCCCTGCCGGCATCCGGCTCGCTGCCCTGTTCGCCGAGGCTGTGTTCACCGCCCAACGCAGCATTGAAGACGGGCAGGCGTTCTACCAGCAGCTCAAGAGCGCCACCGCCCGCGTCGGACGCAGCCCCGACTCGGTCAAGGTGCTGCCCGGCCTGGTGCCCATCATCGGCAGCACCGAGGCCGAAGCCGCCGCACTCGAGCGTCAGCTTGACGAGCTCATGGTGCACCAGCACGCCCTGCGCCAGCTCGCCAACCAGATCGGTGTGCCCGCTGAGGAGCTCGACCTCGACGCCCCCCTGCCCGACCACGTGCGGGCGGTGGAGGACATCCAGGGCAACCGCAGCCGCTACGACCTCACCCTGGAGCTCGCCCGCCGCGATCACCTCACCGTCCGGCAGCTGCTCAACCGCCTCGGCGGCGGACGAGGCCACCGCACCCTTGCCGGGACCCCGGAGCAGATCGCGGACAGCCTCGAGGACTGGTTCCGCGCCGGTGCCGCCGACGGCTTCAACATCATGCCGGCGGCGCTTCCCGGCGGGCTGTCCGTCTTCGTCGATGAGGTCATCCCGCTGCTGCAGCACCGGGGTCTGTTCCGCCGGGAGTACACCGGCCAGACGTTGCGGGACCACTACGGTCTAGCGGTCCCGGAAGCACGGCGGGCCGCGCAAGGGGCGACCGCATGAGCAGCGTACGAACCGCGACGTCGGGCGGCCCGCGCACGCTCGAGGGTGCAGCACCAGCCGCCACGGGCTGCCGCGAACCGGTCCCGGTCCTCGACCACGACCAGGCGTTGCGGACCGTCGATGAGCTCTCCGCGATCTTTGCCGGCGGCGCCGCGGAGCGTGACCGTGAGCGCCTGCTGCCCTTCGAGGAAGTGGCCCTGATCAAGCGCTCGGGACTCCTCGGGATCAGCGTGCCCGCCGGGTACGGCGGCGGCGATGCACCGCCCTCGACGGTTGCAGCTGTCTTCCGGCGCCTGGCCGCCGGCGACCCCAACCTGGCCCAGATCGTGCACAGCCACTTCGTCTACGTGAACTTCACCCTTCAGTGCGCCAGCGAGGAGCAGAAGGCCGCGATCCTCCGGCAGGTCGTCGCCGGCCGGCTGCTTGCCAACGCCCAGGCCGAGCGCGGCGGGCGGACAGCCCGCGAAGTCGCCACCCGCCTGCTCCCCGGGCCAGGGGACGGGGGCCTGTGCCTGGACGGCACCAAGTACTACTGCACCGGCACCCCCTTCGCCGACCTGCTGGCGGTCCTCGCCCGCCTCGAGGACCCCGAAGGGCACAGTGGCCTCCCGGGCGGGGAACACGTCGTCTTCGTCCCCGCCAACATCCCGGGAGTCGCCCCGGTCGACGACTGGGACGGCATCGGCCAGCGCGTCACAGGCTCTGGAAGCGTGCTGTTCGACAACGTCGCGGTGCTGCCGGAATGGGTGGTCCCACGGCGGGTCCTCGACCGGGCCAACGGCTACGGAGCCTTCGCACAGCTGCTGCACGCGGCCATAGACGTCGGCATCGCCGGCGCCGCCCTGGCCGACGCGGTCCGGTTCCTCACCACACGCTCGAGACCCTGGCACGAAGCCGGCGTCGAGCGCGCCGAGGACGACCCCCTCGCCATTCAGCGGTTCGGTGAGCTCAGTGTCGAGCTCACCGCCGCCGAGGCGGTCCTCGACCGCGCCGGCCGTGCCGTCGACGCCGTCTTCGCCGACCCAGCGGAGGAGACTGCCACGCGGGCCTCGGTGGACGTCGCCAGCGCGAAGGTCCTCGCCGAGCAGGCATCGCTGCGCATCTCCTCGACCTTGTTCGAAGTGTGCGGCACCCGCTCCGCCACGCGCACGGACGCCCTCGACCGACACTGGCGGAACGCCCGCACCCACACCCTGCACGACCCCGCCCGCTGGAAGTACCAGCACCTCGGACGCCACCTCCTCACCGGCCAGGCTCCGCCGCGGTCCGCCAGCTTCTGACCCCCTCCACGTCGACAGATCGGACATACTCATGGCCCACGTCCTCGCCGTCTCCGGCAGCCCCATGAACGTCTCCCGCAGCGCAGTGCTTCTACGACACGTCACCAACATCCTCACCGCCCACGGACACACCGTCGACACCCTGCGGATCCGCGACCTGCCACCGGAGGCACTGCTCCACGCCGACTTCGCCGACCCGCAGATCCATGACTCCCTCGCCCGACTCGACCGAGCCGACGCCCTGGTGGTCGCCACCCCCGTCTACAAGGCAGCCTTCTCTGGGCTGCTGAAGAGCTGGCTCGACTTGGCTCCCCAGTACGGGCTGCGTGGCAAGTCCGTGCTTCCCCTCGCCACCGGCGGCAGCGTCGCCCACGCACTGGCCCTGGACTACGCCCTGCGCCCGGTCCTGACCTCCATGGAGGCGCGCCATGTCGTCAACGGCTTCCTCGTCCTCGACCGCTTCATCGAGGCACCCTCCCCGCTCGAGCCGTCGCCCCTGGACGCCCCAGTCAACATCCACGCCGACGCAGAGCCGGCGTTGATCAAGGTCGTCGACGGCTTCCTGGCGTCACTCCCCGCGCCCGAAGCAGTGGAGGTCGCCTGATACGGGCCGCCAAGTGCCGACTCCGCATCGATCGCCGAATGAGTTCGCGGCGGTCCCACCACCGCCGAGATCGGCATGACTCCGCAGACCGGGTGAGCAGGCAGCATCTCCGTTCCGGATCGCCAGGCCCGCAGCGCCTCTCCGGCGTGCCGGGGGAATGCCTCGGCGCGTCCGTCAGAGTCCCTGGCGGCCTCGGGCAACATCGCCAGCGCTCGAGCTCAGGTGCCGTTGCGAGACCTGCGGCGAATTCAGAACGGTGGCCGGCCGTTCCCGCTGATCCGGAAGCGACCCCACGGGTCGACGTCGGAGAGCCGTCCGTCGGCCGAGCCGTGCGGCGTCCGCAACGCGACCACGGCTCCGGACCTCACCGCGTCGTCGAGCGCGGGGCAGCGGTGCACGCGGCCCCACCAGTGGAAGCGGCCGTCGATCGGCTCGAACCGGCCGCGGAGGGTGACGGTGACCCCGATGCTCCCCTGGTCGAGGAGGATCTCGGCGGGGCCGTCGTACTCCTCCGGGGGGAGGTCTCCGGCTCGTGACGTGGTGCTCATCGGGGCCCGGCCTGCCCCGGCGCGGGGCCCGGTCGTCCGTCTGCGTCCAGCGCCACGCCGTGCTCCTCGGCGATCCCCTCGAGGGCGTGCCAGACGAAGGAGCCGAGATGGTCGGCGACCGCAGCCCGGCTCATCGTGTTGCGGCGCAGCCACCACTCACCGGTGGCCAGGCCGAGTCCGACGAGCCCCTGGGCCCACGGCTCGGCGCCGGAGGCGTCGATGCCGAAGCTGCGCAGCGTGTCACCGAGCACCCGGGCGAACGCGGCGGCGACGCGCTGCTTCCCGTCGGCCAGCGGGTCGCCCACGGCGCGGTGCTCGACGAGCAGCAGGAAGACGTGCGGGTGCTCGGCGATCAGCGCGAGGTACTCGTCACAGCCGCGGTAGACCTTCTCGCGCAACGGCTGATCGTCCAGCAGCACCGGCATCAGCCGCTCCACGACCTGCGTGGCGCCCCAGTGCCCGACGGCGGCGTGCAGGTCGGACTTGTCGGCGAAGTAGCGGTAGAGCACGGGCTTGGACACCCCGGCGGCCCGGGCGATGTCGGCGACGCTCGCCGCCGGGCCGAGCTCGTCGATCGCGGTGACGGCCGCCTGGACCAGCGTCGCGCGCCGGCTCTCGCGGTGGTCGTCCCACCGGGTCGCCCGGCCGTCGGCCTGCCCGCTCGGCTGCCCGCTCGGCCGTGCGCCAGGCTGCCCGTCCGGCTGTCCGTCCGGAACCGGCACCCGGCCGGGGTTCTTGACTCGCCCTCCCATGTGGGCAACCCTAGCATTAGGTGTTACTGCAAGTAACGGACAAACTTCTTCTCCCGGAGGTGCAGCGGATGACCGCCACGCTCGGTGCCGCCCCCGACCCGGTCGCCGAACGGCTGCTGAGGTCGTCGGCGCGACAGTCCTACGACCCCGAGGTCGACATCGACTGGGAGGCGCCGCTCCTGGAA
>DATDNR010000182.1:0-20069 GCA_036518175.1 Marmoricola sp.
AGGGGAGGTCCTGCGGTCCGGTCGTGGCGGCGACCGTCGTGCAGGACGTCGTAGGGGAGGTCCTGCGGTCCGGTCGTGGCAGCGACCGCCGTGCAGGACGTCGTACGGGAGGTCCTGCGGTCCGATCGTCCGAGCGACCACTACGCAGGACGTCCGGCGACGCTCAGGCGCGCGGGTCCCGGCCGGCGAAGGCGGCGACCCGGTCCTGCACCGGCGCGCCGTCGGGCAGGTCGACCGCCCTGCCGAAGGCGTTGCCACGGTTGTCCTCGGTGAGGTTCTGCGACATGAACGACAACCCCCTCCCGGCGACCTCGGCGTCCAGCTCGCTGGTGGGCTGACCGAGCGCCCGGGCGAGATCCCAGCCGTGCACGGCCAGCTCCGCCACCTGCCAGTCGATGATGCCCGGGGAGGCCGCGTCGCCGGCCTGGTGCCAGGCGTGCCGTAGGTCGTCGGCCACCACGTCGAAGGCCGCCGCCCAGCTCTCGGTGACGGGTTCCGGTGGCGTCGACCAGTCCGGTTGCTCACCGTGCGCGGCGTCGGTGAACTTGCGGACGCCCTTGACCAGGTGCTCGACGAGCTGCTCGACGTCCCAGTCGTGGCAGGGGGTGGGGTCGTGCAGGTTGTCCGCGTGCACGTGCTCGAGCAGCTCGCTGATCTGGTCGAGGGCGCGCGAGAGGGAGGTGACGGCGTCGCTGGCAGCAGTCATGCAGTCATGATCGGGTGCGAACGCTCAGTCGTCGAGCCACGCGCGGATAGTGTCGTTGTGCTCGCCCAGCAGCGGCGGCGCCTGATGGTGTGCCCGGCCGCCGGAGTAGGGGTTGTCGTCGAAGCGGATCGGCGAGCCCGGCAGCTCCACGGTGCCGAGCGTGCCGTGGTCCACCGAGAGCAGCAGTCCTTGCGAGCGGGTCTGCTCCCAGCCGTAGACGTCGTCGATCGTGCGCACCTTGCCCGCCGGCACCCCCGCCTTCGCCAGCCGCTCGAGGCACTCCTCGGCGGAGGAGGACGCGAACAGGCCCTCGATCACCGTGATGAGCGCATCGCGGTTGCCGACCCGGTCGGGGTTCGTGGCGAAGCGCGGGTCGGCGGCGTCCAGGCCGAACTCCGCGCAGAGCGCCCGCCACAGGTTCTCCGAGCCGCAGGCGATCTGCACCGGGGCGGTGGCGGTCTGGAACATCCCGTACGGCGCGATCGACGGATGGTGGTCGCCGGCGAGGCCGGGCACCTCCCCGGCGACGGTCCACCGGGTGCCCTGGAAGGCGTGCACACCGACGGTGCCGGCGAGCAGCGACGTACGCACCACCCGGCCCCGGCCCGTCCGCTCCCGCTCGTGCAGCGCGGCCAGCACCCCGAACGCGCCGTTCATCCCGGCGAGCAGGTCGGCGATCGGCACGCCCACCTTGGTCGGCTGCTCGGTGCCGGTGATCGACATCAGCCCGCCCTCGCCCTGGGCGATCTGGTCGTAGCCGGCCCGCGAGGCCTCCGGGCCGTCGTGGCCGAAGCCGGTGATCGAGAGCACCACCAGCCGCGGGTTCAGCTCGTGCAGCCGTGAGACGGGGAAGCCCAGCCGGTCCAGCACTCCGGTGCGGAAGTTCTCCATCAGCACGTCCGCGCGCTCGACGAGCCGGGCGAGCACGTCCGCGTCGGCGGGGTCCTTCAGGTCCAGGGTCAGCGACTCCTTGTTGCGGTTGGCCGAGAGGAAGTACGTCGACTGACGCTCGTCCTCCGCCCCCACGAACGGGGGACCCCACGAGCGGGTGTCGTCACCGGTCGGGCTCTCCACCTTGATCACTCGCGCGCCCATGTCGCCGAGCATCATGGCGGCGTGCGGACCGGCGAGGGCCCGGGTGAGGTCGAGCACGAGCAGATCGGAGAGCGGACCGTTGTCTGGCATGACCCCGACCCTAGTGTCGGTCGTCGATGATTGGCTTCTCCCATGACCGACCGCCGGACGTCATCCCGATCGTGGCCCCCGGGCCACCGTGCGCCTGACGTCACGCGCTACCAGCTGGTCCGCCAGCGGCTGGCCCGCGCCGAGGCGCCGCACCTCGACAGCAGCCAGCGGGCGGTCGTGGAGCACGGCACCGGCCCGCTGCTGGTGCTCGCCGGGCCCGGCACCGGCAAGACGACCACGCTGGTCGAGGCCATCGTCGACCGCATCGAGCGGCGCGGCGCCGACCCGGAGTCCGTGCTCGCGCTCACCTTCAGCCGCAAGGCCGCCGAGCAGCTGCGTGACCGCGTCACCGCCCGGCTGGGCCGCACGCTGTCGTCGGCGATCTCCTCGACGTTCCACTCCTTCGCCTACGGGCTGGTGCGCCACTTCTCCCCGGCCGACCTCTACGCGCAGCCGCTGCACCTGCTCTCGGCCCCCGAGCAGGACGTCGTCATCGCCGAGCTGCTGCGCGGCCCCGAGGCGGTCTCGTGGCCCGAGGGGTTCCGCGCGGCGGTGCGCACCCGTGGGTTCGCCCGGGAGCTGCAGGACCTTCTGGCCCGTGCCCGCGAGCGCGGCCTCGACGCCGATGCCCTTCGCCGCCTCGGCCAGGCCTCCGGGCGGGGGGAGTACGCCGCTGCCGGGGACTTCCTCGACGCCTACCTCGACAACCTCGACTTCCAGAGCGCGCTCGACTACGCCGGCCTGGTCACCCGCGCGGTCACCGACGCCGAACGCCACCGCGCGGAGCTCCGGGCGCGCTACCGGCACGTGTTCGTCGACGAGTACCAGGACACCGATCCCAGCCAGGTGGCCCTGCTCAGGGCCCTGGTCGGTCCCGGCTGCGAGCTGGTCGTGGTCGGTGATCCCGACCAGTCGATCTACGGCTTCCGGGGCGCCGACGTGCGCGGCATCCTCGACTTCCCCGCCGCCTTTCCCAAGCCCGACGGGAGCAAGGCCGACGTGGTGGCGCTGCAGACCACGCGCCGCTTCGGTCCGCGCATCCTCACCGCTGTCGGCCGCATCTCCTCGGCCATCGGCATGGCGGGAGCCATCGACGCGAGCACGTTCGAGGCCTTCCGGCGGCCGGAGGCGGTCACCGGACCCCTCGGAGAGGGCCGGGTCACCGTCACGACGTACGACACGGCGAGGTCGGAGACCGAGCACGTGGCCGACCTGCTCCGGCGCGCGCACCTCGAGGACGGCATCGGCTGGTCGGAGATGGCGGTGCTGGTCCGGTCCGGCCGCAACAGCATCCCGGCACTGCGGCGGGCGCTCGTCGGGGCCGGGGTGCCGGTCGAGGTGGCCGGCGACGACACCCCGCTGGTGCAGGAGCCGGCGGTGCTGCCGCTGCTCGACGCGATGCACGCCGTGGTCAACCTCGACAACGACGACGCCTCCCACCGCGACTACCTCGACGCCACCCGCGCCGAGGCCCTGCTGCTGTCCCCGCTCGCCGGCCTCGATGCCATCGAGCTGCGAGGCCTGGCCCGCGCGCTGCGCGTGCGCGACAAGCAGCGCGGCGACGAGGGGGTCCTCCCCAGACCGTCGGCGGAGCTGGTGCGCGAGGCGGTGCTCCGGCCCGCGCTGCTCGACGGCCTCCCACTGGAGGCTGCCGACAAGGTCCGGGCGCTGGCCGCATTGCTGCAGCAGGCCAAGGCGGTCATCGACGGTGGCGGCACCGTCGAGCAGGCGCTGTGGCAGCTCTGGTCGGGCACGTCCTGGCCGGGGAGGCTGGCCCGCGCGGTCGACACCGGCGGTGCCGCGGCCCGGCTGGCCCATCGCGACCTCGACGCGATCTGCGCACTCTTCGATGCCGCCGCCCGCGCCGAGGAGCATCGCGGGCACACCAGCGTGGCCACCTTCCTGGCGACCCTGCGGGCGCAGGAGATCCCGGCCGACACCCTGGCGGAGCGCGGGGTGCGTGGGGAGGCCGTGCGGCTGCTGACCGCCCACCGCGCCAAGGGCCTGGAATGGCGGCTGGTGGTGGTGGCGCATGTCCAGGAGGACGTCTGGCCCGACCTGCGACGGCGGGCCTCGCTGCTGCAGGCCGACCGGCTGGGTGCCGGCGAGCTGCTCCCACCGCAACCTGTGCGCGAGATGCTCAACGAGGAGCGGCGGCTGTTCTACGTCGCCTGCACCCGGGCACGCCAGCGCCTGGCCGTCACCGCGGTGGCCTCGCCCGACGACGACGGCGAGCAGCCCTCCCGCTTCCTCGCCGAGCTGGGCCTCGACATCGCGCACGTCACCGGCCGTCCGCGCCGGCCGCTGTCGCTGGCCGGCCTGGTTGCCGACCTGCGCCGCACGGTGACCGATCCGGAGTCCTCGCCCGCGCTGCGCGAGGCGGCGGCGCGCCGGCTCGCCCGCCTCGCCCGGGAGACCGTGGCCGGCCGGGCCCTGGTGCCCGCGGCCGACCCGACGAGCTGGTGGGGCACCCGCGGCCTGTCGCAGGCGTTGTGCCCGGTGCGGCCGGCCGACGCGCCGGTGGTGCTGTCGGCCAGCGCGCTGGCCGGCCTGCTCGAGTGCCCGGCGCGCTGGTTCCTCGATCGCGAGGCGGGGGGAGCCGCGAAGTCGAGCGCCGCCCAGGGCTTCGGCAACATCGTGCACACCATCGCCGACCTGGTGTCGCGTGGCGAGCTCGAGGCGAGCTCCGAGCAGGTCGACGACCTGATGGCGCACGTCGACGCGGTGTGGGAGCGCCTCGACTTCCGCACGCCCTGGTCCGGCGCCCGCGAGCGCGAGGAGCTGCGCGCGGCGCTGGCCCGGTTCGTCGCCTGGCACCACCGACCCGGCGCACGCACCGTGCTGGCCACCGAGCAGCAGCTGTCCGCGGAGGTGGTGCTGCCCGACGGCCAGCGGGTGCGGTTGCACGGCTACGCCGATCGGCTCGAGGTCGACGACGACGGCCGCGTCGTGGTCGTCGACCTCAAGACCGGGAAGTACCCCCCGACCGACAAGTCACTGGCGGAGAACCCCCAGCTCGGCCTCTACCAGTACGCCGTCGACCACGGCGCCGTCGACGACCTGCTCGAGGACTCGCCCGGCCGATCCGGCGGTGCGGAGCTGTGGCAGCTGCGCAAGGAGAGCGCAGGCCGGCTGAAGGTCCAGGCGCAACCGGCTCCGGAGCGCGACGAGGGCGAGCCGCTGCTGGTCGAGACCCAGCTGATGGAGGCGGCCCGGACACTGCGCGAGGAACGGTTCGACGCCCGGCCGGGCGGGTGGTGCGACCGGTGCGCCTTCCAGCGCTTCTGCCCGGCGAAGACGGCGGGGACGGTGCTGTCCTGATGCGCCTCGACACCCCGCAGGACCTGCAGCGGCTGATGGGGGCCGACTACCGGCTCAGCGACCAGCAGTGGGCAGCGGTCAGCGCCCCGCTGGAGCCGGCCGTGGTCGTCGCCGGAGCCGGATCCGGCAAGACGTCGCTGATGGCCGCGCGCGTGGTGTACCTGGTGGCGACCGGAGCGGTCGCGCCCGACGAGGTGCTCGGGCTGACCTTCACCAGCAAGGCCACCGCCGAGCTCGCCGGCCGCATCCGCGACTCGCTGGAGGCCGCCGGCCTGGGCCGGGCCGTGGGCGAGTCGGGGGAGCCGGAGAGGCTGGACCCGACGGTGTCGACCTACAACGCCTACGCCGCCTCGCTGCTCTCCGAGCACGGCCTGCGCATCGGCCACGAGCCCGACACCCGGGTGCTGGCCGACGCCTCCCGCTACCAGCTGGCCGCCCGGGTGGTCGACCGGCACCGCACGCCGGTGCGCGAGCTGACCGACAGCCCGGCGCACGTCATCGACTACCTGCTCCAGCTCGACGCGGCGATGAGCGAGCACCTCGTCGAGGTCGAGCAGGTGCGCGACTTCCAGCGCCGCGAGCGGCCGCTCTTCGCCGCGGCCCTCGCCGGGTCGAAGGCGCGCCGCGACCTCGAGGTCGTGCTCCAGCGGATGGCCCAGCGCGAGGAGCTCCTCGCCCTCGTCGCGGAGTACCGCACGCTCAAGCAGCAGCTGGGCCTGATGGACTTCTCCGACCAGGTCGCGCTCGCCGAGCGGCTGGTGACCGGCCATCCCGACGTGGGCGCGGCCGAGCGCGTGAAGTTCAAGGTCGTGCTGCTCGACGAGTACCAGGACACCTCGGTCGCCCAGGCCCGCCTGCTCGCCGCCCTCTTCTCCGGCCCGGACGCCTCGAGCGGGCGCGGCCACCCGGTGACCGCCGTCGGCGATCCCAACCAGGCGATCTACGGCTGGCGTGGCGCCTCGGTGTCCAACATCCTCGAGTTCGGGTCCTGGTTCCCGCGCGACGACGGCCGGCCGGTGCCGACGTACCCGCTGACGGTCAACCGGCGCTCCGACACCCGGATCCTCGAGGTGGCCAACCGCCTGGCCGCACCGCTGTACGACGCCTTCGAGCAGGTGCGGCCGCTGGAGGCCGCGCCCGGGGCCGCACCCGGCGAGGTCCGCACCTCGGTGCACGAGACCTTCGCCGACGAGCTGGCCTGGCTGCCCGGCCAGGTGATCGCGGTGCGCGAGGCGATGGCGGAGCCCTGCTGGCGCGAGATCGGTGTGCTCACCCGTGACAACGCCACCGCGGCCGAGGTCTTCGACGCGCTCACCGGCCGGGAGATCCCGGTGGAGATCGTCGGCCTCCAGGGCCTGCTGCGGCTCCCCGAGGTCGCCGAGGTCGTGGCCACGTTGTCGCTGCTGCACGACCTGACCGCCAATGCCGACCTGCTCACGCTGCTCAACGGACCCCGGTGGGCGATCGGCCCGCGCGACCTCGCCCTGCTCGGCCGGCGGGCCCGCGAGCTGGCCGGCGGCGGACCCGTGCACGCGCAGCCCGCCGACGTCGCCGAGGGGCTCTCGCGTGCCGTCGAGGGCGCCGACCCGACCGAGATGGTGTCCCTGTGCGACGCCCTCGACGACCCGGGCGAGCACCCTTACTCGGCCGAGGCGCTCGAGCGCTTCGCGCTGCTCTCGGCCGAGCTGCGGATGCTGCGCGGCCACGTCGGCGAGCCACTCCTCGACCTGGTGCGCCGCATCATCGACACCAGCGGTCTCGACGTGGAGCTGGCCTCCTCGGTGTCGCCGGCGGCGGCGGCGCGACGCGACAACCTGGACCTGTTCGTCAAGGCGGTCGCGGAGTTCCAGGCCATCGACGGCACCGTCACGCTGCCGGCGCTGCTGGCCTACCTGGCCGCCGAGGACGAGATGGGCACCGGTCTCGACGTCGCCACCCCCAGCGAGGCCGACTCGGTGAAGCTGCTGACCGCGCACCGCGCCAAGGGCCTGGAGTGGGACGCGGTCTTCCTCGTGGGCGTGTGCGAGGAGAAGTTCCCGAGCAGGACCACCCGCAGCCAGTGGACCACCGGCTGCTGGGTGCTGCCGGCGCCGCTGCGCGGTGACGCCGCGGACGTGCCGCAGCTGCGGGGGCACGAGAAGGCCGATCTGGTCCGGCTCAAGGAGGAGGCCCGCGAGCACGAGGCGCAGGAGGAGCTCCGGCTGGGTTACGTCGCCTTCACCCGCGCCCGCCACCTGCTCTCGGTCTCCTCGCACGTCTGGCGCCCGGAGCGCAAGACCCCGCTCGGCCCGTCGGCCTACCAGCAGGTCGTGCGCGCACAGCTCGCCGCGTGGGGGCTGGCCCCGGACTCCTGGATCGACCGACCGGAGAAGGGCACGCCCAACCCCCTGGACGACGCACCGGTGTCGGTGCCCTGGCCGGTGACCGCCCGGACCCGCGAGGTGGAGCTGCGGCTGCGGGCCGCCGAGCTGGTCCGCTCGGTCGACGTGGACGCGCCCGACCCCGAGCTCGACATGGTGGAGAGCGCCCGGGTGCAGGAGTGGGACGACGAGCTCGAACGGCTGCTGGCCGAGGCCCGCGCCGACCGGACCGACGTGGTCGAGGTGCCGCTGCCGTCGAGCCTCTCGGCCACCGCGCTGGCGCGGCTGCGCGACGACGCCGCGCGGTTCGCGCGCGAGCTGGCCCGGCCGATGCCGCGGCCACCGTCTCCCGCCGCCCGGTTCGGCACCCGCTTCCACGCCTGGGTCGAGGCGCGCTTCGGCCAGCAGGGGCTGCTCGACCCCGACGAGCTCCCCGGCCGCGCCGACCAGGGCATCGACGACGAGGACGACCTGCGCGACCTGGTGAAGGCCTTCGAGTCCGGCCCGTTCGCCGACCGGCCGCCGCACCGGCTGGAGGCCCCGTTCGCGCTGGTGCTCGGCGGCCAGGTCGTCCGCGGCCGGATCGACGCGGTGTACGCCGAGGCCGACGACCGCTACCTCGTCGTGGACTGGAAGACCAACCGCCGCCACGACGCCGATCCGCTGCAGCTGGCGATCTACCGGGTCGCCTGGGCCGAGCTCGCCGGGGTGCCGGTGTCGCAGGTGCGCGCCGGGTTCTACTACGTCCGCGACGCCGAGCTGGTCGAGCCGCCCGACCCGCCCGGCCGCGCCGTGCTGGAGCGCCTGGTCACCGGCGAGCCCGCCGGCAAGGAGCCGCGTTGACTGCCCGGCGGGGCCGAGGTGCACGGGCCGCGGGGCCGGCTCGACCCGAGTGCCGACTAGTGTCGGCCGCATGACCACCCGAGGAACTCCCGAGCCGCTGGCGCTGCCCGCGGACGACTGGGCCGGCTGGCTGCGTGAGCGGGGTCGCGAGCAGCTGCGTGAGGCCGGCGAGCACGTCGTCGCGCTCAAGGCGGCCGAGGCCGGCGACGGCGCGATCCTGCAGCTGTGGAACGACGCCAACCTCGCCCTGGCCAACGCGGTCTCGGTGGCCTCGGTCATGGCCGCGGTGCACCCCGAGCCCGAGGTCGTGGCGCTCGGGGAGGAGATCGAGGCCGACGGGCGACGGTTCGGCAACGACCTGCTGCTCGACGGCGAGGTGTTCGCCCAGCTGTCCTCGATCCGGCAGGACCCGCTCGACGGCGGCGCCCGGCGGATGCTCGACAAGGCGCTGCTGGACTTCCGGCGCGCCGGTGTCGACCGGGACGAGCAGACCCGCGCCCGGCTGCGCGAGCTCAACGAGCAGCTGACCGCTCTCGGGCAGGCCTTCGCGCGCAACATCCGCGACGGCCGGCGGCAGACCCGGGTGCCGGCGAGCTCGCTGGAGGGGATGCCGGAGGACTTCCGCGAGGCCCACCCCGCGGACGCCGAGGGCACGGTCACCATCGACACGACCTACCCGGACACCCACCCGTTCCTGCGGTCCTCCTCCGACGCCGCGGCGCGGCGCGCGGTGGCGCGGGCCTTCTTCAACATCGCCTGGCCCGACAACGACGCGGTGCTGCAGGACCTGCTGCGGACCCGGCACGAGAAGGCGACGCTGCTCGGCTACGAGGGCTGGCCCGACTACGACGCCGAGGACAAGATGATCGGCAGCGGCAAGGCGATCGCGGAGTTCGTCGACGAGATCGCCGCCAAGTCGGCGGACAAGGGCCGGGCCGAGATCGAGGTGCTCCGCGAGCGCGCGCGGCAGGCCGGCGAGGATGACATCGACCTGGCCAGCTGGCGGTACTGGTTCGAGTCCGTCAAGCGCGAGCGCTTCGGTGTCGACGCCCGCGAGGTCCGCCGCTACTTCGACCACACCGCGGTCCGCCAGGGGCTGCTCGACGTTACCTCGCGTCTGTTCGGCGTCAGCTACACCCCGGTCGAGGCGGCGAGCTGGCACACCGACGTGGCGTCGTACGACGTAAGCCTCGACGACACCGGCGAGCGGATCGGGCGCATCCACCTCGACCTGCACCCGCGGGAGCGCAAGTACAACCACGCCGCGCAGTTCGACCTGGTGCCCGGCATCCGCGGTCGACAGCTGGCCGAGGGGGTGCTGGTCTGCAACTTCCCCCGTGGCCTGATGGACCACCACGAGGTGGTCACGCTCTTCCACGAGTTCGGCCACCTGCTGCACCACGTGCTCGCCGGCCGGCACGAGTGGGTCCGCTTCTCCGGCGTGGCGACCGAGTGGGACTTCGTCGAGGCGCCGTCGCAGATGCTCGAGGAGTGGGCCTGGGACGCGACGGTGCTGCAGACCTTCGCCACCGACGCCGCGGGCGAGCCGATCCCCGTGGAGCTCGTCGGCCGGATGCGCGAGGCCGAGGAGTTCGGCAAGGGCTTCCTGGCCCGCACCCAGATGTTCTACGCCGCGGTCTCCTACCGGTTCCACCAGGAGCGGCCCGAGGACCTGACCGCCCGCCTCTGGGAGCTGTACGACGAGTACAGCCTCATCCGCCCGCTGCAGGGCACCCACTTCCACACCGGGTTCGGCCATCTGGAGGGTTACTCCTCGGGGTACTACACGTACATGTGGTCCAAGGTGATCGCCAAGGACATGTTCTCCGCCTTCGACCCCGACGACCTCTTCGCCGCCGAGGTCGCGCGGCGCTACCGCGACAAGGTGCTGGTCCCCGGAGGGTCGGCCGACGCTGCGGACCTGGTGGCCGGCTTCCTCGGCCGGGCCTACGACGCCGAGGCGTTCACGGCATGGCTGACCCGGTGACCGTCGAGGATCCGCCGGCGATCGCGCTCGCCGAGCCGGCCCACGACCGGATCGCGGAGAAGCGCGGCGACGACGCGTGGCTGCAGCAGGCCTGGGAGGATCCGGACGCCCGCGTGCTGGTGGTCGCCGGCACCCGGCTGCACACCGTCGACGGTCGGCTGGAGTGGCGCCGGCCCGAGCAGGCTCCCGAGGGGATCCGGGTGCTGCTCGGCCGGATGGCCGGCGGCCCGGTGCGCTTCGCGGTGCTGGCCGACCGCACCGCCGGCGAGGAGGACTGGACACCGCTGCGCCCGGTGCTGCAGCTCCTGGACCCCGAGGACGCGGCGTTCGCGGTGCACGCCATCGGGCTCGCCGAGTGGCACGCCGCCGTACGCCACTGCCCGCGGTGCGGAGCGCCGCTGCAGTCCACCGAGGCGGGTCACGTGCTGGTGTGTCCGGGGTGCGGGAGGCAGCAGTTCCCGCGGACCGACCCGGCGGTGATCATGCTGGTCACCGACGACGAGGGCCGGGCGCTGCTCGGCCGCCAGCCGGTGTGGCCGGCGGGACGCTGGTCGACGCTGGCCGGCTTCGTGGAGCCGGGGGAGACGATCGAGCAGGCGGTGCGCCGCGAGGTCATGGAGGAGGCCGGCGTCCGGGTCGGAGAGGTGCGCTACTTCGGCTCGCAGCCGTGGCCGCTGCCGGCGTCGCTGATGCTGGGCTTCGTCGGCCGCGCCGAGAGCACCGAGATCCGCGTCGACGACGACGAGATCGAGGACGCGCGCTGGTTCACCCGCGAGGAGGTGGTCGCCGGCGCCGCCGACGGCAGCCTGGTGCTGCCCGGCGGCATCTCGATCAGCCGGGCACTGGTCGAGCACTGGTTCGGCGGGCCGCTGCCCGGTCAGTGGTGAGACCGGACAGCGACGCTGCGCACCTCAGAGTGCGGCGAGCTTCTGCTTGACCTGGTGCAGCGACGGGTTGGTCTGGGCGGTGCCGTCGGCGAACACCAGGGTCGGCACCGTCTGGTTGCCGTTGTTGGCCGACATCACGATCTCGGCAGCGGTCGGGTCCTGCTCGATGTCCACCAGGTCGTAGCTGATGCCCTCGCGGTCGAGCTGCCCCTTGAGCCGGTGGCAGTAGCCGCACCACGGGGTGGTGTACATCGTGAACCGGGTCCCGGACGGGTGCTCCGACAAGGCTGTCCCTCCTCGCGTCTACGCTGTCGCTGACTGCAACAACCATGCGCAAGGAGACATTCCGCCCGTGTCCGCCGACGCACTGCTGGCCGCGCTCGATCCGGAGCAGAGGGCGGTCGCCGAGGCGTTGCGCGGCCCGGTCCGGGTGCTCGCCGGTGCCGGCACCGGCAAGACGCGGGCGATCACCCACCGGATCGCCTACGGCGTGGCCACCGGGGTCTACAACCCGATGGAGGTGCTCGCGGTCACCTTCACCACCCGGGCAGCGGGGGAGATGCGCGGGCGGCTGCGCACGCTGGGCGCCGCCGGCGTCCAGGCGCGCACGTTCCACTCCGCGGCGCTGCGCCAGGTCCGCTACTTCTGGCCCAAGGTGTACGGCGGTGCCCCGCCGACGCTCATCGAGTCCAAGATCCCGATCGTCGCCGGCGCGGCCCGCCGCAACCGGGTCGACGTCGACCAGGCCCGGCTGCGCGACCTCGCCGCCGAGATCGAGTGGGCCAAGGTCAGCAACGTCCGGCCCGACGACTACGAGCGGGTGGCTCCCACTCGCCAGCGCGAGGTCTCCGGCGTCGACGCCGGCACTGTCGCGCACGTTTTCGACAGCTACGAGGAGCTCAAGCGCGAGCAGGGCCGGATGGACATGGAGGACGTGCTGCTCATCGGCGCCGCGCTGCTGGCCGAGGATGACCGGGTGGCGGCCGAGGTCCGCCGGCAGTACAAGTGGTTCGTCGTCGATGAGTTCCAGGACGTCAGCCCGATCCAGTCGGCGCTGCTCGACCTGTGGCTCGGCGGGCGCGAGGAGCTCTGCGTGGTCGGTGACCCCGCGCAGACCATCTACTCCTTCGCCGGCGCCCGAGCCTCCTACCTCACCGGCTTCACCGCCCGCTTCCCCGAGGCCACGACCATCGAGCTGGTCCGCAACTACCGGTCGACCCCGCAGGTGGTGGACACCGCCAACGCGCTGATGAGGGGCGCGGCGACCGGCAGCGTGCAGCTGCGCGCGCAGCGCGAGGCCGGGCCCTCCGTGAGCTGGCACGAGCTGCCCGACGAGGTCGCCGAGGCCGACGCGGTCGCCGGCGAGGTGGTCCGGTTGCAGGCCGACGGGGTGCCGCTGCGCGAGATGGCGGTGCTGTTCCGGATCAACGCCCAGTCCGAGGCCTTCGAGGAGGCGCTCACCGCCCGCGGCATTCCCTACGTCGTGCGCGGTGCCGCCCGGTTCTTCGACCGCCCCGAGGTCCGCCAGGCGCTGGCGCTGCTGCGCGGCAACGCCCGCGCCGGTGAGGCCGCCCGCGAGGGCATCGTCGAGCACGTGCGCGGGGTGCTCGGCGGGATGGGCTGGTCCACCGAGGCGCCGTCGGCCCGGGGGCAGGCCCGTGACCGCTGGGAGTCGCTGCAGGCACTCGTCTCCCAGGCGGAGGACTACGTCACCGGCGAGCTCGCGCCGACGCTGGAGGGGTTCGTCGCCGAGCTCGACCGGCGTGCGCACGAGCAGCACGCCCCGGTCGCCGAGGGCGTCACGCTCGCCACCCTGCATGCCGCCAAGGGACTGGAGTGGGACGCGGTCTTCCTCTGCGGGCTGCAGGAGGGCTCCCTGCCGATCAGCTACGCCGCCACGCCGCACGCCGTGGAGGAGGAGCGCCGGCTGCTCTACGTCGGGGTCACCCGCGCCCGCGCCCACCTCTGGCTGTCCTGGTCGCTGGCCCGCAACCCGGGTGGGCAGGCCCGCCGGCGGCCGTCACGGTTCCTCGACGGGCTCCGGCCCGCGTCGGCGAGTGACCGGGAGGCCGCGTCCCGCAGCACCGCCGGCGGCCGCCGCAAGGGCCGCCGCGCCGCGCTCTGCAAGACCTGTCAGAAGCCGCTGGGCAGTGCCCGCGAGCGCAACCGGGGCTACTGCGACGACTGCCCGGTGCCCTACGACGAGGAGCTCTTCGAGTCGCTGAAGACCTGGCGCAAGGAGCGTGCCGCGGAGGAGAGCGTCCCGGCGTACGTCGTCTTCTCCGACGCCACGCTCGAGGCGCTGGCCGAGGTGCGCCCGGCCAGCCGGCAGGAGCTGCTGCGCATCAACGGCATCGGCCAGGCCAAGCTCGAGAAGTACGCCGAGGACGTGCTCGCGATCCTCGGCTGAAAGTTCTTCGTAAAATCATTTGCCGCGCCGAAGATCGGCCGAGTAGTGTCTCGCACACGCGAAAGACGGCGCACCACAGCCTCGGCAAGGCTGGCGCCCGACAGGCATCGAAGGAGGTGCACGATGAACATCACCAAGCTCACCAGCACGATCGCTCCGCGGTCGGCTTTCGTCGTGCCCGCCCTCGGCTGCAGCTTCGGTTCCGTCGCCGGCTTCGGCCAGGGCTTCGGCGCCGGCTACGCCGCCAGCATGCGTGAGCGTCACGTGGATGCCGTTCCGGCCACCCCGGGGACCCATGCCTGGAGACCACCGATCACATGAGACCACTCTCGTTGACCGGCAGCCTCCAGGCCGCGGACCCCGACAAGGGATCCGCGGCCTTTCTGTTTCTCCCAGTGTTTCCCGCCACAGCGATCAGGTCTCGAAGAGGAGGTGACACATGACCATCAGCGTTCTCGACCGGAAGAAGGCCGACATCGCCGATGAGCTGCCCTGCCGGGTCAACGACGCGGAGCTGTTCTTCGCCGAGTCGCCCAGCGACGTGGAGCTGGCCAAGGCCCTCTGCCAGGACTGTCCGGTCCGCGCCGAATGCCTCGCCGGTGCGCTCGAACGCCGAGAGCCCTGGGGCGTCTGGGGTGGAGAGCTGTTCCTCCAAGGAGTGGTGATCCCCCGCAAGCGGCCCCGCGGACGGCCCCGCAAGAACGAGTCCGCCGCCTGAGCACTCCGTGCCCCGCACCGTCGGCCCACACCCCACAGAGATGACCACCATGACCAACAGTTTCGATCGGAGCATCAAGATGAACCTCATCCAGGAGAACCTGGCCCGGGCGCATATGAACGCGCGCCTGGAGGAGGCGCGCATGTCACGGCGCGGGCACCAGCTCGCCGTCGCACGGCGCCTCTCCCGCAAGGCGGAGCGCGCTGCTGCACAGGCGCGTCTCGCCCTTGCCCGCGCTCTGTAGAGGAAGCCACCGACCCTCCTGTGGTGGGTTGGGGCCGCAGGTGACACCCCGTTCGCGGGTGACCTGATCGCGGGAAACCCGGAGGCCGGGCCCGACTCGTTCGGGCCCGGCCTTCGTCGTCCCCGGATAGTCCGAGACGTTCGGACGTGCTTTCCCGGCGTGTCGCGAGCCGAACGTCTCGGACTATCCGCGGCATAGGGTGGCGGCATGGTGACCTGCGCCTTCTGCGGCGAGACCGTCGACGGGGCGGAACCGCCGCTGACCTGGACCTCCGCGGTGGAGCAGGGGCAGCGCAAGCTCTTCTGCGACCGCTGCTCGCGCGAGCACGTCCGGGCGATGGAGTCCAAGCTCGACAGTGAGTGGTGGTGAGGGCTACTCCTCCGCGGCGAAGCCCGGCAGTGACTCCTCCAGCAGCGCCCGGAAGGGCACAGTCGCGCCGAGCTGGCTGAGCACACCGATGGTGCCCACCCAGGTGCGGTGGATGAGCAGGTACGACGCCGGCAGGTTGAGCCGCAGCATCACCGGGAACGCCTCGCCGCGCGGGTCGTTGAGGCGACGGAACTGCCCCTGCATCCACTCCCGGGAGAAGGTGAACTCCGGCACGCTGGCCGGTTCGATGAACGGTCCGAGGTAGGCACGCAGCTGGTCGGCGTCGATGCTGATCCGGTCCCGGATCATCCCCTCGTCGCGCAGCGCGGTCACCAGCTGGTCGTAGTCGTCCATCGAGGCGATCCGGATCAGCGACCCGATCGTGCGCGGAAGCTCCCGCTCGGGCAACCGCGCCACCGCGCCGAAGTCGAGCACCCCGAGGCGGCCCGGCGTCCCGTCCGCCCGGGGCAGCAGCCGGAAGTTGCCCGGGTGCGGGTCGGCGTGCAGCATCCCCGTGCGCGAGGGGCAGGAGAAGAGGAAGTGCACCAGCAGGCCGCCGTAGTGGTCGCGCTCGGCCTGGCTGCCGCTGCGGATCACCTCGGCCAGCGAACCGCTGCTCTCCATCCACTCGGTGACCAGCACCTTCTCCGCGTGGGCGACCACGGCGGGCACCACGATGTCGGGGTCGTCGCGGTACTCCGCGGCGAAGGCCGCCTGGGCCTCGGCCTCGAGCCGGTAGTCCAGCTCCTCGACCGCGCGCTCCTGCAGCTCGGTCACCAGCGCGCGTACGTCGATGCCGGGCATCATCGGGCCCAGGCTGCGGGCCAACCGGGCCAGCTGGCGCAGGTCGCTGCGCAGCGCCGCCGCGGCGCCGGGGTACTGCACCTTGACCGCGACCTCGCGCCCGTCCGACCAGCGGGCGCGGTGCACCTGGCCGATGCTGGCCGCGGCGGCCGGCACCGGGTCGAGCTCGACGAGGTGCTCCGCCCAGTCGGCCCCGAGCTGTTCGGCGAGAATCTGCCGCACCGTGATGGTGGGCATCGGGGGAGCGGAGTCCTGCAGCCGGGTCAGTTGCTCGCGGTACGGCGCCGCGAGCTCCTCGGGCAGCGCCGCCTCGAAGATCGACATCGCCTGGCCGACCTTCATCGCCCCGCCCTTGAGCTCGCCCAGGGTGCGGAAGAGCTGCTCGGCGGTGCGCTGCTGGACGTCGGTGAGCACGGTCTCCGCCGGCGCGCCGCCGATGCGCCGGCCGAAGCCGAGCGCGGTGCGTCCGGCGTAGCCCAGGGGGAGGGCCGCCAGGCGGGCGGTGCGCTGCACGGCCTTGCGGGGAAGGTCCGTCACGCGGGATCCGGCGGTTCAGGCGCGCAGTCTGCCTCGCGGCGGCGCGATGCCCCGAGCAGCGAGGTTTGAGGGGTCATGCCCCCATTGTGGCCGACGGACCCTGACCCCACGTGCATCCGCACTCGGGATGCCGCCACCAGGCCTGCGCGGAGACCTCACCCTCGCCAGGCTCGAGCCGCACCGTGCGCGACCAGGTCGAGGGGCAGCCGCCGGACGACCAGGTGACCAGGTCGCGGACCGCCCAGGCGGTGGCCAGCGTGCCCAGCACCACGTCCGGGCCGATCGGTGCCGGCGCCGTCGCCGCCGCGTGGGCGTAGCGGTCGACGAGCAGCAGGTGCGCCGCGTCGTCGGCGGTGCGGTGCAGGTCGACGCATCCCAGGCAGGCCGACTGGCCGGGCACGGAGAAGGGACCGACCAGGCCGACGCCGTCGACGAGCCGGACGGGCAGGTGCGGCTGCTGGGCACGCAGCAGCGGCACCAGCAGCTCGCGGTCGAGCTCGCCCTCCGCAGCGAGGAGTACGACGTCGGCCTCGTCGGCGTCCGTCGTACAGGCCAGGCCGGCGGACTCCAGCAGCGGCACCGGGTCGCTGCCGGCCCGGCCGACGACGGCGACCCTGGTGACCGAGGAGTCCATGCCGGGCACCGCGAGACCCCGGTCGAGGAGTTCGGCGGCGACGGCCCGGGCCTCGGGATCATCCGGGAGTCGGGCCCCGGTCGCCAGCGCGGTGAGTAGCCGCTCGGTCGCCGGCGTGCGCGTGAGTCGGACCGCGCGGGTGTGCTCCAGGCCCACCTGGACCAGCCGCCGGCCGAGGGCGACCGCTCTCACGCCCGGGGCGAGCGACAACTGCTCGGGATCCATGCGGCGACGCTAGGTCGACGTCGCGCACGCGTCGAACCGCCGTCCACAGGGCTCGGCGCCCACCCCGTCCGGCAGGGAAAACGCAGCGGCGGGTCACCTCTCCTTGAGGTGTCCCGCCGCCGGACGTCGCCGCTGTCGGCTCAGGCCTTGCCGAGGATGCGGTTGAGGTTGGTGCCGCAGACCGGGCAGACGGCCTTGGCCATCCGGGTGCCCTTCTCGTTGACCTTGACCTCCCCCTCGGCCTCGCGCTTCTCCTTGCACTTCACGCAGTAGAACTCGCCGCTCCAGGTCTCCGCCATGACGGCCTCCTTGATCCATGTTGCTGTGGTCGTCGCGGCGGGAGTCCGGGTCGACCCGCCGGGGTCCACGCCGAGTGGACCGCCTCGACCCTACGGCAGGCGGTTGCTCATGTCGCGCACCGCCCCGGTATGTCGCCGCGTGGGTAGGGTGCCCCGCATGTCCGAATCGAACGAGTGCGCGACCCCCGAGCTGGTCCACCTGCGCCTGGACCGACCCGCCGAAGGGGTGGCGCTGCTGACCCTGGACAACCCCGCCCAGCGCAACGCGATGTCCGACGAGATGACCGCCTCGTGGGGGCGCGCGGTCGACGCCCTGGCCGCGGACCGGTCCGTGCGGGTGGTCGTGGTCACCGGGCAGGGCAGTGCGTTCTGCTCCGGCGGCAACACCGGCTGGATCGCCAGCGAGCCCGACGCGAGCGTCGACGAGCTGCGGGAGCGGATGCTGCCGTTCTACCGGCAGTGGCTCGCCATCCGCCGCCTGGAGGTGCCCACCATCGCCGCGGTGAACGGGCCCGCGATCGGGGCCGGCCTGTGCCTCGCGCTCGCCTGCGACATCCGCTACGCGGCGGAGACGGCGAAGCTCGGCGCCCCGTTCGTCCGGCTCGGCATGCACGCCGGAATGGCGGCGACGTACCTGCTGCCCGACGTCGCCGGCGACGGCAACGCCCGCGAGCTGCTGCTCACCGGCCGCACCGTGGCGGCCGACGAGGCGCTCCGGATGGGGCTGGTGAGCCGGCTGTTCCCCACCGACGGCTTCCTCGACGCGGTGCTGGAGGTGGCCCGCGGCATCGCCACCACGGCGCCGGTGGCCAGCCGGCTGACCAAGGTCGCGCTGCAGACCGGCGGGCACGCAGACTTCGAGACCGCGCTGCAGTGGGAGGCGCTCGCCCAGCCGGTCACGCTGGCGACCGAGGACCTCCAGGAGGGCATCCGGGCCGCCAGGGAGAAGCGTCCGCCGGTCTTCCGCGGACGCTAGCCGCGCGTGCGGGGCGTCGAGAGGCCCCCGCGGTCTCCGGGCGCTTGCCTTCCCCTTGCGAACGCCGGGAGGACCGCCGGGGGCCTCACCTGCCCGCCAACCTAGGCCAGCCGGCAGGCAGGGTCAACGCCGGTTCCGGCCGTCTTGTCCACCCCCTGTGGACAACCCTGTGGACGACATGTGGAGGACGTGCCCCGTGCTGTGGATCACAGGCTGGACCGGTGCGCCGAGCCCGGCCACCGGGCGCCGGCGTCCGAGCCCGGCGTAGGTTGCGGCGGGTGAGCGCACCGCAGGAGTACACCGCCGGGCCGGTCGCCGCCCTGCGCCGGATCGCCTTCCTGCTCGAGCGCACCCAGCAGGAGACCTACAAGGTCAAGGCCTACCGCGCGGCCGCCGACACCGTCCTCCAGCTCGATGTCGACGAGCTCGCCGCCCGCGTTCGGGAGGGGCGGCTGCGCGAGCTGCCCGGCATCGGCGCCGCGACCGCCGCCGTCATCGAGGCCGCGGTGGAGCGGCGGACCCCCGAGCGGCTGACCAAGCTGGAGGGGGAGTGCGGCGGGCCGCTGGTCGAGGGCGGTACGACGCTCCGCGCGGCGCTGCGCGGCGACCTGCACTCGCACTCCGACTGGTCGGACGGGGGGTCCCCGATCGAGGAGATGGCCTTCACCGCGATCGAGGTGGGACACGAGTACCTGGTGCTCACCGACCACTCGCCGCGGCTGAAGGTCGCCAACGGGCTCTCCGTGGCCCGGCTGCAGCGCCAGCTCGGGGTCGTCGACGCGGTCAACGAGCACCTCGCCGGGAGCGGCTTCCGGCTGCTGAAGGGCATCGAGGTGGACATCCTGGAGGACGGTTCCCTCGACCAGACCGAGGAGATGCTGGGCCGGCTCGACGTACGGGTCGCGTCGGTGCACTCCAAGCTGCGGATGGAGAAGGACGCGATGACCCGGCGGATGCTCGCCGCGGTGGCCAACCCGTTCACCAACGTGCTCGGGCACTGCACCGGGCGGCTGGTGCGCGGCAGCCGCGGCGTCCGGCCGCAGTCGCAGTTCGACGCGCGGGCGGTCTTCGAGGCGTGCGCCGAGCACGGCGTGGCGGTGGAGATCAACTCCCGACCGGAGCGCCGGGACCCGCCCACCGAGCTGCTTCAGCTGGCCGTCGAGATCGGCTGCCGCTTCTCGATCGACTCCGACTCGCACGCGCCCGGGCAGCTCGACTTCCTCGGCTACGGCTGCGTCCGCGCCGAGGAGGCAGGCATCGACCCGGACCGGATCGTGAACACCTGGCCGGTCGAGCGGCTGCTGTCCTGGGCGAGCAAGGTCTCCTGACCGGGGGAAATCCCGGGCCCGGCACGGTAGTTTCTCGCCATGGCAGCACGGGTCCAGGCCGACGTCGAGGTGCGTCGCTCGCGCCGGCGCAAGCGGACAGTCTCGGCCTATCGCAAGGACGGCAAGGTGATCGTGCTGATCCCGGCCCGCTTCACCAGGGCCGAGGAGGACGAGTGGGTCACCACGATGCTGGGCCGGCTCGAGCGGGCGGAGGCGCGCCGTCGGCGCACCGATGA
>DATDNR010000183.1:0-3489 GCA_036518175.1 Marmoricola sp.
CAGGCTCGCCGCGCCGACCACGAAGACCAGCACCTCGAGACTGCGACGGCGGATGGCGACGCCCACGCCAGAAACCTACCGGGGCTCGGGCTGCAAGAGGGCGCGGATGTGATGGCTGAGTCTCACTACCTTCCGCAGGCCTCGCAGGCCTCCCGACCTGCGTTCCGCAGTGAGACTCGGTCTCATTCCAGCAGGCCGTCGAGCTCGCCGACGAAGTCGGCGCGCATCTAGCAGCACCAGCTTGCCCAGCGCCACGCGAGCAACGGGTCGGCCGGCGCCGCGAACACCCGTGAGCGGTACTCCCGCAGGCTGGGGATGAAGGTCTCGTAGAAGGCGGTGAGTCCCTTGTTCCGGCTCGCTTCCAGCGACGATGCCGTGGAACTCCTCGTCCGCAGACCTGCCCTGCCATGTCGTTGTCCTTACTCGTGATCGTCGCCCTCCTGCGCGTGTCGGTTACTCCGGCTCGCGGCGCCGTTCGAGGAGGCCGGCGTTCTGCCAGATGCCGCCGAGCCCGGCAGGCGCTGGCGGCGAGTGTCTGGTAGCCGGTTCTCGCGCGCCGCCTCTTCTCGACCCGGGTACCGGGGTGCTGCACGTGATGCTTGGCCTGGAGGGGCACTGCTCCACGCTGAGGAGCTGAGGAACCGTTCACCGTCGCATCATCAGTTGCTGGTCGCGTGAGAAGCGTGTCCCTGTGCCGCACCAGTGGCGATGGAACGACTCGGCGCAAGTCGGCCGCTGGTCAGCTCGAGGTAGCGGCGTGGATGCCCAACGTCCCCGGCCTGGCAGACCCAACCTGCGCACTCCGATTTAATGACCAGAGGAAGACAAGGAGCCGACCATGTCCGTGCTGAGTGACCTCACCCATGCTCTTGCCAGGGGCGCGATCGAGGTCATCGACCTGACCGCACCACTGACCAGCGAGACGCCGATCATCGCGCTGCCTCCGGAGTTCGGGCAGACCGCGCGGTTTGAGCTGGAGGAGATCAGCCGGTATGACGACCGCGGACCGGCCTGGTACTGGAACAACTTCCGCAGCGGTGAGCACACCGGCACCCACCTCGACGCGCCCAATCACTGGGTCACCGGCAAGGACGGCGCCGACGTTGCGAGCATCCCGTTGACCCACCTGATCCGACCAGTTGCAGTGCTCGACTTCAGCGCCGCGTGTGCCGAGGATCCCGACTTCTTGCTTGAGGTCGACCACATCAAGGCTTGGGAGTCCGAGCACGGTGCCCTGCCCGACGGCGGCTGGATGATCTATCGCACCGGTTGGGACACGCGCTCCGACAGCCAGGAGCGCTTCATCAACGCCGACGAGAACGGACCGCACACACCCGGGATGAGCCCGGAGTGCGCCCGCTGGGTCGCCAGCGAGGCACCGGTCATCGGCGTGGGTGTGGAGACGGTCGGCACGGACGCCGGCGCAGCCCACTCCTTCGACCCACCGTTCCCCTGCCACGCCAGCCTGATGGGTAGCGGCAAGTACGGACTCACCCAGCTGCAGAACGTCGCCCAATTGCCGGCCCAGGGCGCGGTGCTGATGGTCGGGCCACTGCCGATCATCACCGGGTCCGGCTCCCCGGCCCGAGCCTTCGCCCTGGTGGAACGGTGAACACGACCGTCGCCGAGGTCGTCGGCAACACGCTCGTCGCCCACGGCATCGACCACGTCTTCGGCGTCGTCGGGTCGGGCAACTTCCACCTCACCAACGCCATGGTCGCCGCCGGCGCCAGGTTCGTGGCCGCACGGCACGAGGGTGGGGCGGCGACCATGGCCGACGCGTTCGCGCGGGTCGCCGACCGGCCTGCGGCGGTGACCGTGCACCAGGGCTGTGGCCTGACCAACGCGATGACCGGCATCACCGAGGCCGCGAAGAGCAGAACCCCGCTGGTGGTGCTCGCCGCGGAGGTCACCGAGCCCCGGTCGAACTTCTTCGTCGACCAGGAGGGGCTGGCCCAGGCGGTCGGAGCGGTCCCGATGCGCGTGCAGGACGCCGGGAGCGCCGCCGCGGTCGCCGCAGATGCGGTCCACCGGGCCCGGAGCCTGCGTCGGACGGTGCTGCTCAACCTGCCGCTGGATGTCCAGGGCCTACCGGCGACCTCCACGAGACTGGCCGAGGCGTCGTACCCCGGAAGAGCGGGCCCCGGAGAGGACGACCTCGCCCGGCTGGCCGCGGCCGTGAGCAGCGCCCGGCGCCCGGTCTTCATCGCCGGGCGTGGGGGGCGCCGCTACGCCGTCGAGCTCGCGGCGGCCGCCGAGCGCGCCGGCGCGCTGCTCGCGGAGTCCGCTGTCGCCAAGGGCCTCTTCACCGGCGACCCCTGGTCGCTCGGCGTCTCCGGCGGCTTCGCCTCCCCAGGAGCCGCCGAGCTGATCACCGGCGCCGACCTCATCGTCGGGTGGGGATGCTCACTCAACATGTGGACGATGCGCCACGGCCGGCTCATCGCCCCTGAAGCCACCGTCGTCCAGGTCGACGACACGATCGAGGCGCTGGGCGCCCAACGCGAGCTGACCTTCGGGGTGCACGGCGACGTGGGCCTGACCGCGACTGCGCTCCTCGATCGGCTCGGCTCCCAACGCACCGGCTACCGCACCGAGGCCGTGCGACAGCGCCTGGCCCATGGCATCGCGTGGACCTCCGTGCCCTTCGAGGACTCCAGTGGCCATGGACGCATCGACCCCCGGACGATCTCCCGGGAACTGGACGCGATGCTGCCCGAGCAGCGAGTGATCGGCGTCGACTCGGGCAACTTCATGGGCTACCCCGCGGCCTACCTGCATGTCCCCGACCAGCAGGGCTTCTGCTTCACCCAGGCCTTCCAGTCCATCGGCCTCGGCCTGGCGACCACCATCGGGGCCGCGTTGGCCCGACCCGACCGGCTCCCCGTGGCAGCCCTCGGCGACGGAGGCGCACTGATGTCGGCAATGGAACTGGAGACCGTCGTCCGCCTCGGCCTGCCGATGCTGGTGGTGGTCTACGACGACCACGCCTATGGCGCCGAGGTGCACCACTTCGGGCCCGACGGGGCTCGGCTGGACACCGTCACCTTCCCCGACACCGACATCGCAGCCATCGCCGCCGGCTACGGCTTCGAGTCGGTCGTCGTCCGCGCGCCCGAGGACCTCGCCGCCGTCCGCGGCTGGCTAGACGGACCACGCACCCGGCCGATGCTCGTCGACGCCAAGGTCACCGACCAGGAACCCGCCTGGTGGCTGGAAGAAGCCTTTCGGGGCCACGGCAGCAATTGAGATTGCCGAACGAATCCTCCAGCGCCGTCCCCGCGGTGGAGCAGGCCGAGGAAGCCGATGTTCGCGAAATTGTTCGCGCCGCCGTCGGAACCGCCACCGAGGAAGCGAAGGGCTCGCCGACTCTACGCAAAACCGCAGGTCAGCGGGCCCTTCGAGTGGTAGCGGGGGCAGGATTTGAACCTGCGACCTCTGGGCGCCGTCGGAGGCGTCGCAACTACTGTGGTCTCAAGCCGGAAGCTA
>DATDNR010000184.1:0-36173 GCA_036518175.1 Marmoricola sp.
GCCAGCTCGCTGCCAGTCTGCTCGGGGTCGGTGTTCATCTCCTGCACGCTCCACTGGTGAGCGCTGCACGTCGCAAGGATGTCGCGCAGCACCCCGGCCCCGTGCTCGTAGACCACGTGCACCCGTACGGCGCCGCGCAGCCGGCCCGGCATCCGGGCGATGAGCCCGGTGAACCCCAGCGTCACCACGAAGTGCAGCGCGGTCACCGTCACCGCCAGCACCGGGAGCCCGGCGCCGGCGGCCATCCCGATCGCCGCGGTCTCCCACACCGCCGCCGCCGTGGTCAGCCCGCGGATCGCGCCGTGCCGGGTGATGATCAGCCCGGCACCGAGGAAGCCGACGCCGCTGACGATCTGCGCGGCCACCCGCGACGGGTCGAGCCGGACGTGCGGGCCGAGCACGTCGAAGAAGCCGTACTTGCCGACGAGCAGGATCAGCGCGGACGCCGTACCGACGATCGTCTGGGTGCGCAGCCCGGCCGGCTTGCCGCGCAGCTCCCGCTCGAGGCCGACCACCGCCGAGAGCACGAAGGCGAGCAGCAGGTCGCCGAGCTGGGTCCAGCCCTGGCCGGCGCCCAGGCTCAGCACGACGACGTGCGCTGACACGGCTCCAAGGGTGGCATGTCAGCGGGCTCGTCGTCGCCCGAGTCGTGTGCTCAGGTGGTCGCCATGGCAACCACCTGAGCACACAACGCGAAGTCCCATCTCGATCACAGGGTCCGTACAGGTTCGCGCGCCACGGTCGGGACATGGACCGGACCCCTTCCCCGAAACCGCACCCCACCGATGCCCCCGTCGGTGGGGTGCTCCTGCTTCCCGCGCCGTCGGCGCCCGACCAGTGGCTCTTCGACGTCGCCGAGACCGAGCGGCTGATCGCCGCCAAGGTCGGTGACGTCTCCCCGGATGCCTGGCGCGACCTGTGCCGGGCGCTCCGGCTGCTGTCCACGGCCGAGCGCGTGCCGCCCCATCGCCGGCACCGGTTCTGGCTCGCCGCCGCGCGGGTCCTGGCGGCCGCCGAGTCCCGGCTCGCGAGCGACGGCGGCCGGCTGCTCGACGGGGCGGTCGGCCGACCGGCCCTCCCTCCGGGCGCCAGGACGGTCTGGGCCTCGGCGAGCCGGCTCGCGGTCGCGGTGCGGTCGCCGTACACGGATCGTCACCAGGCGCGCACCTTCGTCGAGGCGGCGCTCGCGGCGCTCGAGCGCGAGCTGCTGCGGCCGCTGCCGGCGGGTTGAGTGCTCAGCTGGTCGCCATGGCGACCACCTGAGCACACGACCGGCGTCAAGAAAGGTCGGCGGCGAGCTCGCGCAGCCAGGCGACCACGCCGTCGGGCCCGTCGACGACCACGTCGGAGAGCTCGACGAGCGCGGTCTGCTCCTCCGAGCCCGAGCAGACCAGCAGCCCGGGCAGGCCGCGCTCGCGCAGCTCGATCACCGCGCGGAACGCCTCCACGTCGCCGAGGTCGTCGCCGACGAACGCCAGGGCGCCGGCGTCCAGCTCTCCGGCAAGGGCGCGGACGGCGGCCCCCTTGTCCATCCCCGGCGCGCGCACCTCGACGACCAGCCGGCCGGGCTCGACCTGCAACCCGTGCTTGCGGGCCAGCTCGGTGAGGGCCGGGAGCGCCCGCTCGAACGCGGCGGTGGCGTCCGGCAGCCGCCGGGTGTGTACGGCGACCGCAAGGCCCTTCTCCTCGACCCAGGCGTCCTCGGCGTCGGCGGCGCGCAGCACGTCCGGCAGCTCGGCCTGCACCCGGGTGAGGCCGGCGGGCGGCTCCGGGGAGAGCACCCGCGGGTCGTCCGACGACCAGCGCTCGTTGCCGTACTGGCCCAGCACGAGCAGGGTTCCGCCGGCGGCGGAGATCTGCTCGCCGAGGGCCTCCAGCGAGCCGAGTCGCAGCACCTGCCGCACCGGCCGGCCGGTCACGACCGCGACCGCCCCCACCCGGCCGGCGACGGCGGCCACCGCGTCACCGGCCCGGGGATGCACCCACGCCTGCTCGGGGTCGTCGACGATCGGGGCCAGCGTGCCGTCGAAGTCCAGCCCGAGCACCAGGTGCCCGGCGGCGGCGCGCACGGCGTCGTAGCGCTGCCTCGCCTCGGCCGACCGGAAGTCCATGCCGTCAGCCAACCAGTCCCGGCCGGGACGGCCAACCCGACGGGGCGACGTCAGTGGTAGTCGGCGGTGAGGATCACGGTGAGTCGGTCACCGCGCATCGGGCTGATCGCCGGGCGCAGCCGCTTGATGCCCAGGTCTCGGGCCAGCATCTTCGCCGCACGGTGCAGCCGCGTCGGGTAGTAGACGGTGGAGGCGCCGATGGTGCCGTACCAGTTGTCCGCACCCACGACGTTCCAGCCGGCGCCCTGCGCCTTGGCGGCGACGCTGGCGGCGAGGCCGTGGATGTTGGAGTTGTTGTAGACCTCGACGTAGACCGAGCCGCGGTCGACCGGCTTGGGCCGCAGCTTCTCGTGGCGCGGCGCGATCGTGGGGGCCGGCACCTTCACCGGCGTCGGTGAGGGCTGGGGAGTGGTGACCACGGCGGTGGGCGTGGTCGGCGGGGTCTGCGGCGCGTTGGTGCCGACGAAGGCCAGGGCGGCGAGCGCGACGGCGGAGATGCTGAGCACCATCAGCCGGGTGGGCAGCACCGCGCCTGCCTCGCCCCGGCGGGCGGGAACCGACGGCATGTCAGCCGTCGAACCCGAGTCGACGGGCAGAACGCTGCCGCTGCCGGGCTGCGCGCAGGCGACGGAGCCGGCGGACGAGCAGCGGGTCGTGCTCCAGCGCCTCGGGGCGGTCGATGAGCACGTTGAGCACCTGGTAGTAGCGGGTCGAGGACATGTCGAACTTCTCGCGCACGGCCTGCTCCTTGGCGCCGGCGTACTTCCACCACATGCGTTCGAAGTCGAGGATGTCGCGGTCGCGCTCCGACAGGCCCCCCGCCCGGTCGGGGTCGTTGTCGAGTGCGTGGTTGGCCACCATGTGTGGGCTCCTCACCTGCCTCGGTCCGCTGACTCGCCGCTCATCCTAGGTGACGAACAACAACGATGTCATTCGGCTCGCCGAAGTCGTCGACACGCGTCGAAGAGGCTAGCGTCCGGGCAATGCAGGCACGCAGCATCGGCTGGGGCATCCTGGCCACCGGAAAGATCGCCCACTCCTTCTGTCGCGACCTCGCCCTGGTGCCCGACGGCCACGTCGCCGCGGTCGGTTCCCGCAGCCTGGCCTCGGCACAGGCGTTCGCCGACGTGCACGGCGGCACCGCCCACGGCTCCTACGCCGAGATGGTCGCCGACCCGGCGGTGGACGTCGTCTACATCGCCACCCCGCACACGCTGCACGCCGATGGCGTCCGGATGGCCTTCGACGCCGGCAAGGCGGTGCTCTGCGAGAAGCCGATGACGCTCGACGCCGCCACCACCGAGGCGCTCTTCACCGAGGCCCGGGAGCGCGGCCTCTTCCTGATGGAGGCGATGTGGACCGCCTGCCATCCGATGGTGCGCAAGCTCAAGGCACTGTTCGACAGCGGCGAGTACGGACGCCCCGGCCAGCTGGTGGCCGATCTCGGCTTCACGGTCGACGCCCCTCCCACCGACCGGCTGCTCGACCCGCGGCTGGGTGCCAGCGCGCTGCTCGACATGGGCATCTACCCGTTGACCGTGGCCCACCTGCTGCTCGGTGAGCCGGACCGGACGGCGGCCGTCGCCCAGCTCTCGGACGGCGGCATCGACCTCGCCATCGCGATCAGCCTGGGCTACCCCTCGGGAGCGACCGCCGCGCTGACCGCCTCGATGACCGCCTGGACGCCCCGGGCGGCGAGCCTGGCCACCGACCGCGGACGGTTCGACATCGCCGCCGAGTTCCACCATCCGACCGACGTGCGGTTCACGCCGTACGACGGCGGCCGGGCGGGCGTGCCGGTCGCCATCGAACCCGACGAGCCGGTGATCGGCGTCGGCTACGGCAACGAGATCGCCGAGGTGCACCGCTGCCTGCGCGAGGGCCTGCCCGAGAGCCCGCTGGTGCCGCCCGCCCAGACACTGGCGGTGCTGCGTCGGATGGACGCGATCCGCGAGCTGGTCGGAGTGCGCTTCCCCGGCTGAGGAGGCGCTAGGGCGTCAGGCCTGCGGCTCGTGGCCGAGGTGGTGCCGGGCCACGGCGGCGTTGTAGCGGCCGAACATCTCCGCCAGCGAGCGCAGGTCCTCCTCGGTCCAGTCGCCGAGCATCTGCCGGGTGCGCCGCCTGCGCTCCCGGCTGGTACGACGCATCGCCGCCCGGCCGGCCGACGTCGTCTCCACGATCGTCCGCCGCCGGTCCCCGGGGTCCTCGACCCGCACCGCCCAGCCGGACTGCTCGAGCACCGCGACCTGGCGGCCCACCGTGGAGGGATCCAGGCCCAGGGAGTCGGCGAGGGCGCCGATCGTCGACGGTCCCAGGTCGTCGAGGGTGCGGAGCAGCAGGTACTCCGCCCGGTCGACCTCCAGCTGCTCGGACCGGCGCCGCCGCAACAGCTCGAAGTTGCGGGTGAGCACCGCGGCCTGCACCTCGATGTCGCCGTACACGTCGGTTTTCCGCTCGGCCGTCACACCTGTAGAATATCGGTATCATGCAGATGTTCTCGGAGGCGCGTCACCGTGTCCGGCATCTGCGCGACGTGCTCGCCGGCTCGGACCCCGGTCTCTCCCGGCTCCGGATGGCCACGTCGGCCGCGGCGGCGATGGCGACCGCCCTCGGCGTGGAGCTGCTCGTCGCCCGGCTCCGTGACGCCGACCCGATGGGCACGCTCGTCGGGATGCTCCTCGGCGCGGTCGTCGCGATGATGGGGTCGATGGCGCTCGGCAGCGGCAGTGCCGGGGAGAAGGCGCGCACCGCCGCCGGCTTCCCGGTGGCGATGGGCCTGGGCATGGCGGCCGGCGTCGCGACCGGCGGCCACACCCGCACCATGCTGGCGGCGTTCGTCGCGGTGATGTTCGTCGCCGTCTTCGTGCGCCGGTTCGGCCTGGCCTTCTTCTTCTACGGCTTCATGCTGTGGATGGGCTACTTCTTCGCCTCCTTCCTGCATGCCACCTGGGCGATGACGCCCTGGCTCGTGGTCGACACGGCGATCGCGGCGGCGTGGCTGCTGCTGCTCTCCCTCACCGTGCTGCGGACCAACCCCCGGCGCACGCTGTGGCGGGTCCGCCGCAGCTTCGACGCGCGGGCGCGCCGGATGGCGACCGCACTCACCGCGCTGCTCGACAGCGGGGACGACCGCTCCCGGCGACGCCAGCTGCGCAGGCTGCACAGCCAGCAGGCTCAGGTCGCCGAGGCCGCGCTGATGATCGAGGCATGGTCGGCCGAGGAGGACGCGCTGCCGCCCGAGTGGCAGCCGCAGGCGCTGCGCCGGCGGGTGCTCGACGTGCAGCTGGCGCTCGACGGCATCGCGGCCGGCGGGGAGAGGCTGGTCACCGCTCCGGCCCTGCTCCGGGAGACGGCGACGGCCGCGGCCCGGGCGCTCTCGGTGGGTCGGACCGCGACGGCCGCCCACCACGCCGACGAGCTGGAGCGGGTCGCCGGCCGGCTGGCGCCGGGCGGGCACCGGCGTGCGGCCACGCTGCTGGCCGACTCGGTGCGGGACTACGCCGCCCTGGTCCGCGAGGCCGGCAACCCGCCCGAGGTCGAGCCGGGCGAGTTCACCCCGTCGGTCTCCCTCGCGCTGGGCTACCTGCCCGGGTCGGTCGCCGTGGCGCGCGAGGTGCAGGCACGGGGCAGCAGCTGGAACCCGCTCAGCCGGCTGGACTTCACCACCCGGCAGGCCGTGCAGGTGGCGGTGGCCGGGGCGCTGGCGATCGTGCTCGGGCGCTGGCTCAACGAGACCCGCTACTACTGGGCGGTGATCGCGGCCTTCATCGCCTTCACCGGCACCGGCTCGCGGGCCGAGACCTTCCTCAAGGCCTCCAACCGGGTCATCGGCACGCTCGTCGGCCTGGTGGCGGGCATCGAGCTGGCCCACGTCACCTCGGGACACCCCGCCTGGATCCTGACCACGATCGTGCTCAGCATGTTCTGCGGCTTCTACCTCTTCCGGGTCAGCTACGCCTACATGATCTTCTTCGTCACGATCATGCTGGCGCAGCTCTACACGGTGCTGCACGAGTTCTCCGACCAGCTGCTCGTGCTGCGGCTTGAGGAGACGATCGTGGGCGCGGTCGCCGGCATCGTGGTCGGCCTGCTGGTGACACCGCTGAGCACCCGCGACACCGTCCGCCAGGCCCAGCGCGACCTGCTGGAGTCGCTGGCCACCCTGCTCGACCGGCTCGCCGGCCACCTGCCCGACGACCCGGACGCGGAGACCGACCCGGAGGGACTGTTGCGGGAGGTGGAGAACCAGCTGCGCGAGCTCTCCCTGGTCGCCATGCCGCTGAGCAGGCCGCTGCTGCTGATGAACGACCCGCGGCTGGTGCGCCACCGGCTGGCGCTGCACGCCCAGGCGGTGCAGACGGCGCGGGCGCTGGTCGCCGGCACCCGCGGCGGGGTGCCTGCCGACGTCGTCGCCGGCCTCCCGGCCCTGGCCGGCGAGCTGCGCGCGCTGGCCGGGGATCCACCCGCTCTGGGGGCGCCGGTCGCCCGCAAGGAGGCCGGCGTGCCGACCCGCACCACGGGCGGCCCCTCGGCGGCCTCCGCCGCGGCGCGCACGCTGGCGCGGCTGCACCGGCTCGTGCACGAGCTCGCCGGTCCCCGGGCGCCCGACCGGCAGCAGGCCGGTGAGGCTTCGCCTGCCCCATTAGGGTCGGAGGCGTGAGCAGGAGCACGCGGCGCCGTACCCCTCGGTCCGACCTCGTGGTGGTCGCCAACCGGCTACCCGTCGACCGGGTGGTCGAGGACGACGGCAGCACCACCTGGCGTACCTCCCCCGGAGGACTGGTCAGCGCGCTGGAGCCGGTGATGCGCCGCAACCACGGCGCCTGGATCGGCTGGCCCGGTGACACCGGCGAGCAGCCGGAGCCCTTCGACGACGACGGCCTGACCCTGGTGCCGGTGGCGATGTCGGAGCAGGAGTACGCCGAGTTCTACGAGGGGTTCTCCAACGCCACGCTGTGGCCGCTCTACCACGACCTGATCGCCAAGCCGGAGTTCCACCGCGAGTGGTGGGAGGCCTACGTCGTGGTCAACCGGCGCTTCGCCGAGACCGCCGCGCGGGTGGCCGCGGAGGGGGCCGCCGTCTGGGTGCAGGACTACCAGCTCCAGCTGGTGCCGGCGATGCTGCGCGAGCTGCGTCCCGACCTGCGCATCGGCTTCTACCTGCACATCCCGTTCCCGCCGACCGAGCTGTTCGGCCAGCTGCCCTGGCGGCGGCAGGTGCTCGAGGGACTGCTCGGCGCCGACCTGGTCGGCTTCCAGCTGCCCGGGGCGGCGCAGAACTTCGTGCGGCTGGTGCGCCAGCGGGTCGGGCACAAGACCCACCGCGACTCCGTCTACCTCCCCGACGGCCGGGCGGTGGTGGCCAAGGCGTTCCCGATCTCGATCGACTTCAAGGGCTACGAGGAGCTGGGCCGCAGCGAGGAGGTCGCCCAGCGCGCCAAGGAGATCCGCGAGGACCTCGGCAACCCGACCAAGATCTTCCTCGGCGTCGACCGGCTCGACTACACCAAGGGCATCTACGCCCGGCTTCGGGCCTTCGGCGAGCTGATCAGCGACGGTCACTTCACCGTCGACGACGCCGTCTTCGTCCAGGTGGCGACGCCCTCGCGGGAGCGGGTCTCGCAGTACAAGGTGATCCGCGACGACATCGACCGGCTCGTCGGCCGGCTCAACGGCGACCTCGGACGGATCGGCCGCCCGGCGATCTCCTACCTGCACTCCTCGTTCCCGCGCGAGGAGATGGCCGCGCTCTACCGGGCCGCGGACATCATGGTGGTCACGCCCTTCCGCGACGGGATGAACCTGGTGGCGAAGGAGTACGTCGCCACCCGTTTCAACGGCGACGGTGCCCTGGTGCTCTCGGAGTTCGCCGGTGCCGCCGAGGAGCTGCGTCAGGCCTATCTGGTCAATCCCTACGACATCAACGGCATGAAGGCGCGGATGCTCGAGGCCTGGCACGCCGACGAGAAGGAGGTCGCCCGCCGGATGCGGGCGATGCGCAGGACCGTGGCCGAGAACGACGTGGCGCACTGGGCCTCGGCGTTCCTCGACGAGCTCTCCTCGACCCGGACGCGGCACGACAAGCAGGTCCGCCCGCCGCGCGGTTCCTGACCCGGACGTCACGGACAGCCGGCACCGGCGTCGCCGTACCCTTGCCGCCATGGATCTGATCCCCAAGCCGGAACAGGTCGTCTCGGCCGCCAGCAACGTGGCCCACAAGCTGCTCTACGGCCACATTGCCGATCTGCGCCGGATGCCCCGCACGCTGATCGACGAGGGCCCGTTGCGTGAGGTCTACCACTACCGCCCGGCCCGACAGGTCCGCGCCAGCGGCGACCCGGTGCTGCTGGTGACCCCGCTCGCCGCGCCGTCCACCTGCTACGACCTGCGGCGCGGTTGCTCGCTGGTGGAGCACTTCGTGCAGGAGGGCCGCTCCACCTACCTCGTGGAGTACGGCGAGATCTCCTTCCGCGACCGCAACCTCGGCATGGAGCACTGGGTCGGCGAGGTCGTCCCGGCCGCGATCCGGGCGGTCTCCGAGCACGCCGGTGGCCGGCCGGTGCACGTGGTCGGCTGGAGCCTCGGCGGCATCTTCTCGGTGCTCGTCGCGGCCTCGCAGCCCCGGCTGCCGATCGCGACGCTGACCGTGGTCGGCTCCCCGTTCGACGTCACCCAGGTGCCGCTGGTGGCGCCGCTGCGGCCGCTGCTCAACATCACCGACCTCGGCCTGATCACCCAGGCCTACCGGGCGCTCGGCGGGGCTCCGAAGCCGCTGGTGCGGCGTGCCTTCCAGCTGACCTCGGGCACCAAGGTGCTCACCCGGCCGCTGGCCACGCTGCAGCACCTCGACGACGCCGAGTGGCTGGCCCAGATCGAGGCCGTCGACCACTTCACCCGCAACATGATCGCCTACCCGGGGCGGACCTTCGGGCAGCTCTACCACCGGATGGTGAAGGCCAACCAGCTGCGCGACGGGGTGGTGCACCACCACGGGCTCGACATCCGTGTCGACGCGATCACCGTGCCCGTGCTCGTCTTCGCCGGCAACACCGACGGGATCGCGCCGATCAACGCGGTGCGCCGCCTGGTGGACCTGCTGCCGAACGCAGCAGAGGTGCGCTTCGAGATCGTCCCCGGCGGCCACCTGGGCATGCTCACCGGCCGGGCGGCGCGCGCCACCACCTGGGTGGTGCTCGACGAGTGGCTGGACCAGCACGCGACCCCGGAGCTGCGGGCCGCCGCGAAGAGGGCACCCACGGGGAGGGCGGCCACCAGGAAGGGCGCCGCGAAGAAGGCAGCCCCGAAGAAGGGCGCCGCGAAGAAGGCCGCCGCGAAGAAGCCCGCCGCTCGCAGCAGGACGGCAGCGGACCCGTCGTCGATCGGCTCCAACCCCGAGCGCCGCTACGGCTCGGCGTCCTCGCGCAACCTCGGCCGCAGGTCCTGATGCTGCCGGCCCGGCCCCTGGTGGTGATCGCCCCGTCACCGACGTGGCAGCTGGCGGTCGTGCTGGTGGTGCTGCTCGCCATCGCCCTGGCGGCGGCGACGGTCGGGCGTCTCGGCGTACGCCGGATGCAGCTGCTCGCGGCGATCCGCGCGACCGTGCAGCTCGGGGTCGTCTCGCTGGTGATCGCCGCGGCGCTGCGGTCGGTGTGGTGGTCGGCGGCGTTCGCCGCGCTGATGTTCGCGGTCGCCTCGCTCACCTCCACCCGGCGCATCGGCGTGCCGTTGCCCGGCATCACCCTGGTCGGGCTGGCCATCCTCTGCGGCGCGCTGCCGGTGCTGGCGCTGATCCTGGGCTCGGGGGTCATCCCGTTCAACGGCGCCGGGCTGGTGCCGACCGCGGGCATCATCATCGGCAACGCGATGACCGGCGCCACGCTGACCGGGCGCCGGGCCTTCGACGAGCTGAAGAGCCAGGCCGGCACCTACGAGGCCGCGCTCGCCATCGGGCTGCCCTCGCCCGAGGCGGCCTACGAGGTCGTCGGGCCGACGGCGCGGGAGGCGCTGATCCCGTCGATCGACCAGACCCGGACGGTCGGCCTGGTCACGCTGCCCGGCGCCTTCATCGGTGTGCTGCTCGGCGGGGGTTCGGCGGTGCAGGCCGGCGCGGCCCAGCTGCTGGTGCTCATCGGCGTGCTCGCCGCGCAGGCGATCACCGCGGCCGTGCTGCTGCAGCTGGTCTCCCGTGGCCGGCTCGTGCGTCGCGACCTGGCGGGCTGGTACCCGCGATGAGGCCGGCCCTGCTGGTCGTCGTACTCCTCGTGCTCGCGGCCCTCGGCGGCTGTGCCGGCGGCGGCACGGCCGACGTCCACGCCGGGCAGGGGCACCCGCTGAGCTATGTGGCGCTGGGCGACTCCTACACCGCCGCCCCGTTCGTGCCGCTGACCGACGTCGCCCAGGGGTGCCTGCGCTCCGACCACGACTACCCCTCGCTGGTCGCCCGGCGACTGCACGTCACCGACTTCCGCGACGTCTCCTGCTCCGGCGCCACCACCCAGGACCTGGTGCACCGGCAGCGCACGGTGGCCAGCCGAGACGTCACGGTGCCGCCGCAGCTGCGTGCGCTGCGACCCGGCACCGACCTGGTCACCGTCGGCATCGGCGGCAACGACTTCGGCATCTCGCGGATGCTGCTGGTCTCCTGCCCCCGCGGCGAGCCCAGCTGCCGCCCGGCGGCCGCCGCCCCGCAGATCCGCCGCGCGATCACCGCGCTGGTGCCGCGGCTGGTCACCGTCGTGCGCGAGGTACGCCGCCGCGCGCCGCACGCCACCGTGCTGCTGGTGGGCTACCCGAAGGTCGCGCCGGACCACGGCACCTGCCCCGCGCTGCCCGACCTGCCGCAGGCGGCGCTGGCGGTGGTGAACCGGCTCAACCTCCGCCTCGACCAGGCCATCGCCGCGGCGGCGCAGCGCACCGGTGCGGGCTACGTCGACGTGTGGAGCGCCTCGCGCGGTCATGACATCTGCGCCGACGTGCCCTGGGTCAACGGCATCCACGGTGACACCTCCCGCGCGGCGGCGATGCATCCCTTCGGGGTCGAGCAGCGTGCGGTGGCACAGCTGGTGGTGCGGCGGGTCAACCGGCTGCGGCGATGACGCACCAGGCCCGCGCGGCCAGCTCGAACGGCGGCTCGGGCAACCGCTTCCGGCACTCCCGGCGTACGGCGACCACACCGGCGTCGTCGAGCCGCGAGACGTAGCCGCCGGCCGGCCCGATGCCCAGCGTGAACGGCTCCCACCACTCCTCGAAGGAGTCGAAGCGCAGGTGCACGGTCAGCACCGCCTGCCGCGGCTCCACCAGCCCGGCGCGCCCGGCCAGCTCGACCAGCTCGCCCTCGCGCACGCCGGGCAGCGAGTCCTCCCCCTCGGCGCCCGGCTGCAGCGCCCGCACCGCGTCCCAGAACGCCGAGAGCGGTCCGGAGCCGGTGTGGTGGTCCCAGACGCTGGCCGCGACCAGCCCGCCGGGGCGGGCGACCCTGCCCATCTCGCGGAGTCCCGCGACCGGGTCGGCCATGAAGTGCACCACCAGCTGAGCCAGGACAAGGTCGAAGCTGTCGTCGGCGAACGGCAGCGCCTCGGCCGAGCCCTGGTGGATCTCGACGCCGGGGAGCCGCTCCCGGACCGTCTCGACGAACCCCTGCTGCGGGTCGAGCGCCACCACGTGGCCGACCCCGAGGCGACTGACCAGCGCCCCGGTGAGCGCTCCGGGGCCGCAGCCCACGTCCAGCGCGCGCTGGCCCTGCCGGGGGTCCACCAGCCGCACCAGCTCGGCGGCGAGCGGCCGCGACCACCGGCCCATGAACCGGTCGTACGCATCCGCGCCCGCCTGGAAGCTCACCTTCCTCACGGTAGTCCGAGACGTTCGGACGGGCTTTGTCGGCGTGTCGCATGCCGAACGTCTCGGACTATCGGGTCAGGGCAGGCGAGCGGGGGTAAGGATCGACCATGAGCCCGCGCAGGAGCACGAGCAGCGCCGGGGGCAGCACCGCCCGGGAGCGGCTGGCGCCGTACCGCCGCAAGCGCGACTTCACCCGCACCCCCGAGCCCTCCGGGGACAGCGCCGCCGCCCAGGCGGAGGGCCGGCGCACGTTCGTGGTGCAGCGGCACCGCGCCCGCGCGCTGCACTACGACCTGCGCTTCGAGATCGACGGCGTGCTGGCCTCCTGGGCGGTGCCGAAGGGCCCGACCTTGGACCCCTCGGTCAGGCGGATGGCGGTGCACGTCGAGGACCACCCGATGGAGTACGCCGACTTCGAGGGGGTGATCCCGCGTGGGGAGTACGGCGGCGGCGACGTGATCGTCTGGGACCGCGGCACCTGGGAGCCGCACGAGACCGACGACCCCGCGCAGGCCGTCCGCGACGGAGAGCTGCACGCCGACATGTACGGCGAGAAGCTCCGCGGCCGGCTCGTCCTCGTGCGCCGCGGCTCCGACGGCGACCGGGAGCAGTGGCTGCTCGTGCACAAGCACGACGAGTTCGCCGTGGACGGCTGGGACCCCGAGGACCACCCGCGATCGGTGAAGTCCGGCCGGACCAACGACGAGGTGAAGGCCGACCCCACCCACGCCTGGCACAGCGACCGCCCGGCGGCCACCGCGAGCGAGCGGCTCGCGCCGGAGCCCGAGGCCGCCGATGACGTCGACATCGCCGCCCTCGCCGACCTCGAGCAGGAGGGCACCTGGCACGTGCACGGCCGCGACCTGGCGGTGACCAACCTCGACAAGGTGCTGTTCCCCGCCCGCGAGGGCGAGGAGCCGGTGACCAAGCGCGAGCTGTTGGCCTACGCCGCCCGGATCGCCCCGGTCGCACTGCCCTACCTGCAGGGCCGGGCGCTCAACCTGCACCGCTACCCCGACGGCGCGGACAAGCCGGGCTTCTGGCACAAGGAGCTGCCCGACCACGCGCCGGACTGGCTGCCCCGCTGGGACAACCCGCTGGCCGACGCCGGCGAGACGCGGACCTACCTGGTGGTCGACGAACCGGCCGCGCTGGTCTGGGCGGCCAACTTCGGCGGGCTGGAGTGGCATCCGTGGACCTCGCGCACCGACCAGCCGGAGTGCCCGACGTACGCGCTCTTCGACATCGACCCCGGCGAGGACACCAGCTGGGAGGAGGTGTCGGCCCTGGCCCGGCTGCACCGGACCGCCTTCGAGAAGCTCGGGGTGCGGGCCCAGCCGAAGGTGACCGGCCGGCGCGGCATCCAGGTGTGGGTGCCGATCCGCACCGGGCCCGGCTTCGACGAGACCCGGGCGTGGGTCGAGGGCGTCTCCCGGACGATCGGCAAGGTGGTGCCCGAGCTGGTCAGCTGGAAGTGGGAGAAGAGGGCCCGCGGCGGCCGCGCCCGGCTGGACTTCACCCAGAACGCGATCAACAAGACGCTGGTGGCGCCGTACTCGCCGCGGCCGGCGCCCGGCGCGCCGGTGTCGATGCCGATCGGCTGGCACGAGCTCGACGACCCGGGACTGCGGCCGGACGGCTGGACGATCCGCACCGCGCTGCCCCGCCTCGAGGAGGTCGGCGACCCCTTCACCGGCGTGCTGGTGCAGGACCAGGCGCTGCCCGGCTTCCGGTGAGGTCGCTACCCTCCGGGTCGTGGGAACGCTGGCGAAGCTCGTCGACAAGGGCCTGGTGGCACCCGACTGGGCCGATGCGCTGGCCCCGGTCGAGCCGCAGCTCGAACGGATGGGGCAGTTCCTGCGCGCCGAGCTGGCGGCGGGCCGCCGCTACCTGCCGCACGGGGACAACATCCTGCGCGCGTTCGCCAGGCCGCTGGCGCAGGTGAAGGTGCTCATCGTCGGCCAGGACCCCTACCCCACGCCCGGGCATCCGGTGGGGCTGAGCTTCTCGGTCGGTCGCGACGTCCGGCCGATCCCGAAGAGCCTGGTGAACATCTTCAAGGAGATGCACGACGACCTCGGCGTACCGCTGCCCTCCTGCGGGGACCTCAGCCCCTGGACCGAGCAGGGCGTGGTGCTGCTCAACCGCTGTCTCACCGTCTGCCCCGGCCAGCCCGCCTCCCATCGCGGCCGCGGCTGGGAGGCGGTCACCGACCGGGCGATCACCGTGCTGGCCGAGCGCGGCGGACCGCTCGCCGCGATCCTGTGGGGCCGCGACGCACAGTCGCTCAAGCCGATGCTCGGCCCGATCCCGTGGGTGGAGTCGGCACACCCGAGCCCGCTCTCGGCGAGCCGCGGCTTCTTCGGCTCCCGGCCGTTCAGCCGGGTCAACCGGCTGCTGGTCGAGCAGGGCGGCGAGCCGGTCGACTGGACGCTGCCTTAGGCGGCGTACGGCGTCCCGCCCCTCGGTCTGAGGCAGCCCCGGCCCGCAGACGTAGGCACCTTCCCGATGCCCGGGAGGGGGCCTTAGCGCGAGCGTTGAGGACATCAGTTCCCCGTCCCAGGAGCCCGAGATGATCCTCTCCAGCCACCCGATGACCTTCCGGGTCGCCCGGATCCAGCAGGAGCAGATGCTCGCCGAGGCCGACCGCCGCCGTCGTGCCCGCGAGAGCCGGCGGCCCGCCGACGTCACCCCGGTCGGTGACGAGAACGACCCCTGGCGGCCGTTCCGGCGGCTGCGCGACCTGGTCGTCGCGGCCTACGCCGGCCAGCCCTCCGCGGCCCGGTGACCCCCGCCGGCACCGGCATGCGGCGCGCGGAGTGGGACCGGTTGGCAGTAGTTGAACTTTGAACTAGCATGGTCGGCATGACCGAGCCCACCTCCGCGCGCATGCCGGCGCTCTACATCGGCCACGGCGCGCCGCCGCTGCTCGACGACCCGGTGTGGTCGGGCCAGCTGCGTGAGCTGGCCGCCCGGCTGCCGCGGCCGCGGGCGATCCTGGTCGTCAGCGCCCACTGGGAGTCGGCCCCGCTCATGCTCAGCGCGTCCGGGCCTGCGGTCCCGCTGGTCTACGACTTCGGCGGGTTCGACGCGAAGTACTACCGGATGACCTACCCGAGTCCCGACGCCACCGCGCTGGCCCAGCGGGTGGCCGCGCTGATGCCGGACGCCGAGCCGGTGCACCAGCACCCGAGCCGGGGCCTGGACCACGGCGCCTGGGTGCCGCTGAAGATCATGTACCCCGAGGCGGACATCCCGGTGCTGCAGATGTCACTGCCCACCCAGGACCCCGGCCGCCTGGTCGCGCTGGGCAGCCGGCTGCGGCAGCTGCGCGACGAGGGCGTGCTGGTCCTCGGCTCGGGCTTCCTTACCCACGGACTGCCGTTCCTGCGCGACTTCCGGCTCGACGCCGCCGCACCGGGCTGGTCGAAGGACTTCGACGCCTGGGCCGCCGACGCGCTCGCCCGCGGAGACGTCGACGAGCTGGCCTCGTACCGCTCGAAGGCGCCCGGCATGCCCTACGCGCACCCGACCGTGGAGCACTACACCCCGCTGTTCGTCACCCTCGGCGCCGCCACCGACGCGGAGGTCCCCGGCGAGCAGGTCATCGACGGCTTCTGGATGGGCCTGTCGAAGCGTTCGCTGCTCGTCGCCTGAGCCGCGGGACCAATTCCTCTGTGGCTGAAGGGCACCGGACTGGGTACCTTGCCGCATGGTGGTGTCGGGACGCCGGTGGCGGGTGGGGCTCCTCACGCTGCTGCTCGTCGTCGGCACCGCCTGCTCCAGCTCGCTGACCAGGAGCGCCGCCCCCGACGCACGCGTCGACCTGGCGCATGCCCCCGACATGGCGCGAGCCGCCGCGCCCAGCCTCCCGCGCCACGGCCACGCGCGACACCGCCGACCGCCCCGGCGGCTCTCCGGCAGCAGGGCCTGGCGGTTGCAGGACCCTGCCCGGCAGGGCCAGATCGAGGGCTTCACCGACCCGGTCAGCGGAGTGCCCGGGACCAGGGTGGCGCTGAAGGTCTCGACCGCGGCGTCGCGCTACCGGGTGCAGGCGTGGCGCATCGGCGGCTACCGCGGCGGCAGCGGCCGGCTGGTGTGGCGGAGCCGACCGCTGCACGGTCACCTCGGCAGCAGCCCGGCGCTGCTGCCGGCCACCGACACCGTGGTGGCCCACTGGCCGGTGTCGCTGCGCGTCGACACCGCCGGCTGGCCGCCCGGCTTCTACCTCTTCAAGCTGGTCTCCTCCGACGGCCTCGAGGCGCAGGTGCCCTACACCGTCCGCTCGCCGAGCACCGCCGGCCGGGTCGTCCTGGTGGCCCCGGTGATGGACTGGGCCGCCTACGACGACTGGGGCGGCTACAGCCTGTACGTCGCCCCGCCGCACCAGCGCCGCAGCTGGGCGGTCAGCTTCGACCGGCCGGCGCCGCCACCGGGCGCCTCGCAGTTCGAGTTCAACGTCGTACCGGTGGTCCGGCTCGCCGAGCGCACCGGCGTACCCCTCGCCTATGAGACCGACGTCGACGTGGCGACCCGGCCCGGCCTGCTCCACGGCGCCCGTGCCGTGGTGACGCTGGGGCACGACGAGTACTGGACGCCTGCGGAGCGCCACGCGGTCACCGCCGCCCGCGACGCCGGCACCAACCTGGCCTTCCTCAGCTCCAACGACGTCTACTGGCGGGTGCGGCTGCAGCGCACCCGGACCGGACCGGCGCGGCTGCTCATCGGCTACAAGTACGACGCCGCGAAGGCCGATCCGGCCCGCTTCACCCATCCGGCCGAGGTGACCTCGCGGTGGCGCGACGAGCCCGCCCCGGACCCGGAGAACTCGCTGACCGGGATGCTCTACGAGTGCTTCCCCGTCGACACCGCCTGGCAGGTGCAGTCGCCGGGCTGGTGGGGCTACCGCGGCACCGGCGTCCGCGAGGGCACCGCCTTCCCGCACCTGGTGCGGCTGGAGGCCGACCGGGTCTACCCGATCGCCGGGACGCCGCACCCGCTGCAGGTGCTGGCCTACTCCCCCTACACCTGCCAGGGCGTGCGGACCTCGGCCGAGTCGGTGTACTACACCACGCCCTCGGGTGCCGGCGTGGTCACCTTCGGCACCCAGTGGTGGCCGTGCGCGGTGCGGCCGCGCTGCCCCGGGCTGCCGGCGCGTGACGACGCCTTCGCCCGGCAGGTGACCCGCAACGTGCTGCGGGTCTTCGCCCGCGGTCCGGCCGGGCGCCGCCACCCCGCACACGAGAACGTCGGCCGGTTCTGGCTGCCGCAGACGGACTCGGTGCCGATGCAGTGAGTCGGTCGCCGGGGGCTGCCTCGGTTCGGCTCGTCCCCTGACGCCGCGGGTAGCGGATCTGCACGCGGGGAGGGAGTTCGTGCCGCTGTCGGAGCCGTTGCCGCGTGGTCGGGCCGCCGCAGTGGCGAACTCCCGCACGGGTGCAGGTCTCCTGACGCGAGGGCCGTGAAACCGAGGGCAGTATCGGCGTGCAGTCCCCCGTGGCAGGATCGATCCCCGTGAAGACGATCCTCTCCGTGCAGTCGGCGGTCGCCTACGGCCACGTCGGCAACTCCGCCGCCGTCTTCCCGCTGCAGCGCCTGGGCCACGAGGTCTGGCCCGTGTACACCGTGAACTTCTCCAACCACACCGGGTACGGCGCCTGGCGCGGCCCGCTGATCCCGCCCGATGAGGTGCGCGAGGTGGTCAGCGGCATCGAGGACCGTGGCGTGCTCGGCGAGGTCGACCTGGTGCTCTCCGGCTACCAGGGCAGCGAGGGCATCGCCGACGTCATCCTCGACGCCGTCGAGCGGGTCAAGCGCGCCAACCCGGACGCGCTCTACGCCTGCGACCCGGTGATGGGCAACGCCAGGAGCGGCTGCTTCGTCGCCCCGGCGATCCCGGCGATGATCCGCGACCGCGTGGTGCCGGCCGCCGACATCATGACGCCGAACCAGTTCGAGCTCGGCTACCTCGTCGGCCGCGAGGACGACTCGCCGCAGACGCTGGAGGAGATCCTGGCCGCCGTCGACGAGGTGCGGGCCAAGGGGCCGCGCACGCTGCTGGTCACCAGCGTCGAGCACGCCGACCGGGAGCCGGACACGATCGGGATGATGGCGGTCGACGGCGACGGTGCCTGGCTGGTGGAGACACCGCGGCTGCCGCTGAAGGCCAACGGGTCCGGCGACGTGACCGCCGCGCTGTTCAGCGCCCTGCTCGTCGACGGCGGCGACCCGGTGGCCGCGCTCGAGCAGACCACCGGCGCGGTCTTCGGCCTGCTGCAGGCCACGCTCGACTCGGGGCAGCGCGAGCTGCAGCTGGTGCAGGCCCAGGAGGAGTACGTCGCCCCGTCCCGGACGTTCACCGCCAAGCGGATCCGCTGATCGTCCGGCCCCGCGGCACCCGTCTCACCGGCGGGCGAAGCCCTGGGCGATGTCCCAGCCGGGGTTGGAGTAGTAGTTGGTGGTGCGCTGGTACTCGTGGTCGGTGATGCGCTTCTCGGCCGCGGGTGAGAGCTGCAGGTCCCTGGGCAGCGGTCGGGAGCAGGCCGCGCCGGCGCACTTCTCGTAGCGCGTCCACAACCGCTCCAGCCGCCGCTTGATGCCGGCGTAGCGCGGGTCGTCCTGGAGGCTGTGCAGCTCCAGCGGGTCGCGGGCGAGGTCGTAGAGCTCGATCTCGCCGGTGGAGTAGACGGTGAGCTTCCACCGGCCCAGCCGGAGTCCGCGGATGTCGAGCTGGGAGTCGAAGTGCCGGTTGCCGGTCGCCGCGAGGTAGGTGTCGTTGTTCATCCGCGCCTCGGTGATGATCGGCCGCCGCCAGCCCCGGTCACCGTGGCGGATCATCGGCACGAGGTCCACCCCGTCGGCGCGTGGCATGCCGGTGCGCACCCCGGCGAGGTCCGCGATCGTCGGCGCCATGTCGACGGTGGCGACCGGGTCGTAGCGGCGCCCGCGCGGGATGTCCGGACCGGTGGCGACCAGCGGCACCCGCAGCGACGGTTCGTGCAGCGTGGTCTTGTACTGCCGCTTGCGGTGCTCGCCGAGGTAGTAGCCGTTGTCGGAGGTGAAGAAGATGTCGGTGTCGTGCAGCTGGTGGCTGCGGCGCAGGTAGGCCACGGTCCGGCCGACCTGCGTGTCCAGGACGTACAGCGCCTCCGCCCGCTGCCGGGCCAGCTGCACCTCCGCGGCCTTCTCCTTGGCGTTGAGCTCGGGGTGCCCCTGCATCCACCCCGGCTTGTCGGACATGTTCCGCTCGGCGGGGTGGTTCGGGGGGACGCCCTGGCCGTGGGTGATCTCGGCGTCGAAGTGCCCCTTGACCCAGTTCGGCCGGGCGGGGGTGGGCCAGCGGTTGAGCCAGTGGTTGTTGTTGTACGTCGGCTTCGGGTCGTCGGCCTCCGGCGGGTTGCCGTAGTGCGGCGCGATCGGGGTGTACCAGAGGAACCACGGCTTGCCCTGCGCGGCGTACTTGCCGATCAGCTGCCGGGCCTGCTCGGCGAGCACGGAGGTGCTGTACTTGTGCGGCCAGGTCACCACGTGGTGGTTGATGCTCTGGGTCGGCTGGAAGTAGTTGTAGGTGCCGCCGGTGACGTCCTCCCACGAGTACCAGTGGTGGTCGGAGAGGCCGTAGAAGTCGGTCCACCCCGGCGGCTTGTAGTGCAGCGACGACCGGTTCGTGCCCGGGACGTCCTGCCGGCCGTAGCCGTTGAGGTACTTGCCCACGATCGCGGTCTGGTAGCCGGCCTGGTGCAGCACCGTCGCGATGGTGGTGCTGTCGTCGAAGGCGCGGAAGCCGAAGGGGTCCTGGGTGTCGAGCACGCCGTGGTTGTGGGCGTACTCGCCGCTGAGGAAGCTGGCGCGCGAGGGGCAGCACAGCGGGTAGGGGGCGAAGGAGTTCTCGAAGGTCAGGCCGGTGTCGGCGATCAGCCGGCGCACGTGCGGCATCCAGCGCAGGTCGTCGACCCGCATGTCGTCGGCCTCGATGACCAGGATGTTCGGGCGGCTGCCCGAGCCGGCCGGCCGGCTCGAGGGAGCGGCGGTCGCCCAAGCAGGGTCGGTCGCGACGACCGGCTTGGGACCGTGGCTGGTGCACCCCGCCAGCACTCCGAGCAGCAGGAGCACGGCCACCGTGACGGCGGCGCGTGGGCGCAACGACAACTGCGGTCCTTTCCAGATGCGGACTCCCCCGTCCGAGCAGAAGTTCGGGGGCAAGGATAACGAGGCGGGCTCAGCGCCCCCGGCCGCCCCATCCGGAGGTCCGCGCCGCGGCCGCGACCTCTGCTGCCACGTGCTCGAGGTCGTCGCGGACCAGCCCGACACTGACCCGGACGTGCCCCTGCTGCTCGGGCAGCACGGTGAACGGCGTCCCGGGAGCCACGCCGATGCCGCGCGCGGCCAGCCGGACCAGCGCGGCCGCCTCGTCGTGCACCGGCACCCACAGGTTGAGCCCGTCGGTGCCGCGGGTGGTGACGCCGTGCTCGGCCAGGCAGGCGGCGAAGGTGGTACGCCGGGCGTCGTACTCGTCGCGCGCCGCCGCCACCTGCTGCCGGCTCTCCGGGTCGGTGAGCAGGTGCACGAGCACCCGCTGGAGCAGCCGGCTGCTCCAGCCCTGGCCGAGCTGGCGCACGTGCCGCACCTGGCCGATCAGCTCCACGGGCCCGCTCACCGCCGCCAGCCGGAGGTCGGGGCCATGGGACTTGGAGAAGCTGCGGATGTGCACAGTACGGTCCGGCAGCGCGGCCCCGACGCTGACGTCGGGGCACGTCGAGATCGCGCTCGCCGAGTCGTCCTCGACGACGAGGGCGTCCGAGGCGGCCAGCAGCCGGGCCAGCTCCTGCACGCGCCGAGGCGTGGTGGAGATGCCGGTGGGGTTGTGCGCCCGCGGTTGCCAGAAGACGGCCGCGACCGGGGTGTCCAGGGCGTCCTCGAGGTCGTCGGGTCGCAGGCCTTCGTCGTCGAGGGGCACGCCGACGACCTCCGCACCGGCGGCCTCGAGGAGGTCGAGCAGCGGCGGGAAGGTCGGGTGCTCGACGACCACGCGGGCGCCGTACTGCACGGTGGTGCGGATCACCAGGTCGAGCGCGTCCATCGCCCCGTCGACCACCGTCAGCGCCGGCGGCTGGTAGGGCCAGGACCCGAGGAGCTCCTCGCGCAGTTCCGGCAGCACCGGGTCGTCGAGGTAGCTGCGCGGGGTGCCGGCCGTCGTCACCGCCGCGAGCGCCGGGCCGAGCCCGGGCAGCAGCCGCTCGTCGGGCACCCCGGTGGACAGGTCGAGCGCGAACGGAGCGGGGTGCTCCAGCGCCTGCCGGTAGCGGCCGTCTCGCGGGCCGGAGGCATCGGCGACCACCGTGCCGCGCCGACCGAGCGTGCGGATCGTGCCCGCACGGGCGAGCACCGACCACGCGGCGCTGACCGTGGTCGGCGACAGCGCCAGCTCGTGGGCCAGGCCGCGGATCGGCGGCAACCGGTCACCCGGGGCCAGCACCCCGTCACGGATGGTGCGGCTCACCGCCGCCGCCAGCCCCTTCGACGTCGGCTCGTCGAGCCGGGTCTCGATGGCAGAGATCACCGCGCGCACGACTCTGTAACATAGCAGCCGGGTCGTTGTGCCGCCATGCCCTGTTACCTAGATTCGACGGCATGAGCACCCGGATCTCCCACTGGATCGACGGGCGCGTGCAGGAGGGTTCCTCCGGCCGCACCGCCCCCGTCTACAACCCTGCCACGGGTCACGAGTCGGCGCACGTCGAGCTCGCCTCGGCCGCCGAGGTGGACGCGGCGGTGCAGAGCGCCAGGCGGGCCGCCGCTCAGTGGCGCACCGCCTCGCTGTCGAAGCGCTCGGCGGTGCTGTTCGCCTTCCGCCAGCTGCTCAGCGACAACGCCGAGAAGATCGCCCAGGTGATCACCGGCGAGCACGGCAAGGTGCACGACGACGCGCTCGGCGAGGTCGCCCGCGGGCTGGAGAACGTCGAGTTCGCCTGCGGGGTGCCGCAGCTGCTCAAGGGCGGCTTCTCCGAGCAGGCCGCGACCGACGTCGACGTCTACAGCATCCGGCAGCCGCTGGGCGTGGTCGCCGGCATCACCCCGTTCAACTTCCCGGCGATGGTGCCGCTGTGGATGTGCGCGAACGCGATCGCCTGCGGCAACGCGTTCGTGCTCAAGCCCAGCGAGAAGGATCCCTCGGCGTCGCTGCTGCTCGCCGAGCTGTGGCAGCAGGCCGGGCTGCCCGACGGCGTCTTCACCGTCGTCCAGGGCGACAAGGAGGCGGTCGACGCGATCCTGGCCCACCCCGACATCGCCGCGGTCAGCTTCGTCGGCTCCACCCCGATCGCCCGGCACATCTACGAGACCGGCACCGCCCTCGGCAAGCGGGTCCAGGCGCTCGGCGGCGCCAAGAACCACGCGATGGTGCTCCCCGACGCCGACCTCGACCTGGCCGCGGACAGCATCGTCTCCGCGGCGTACGGCGCTGCCGGCGAGCGCTGCATGGCCCTCTCGGTGGCGGTGGCCGTCGGTGACGTCGCCGACCCGCTGGTCGAGGCGCTCGCCGTCCGGCTGCCCAAGCTGGTCATCGGCGACGGGGCGGCCCGGGGCACCGACATGGGCCCGCTGATCACCGCCGAGCACCGCGACAAGGTCGCCTCCTACATCGGCCAGGGCGAGCAGGCGGGCGCGAAGGTGGTCGTCGACGGCCGGCAGGCCGCGGTCCCCGACGAGGGCTTCTTCCTCGGCTGCACCCTGCTCGACGAGGTGACACCGGAGATGACCGTCTACCGCGACGAGATCTTCGGTCCGGTGCTCGGCGTCGTCCGGGTGGACACCTTCGAGGAGGGGCTGGAGCTGATCAACGCCAACCCCTACGCCAACGGCACGGCCATCTTCACCCGCGACGGCGGCGCGGCCCGGCGCTTCCAGTTCGAGGTCGAGGTCGGCATGGTGGGCGTCAACGTGCCGATCCCGGTGCCGGTCGCCTACTACTCCTTCGGCGGCTGGAAGGCCTCGCTCTTCGGCGACACCCACATGTACGGGCCCGAGGGGGTCGAGTTCTACACCCGCGGCAAGGTGGTCACCTCGCGCTGGCCCGACCCGGCCGGCTCGCAGGTCGACCTCGGCTTCCCGCGGACCCGATGAGGAGGCGATCGTGACGGCAACCACCCAGACCCCGCAGGCGGGGCCGGAGAGCGCCCTGCTGCCGGCGTACGACGAGGCCACCGTGCGCGACCTCGACCACCGGCACGTCTTCCACTCCTGGTCGGCGCAGGCGCTCATCGACCCGCTGCCGGTCGAGCGGGCGGAGGGCAGCTGCTTCTGGGACATGTCCGGCAACCGCTACCTGGACTTCTCCTCCCAGCTGGTCAACCTCAACATCGGCCACCAGCACCCCAAGGTGGTCGCCGCGATCAAGGAGCAGGCCGACCAGCTGGTGACCCTGGCGCCCGGCTTCGCCAACCCGGTGCGCGCCGAGGCGGCGCGGCTGATCGCCGAGGTGGCACCCGGCGACCTCGACAAGGTGTTCTTCACCAACGGCGGCGCCGAGGCGGTCGAGAACGCCGTGCGGATGGCGAAGGTGCACACCGGCCGGCACAAGGTGATGGCCGCCTACCGCAGCTACCACGGAGCCACCGCCGGGGCGATCGCGGTCACCGGCGACCCCCGCCGGTGGGCCTCGGAGCCGGCCATGCCCGGCGTGGTGCGCTACTGGGGGCCCTACCCCTACCGCTCGGCCTTCCACGCCACCGACGAGCAGCAGGAGTGCGAGCGTGCGCTGGCCCACCTGCGTGACACGATCATGGTCGAGGGTCCGCAGACGATCGCGGCGATCCTGCTGGAGACCGTGGTCGGCACCAACGGCGTGCTGGTGCCGCCGGACGGGTACCTGGCCGGCGTGCGCGAGCTGTGCGACGAGCACGGCATCGTGATGATCGCCGACGAGGTGATGGCCGGGTTCGGCCGGTGCGGTGAGTGGTTCGCGGTCGACCACTGGGGCGTCGTCCCCGACCTGATCACCTTCGCCAAGGGCGTCAACTCCGGCTACGTGCCGCTGGGCGGCGTGCTGATCTCCCGCGAGATCGCGGCCACCTTCGCCGAGCGGCCCTACCCCGGCGGGCTGACCTACTCCGGCCACCCGCTGGCCTGCGCCTCGGCGGTCGCCTCGATCAACGCCATGCGCGAGGAGGGCATCATCGACCACGCCCGTACGCTCGGCTCGGAGGTGATCGGCCCGGCGCTGCGCGAGCTCGCCGAGCGGCACCCGTCGGTCGGCGAGGTGCGGGGCCTGGGCGTCTTCTGGGCGCTCGAGCTGGTCCGCGACCGGACGACCCGCGAGCCGCTGGTGCCGTTCAACCCCAGCGGTGAGGCGGCCAGGCCGATGGCGGAGTTCGCCGCCGCCTGCAAGGCAGGAGGCGTCTGGCCGTTCATCCACTTCAACCGCACCCACGTGGTGCCACCGTGCACGATCAGTGCCGAGGAGGTCCGCGAGGGCATCGCGGTCATCGACGACGCGCTGGCGGTGGCCGACCGCTACGTGCGCTGAGTCCGCCCGCAGGTCGTGCCGGCGCCCCTACCGGGCGCCGGCACCGACCAGGGTGGGGCTGTGCAGCCACAGCCGCACGACTTGCGGGTCGTGGTCGCTGATCTGCGAGCTGAACTCGCTGTTGACGTGCACGATGTCGTAGTCGTACGGCGGCACCGCGCCGACGTCGCGCCCGGTCCCGGCCAGCCCGGGGCTGAGCAGGATGTGGTCGAGCACCTCGGAGTTGCCCTCGTAGACGTAGGTGTAGCGCTCGGCCACCGGCAGCGTGCGCGGCAGGTCGAGCAGCGCCCCGCCCGAGGTGAGGATGTCGGCGGTGCGGGAGAAGTCGAAGTCGTTGAGGTCGCCGACGACGACCACGGCGGCGTGCGGGTCGATGCCCTCGATGCGGGAGACGAAGTCGTGCACCAGGGTCGCCTGCTGGTGCCGCTGCACCGCGGAGGGCTCCTGCGGCGGCTGGTAGCGGCCGAGCAGCGGGTCGTCGCCGCCCTTGGAGTCGAAGTGGTTGGCGATCACGAAGACCGTGCGGCCCTGGAAGCGGAACTCGCCGGCCAGCGGCTTGCGGCTGTCGTCCCAGGCCGGGTCCGTCGGGTCGATCCGCCCCGGCGACAGCGTCAGCTGCGGCCGCCCGTGCACGGAGACGACCTGCGTCGCCGTGGTCGCGTCGCCACCCGGCCGGTCGACGAAGGACAGCCCGCGGTCGGTGCGGAACAGGAACGCCACCCGGATGTTGCCGCCGGGCTGGCCGCCGTCCTGGTCGTCGACCGGGTCGATCTCCCGCCAGGAGTACGCCGGTCCGCCGGCCGCCCTGATCGCCGCGACCAGCTTGCCGAGCGTCTCGTCGGCGGCGACGACGCCGTCGTTCGTGGGACCGTCGTTGTCCTGGATCTCCTCCAGCGCCAGCACGTCGGGCGCGGCCAGGTTGGTCACCGCGTAGCGCGCCAGCGCGTCGAACTTCGACTGCGGGTCGGCCGGGGAGAGGTTCTCGACGTTGAAGGTCGCCACGGAGAGCTGTTCGGGCGCAGCCGGACGGGTCACCTCGCGCTGGAGGCCGCCGTCCTGCAGCACCGGGCTGGTGATCGGCAGCAGGAAGAAGTTGCCGAACTGGTAGTCGAGCACGCCGACGGTGGCGCCCGCGAAGCTGTCGCCGACGTCGGCCGAGGGCACCGCCGCCAGGTCGTCACCGACCACGACCCGCTCGGGGTTGAAGTCACCGGCCTGGGCGACGATGCCGCCGCGGTCGGTGCGCACCCCGGAGCCGGGCGGCACCACGGTGGTCTCGCCGTACCGGTTGGTGGGGCCGACGACCTGGGCGTCGTCGATCTCGATGCGCATCCCCTCCATCGACTCCCAGAAGTCGATGCCGTCCTGGGCGGGGTCGAAGGTGTTGCCGTGCTCGATGTCGGCGGCGGAGTCGTCCTCGATGACCGACGCGGGCGGCACCCGGCCGCCGGGGCCCACGAGCGCGGGAGCCGGCAGCGGCTGGCCAGTCGCCGTCACCGCGACCTCGAAGGCGCTGAGCTCGGTGGTGGTCAGGTTGGCGCTGCTGGAGCCGCCGGGCCGGTACTCGCTGACCTTGCCGGAGACCTCGACGGCGTCACCGACCGCGACCGTGGGCCGGGAGGAGGTGAAGACGAAGATGCCCTCGCTGGTGGCCGGGTCGGCGTCGGGCCGCGGGTCCTGCATCCAGAAGCCGTTGCCGGTGGTGGCGGTGACGGTGCCGGGCACGGCGTCCACCACCTTGCCGACGTACGGCGACTGCTGCCGGGCGCCCTGCACGTCGTGGATGCGCAGGCCGGTGATGCCCCCGGTGCCGCCTCCGGTGCCCGTGCCACCGGCGCCTTGGGGGTCCGGGGCGCCGGCGGTGAAGTCGGCCGCGTTGTCGTCGGTGTCGGCACCGGTGGCGGCGCGGCCGGCCGAGGTCGTGTTGGACAGCCCGGGCGCGGCCGCCGAGCCCTCGTAGTCGTTGGCGCTGCCGTAGCCGACGAAGTCGCGCACCCCGTCGGCGGCGTGACAGGTCGCGCCGCAGGTGAGCGCGGTGGTCGAGCCGACCAGCGCGACCTTGCCGGAGGTGGCGCTCATCGCGATGGTGCCGGTGGCGTCCGGAGCCGGCAGCGGCTGGGTCCCGCCACTGCCCTGGGCCTCCTGCACGAGGTAGTGCCCGCCGGCGGCGAGGACACCGGAGAGGGCGGTCCGCTGCCAGCTGGTGCCCGTGGCCGAGGCGTACTGCACGCTCCAGCCGGACAGGTCCACCGGTCCGGCTCCACGGTTGTAGAGCTCGATGAAGTCGTGGGTCCAGGTGGCTCCGGAGTTGCCCCCTCCGCCGTAGACCTCGCTGATCACCACGTCGGGCGAGGCGGCCACGGCGGGCAAGGCGCCGGCCACGGCGACAGGTGCGGCGGCGATGCCGAGCGCGGCGAGGACGCCGACAAGGCGGCGATGAGCGGGAAGAGGCATGGCCACTCCTCGAGAGAAGGTCACCCGGAGACGCGGGCACGCTAACAGCGCCGGGCGCCTGAAGTGGGGCATTTCGCCCCAATGCGCTACCCCGGCTGTCCGACCGTCTCCCGGGAGCGCGCCGTGGGCAGCCGCAGCCGGAAGCACGCGCCGCCGCGTGGTCCGGTCTCGTAGCGGAGCGTGCCGTCGTGCGCGCGGGTGATCCCGTGGGCGATCGCCAGCCCGAGGCCGGTGCTGCCATGCGACCGTGACCGCGACATGTCGCCCCGGGTGAAGCGCTCGAAGAGCTCACCGCGCTGGTCCTCCGGCACCCCGGGGCCGTCGTCGGCGACCCAGGCCTCCACGAAGCCACCCGTCACCGCGACGCCGGCGGTCACGGTCGTGCCCGCGGGCGTGTGCGCGCGGGCGTTGGCGAGCAGGTTGGCGAAGACCTGCCGCAGCCGCTCCTCGTCGCCCTCGACGGTGACCGCCTCCTCGGGCAGGTCCAGCTCCCACCGGTGCCCGCGCGCGGCGGTGCTGGCATCGGCGACCGTGTCCAGCACCAGCCGGGTCAGGTCCACCTCCTCGTGACGCAGCGGGCGGCCGGCGTCGAGGCGGGCCAGCAGCAGCAGGTCCGAGACCAGCACGCCCATCCGGTCGGCCGCCGCCCTGATCCGCACCAGCGCATCGGCGGTCTGCTCGGGGAGGCACTCCTCGGCGGGGGTGGCGCCGTACTCCGCACTGGCGCGGATGGTCGCCAGCGGGGTGCGCAGCTCGTGGCTGGCGTCGGCGACGAACTGCCGCAACCGCGCCTCGGTGGCGTCCCGCGATGACATCGCGGTGCGCACCCGGTCGAGCATCCGGTCGAAGGCCTCGCTGACCTGGTCGACCTCGCGGGCCGAGCGCTCCGGGGCGGCCGTGGGCGGCAACGGTTCCTCCCCACCGGTCAGGGCCAGCGTGGAGACCTCCAGCGCGGTGTGGGCCAGCTGGTCGAGCGGCCGCAGCGAACGGCGGACGACGAGCGCGGCCGCGCCACCACCGAGCACGAGCAGGCCGGCGAAGAGCACCGCCTCGACGACCAGCAGCTGCACCAGCGTCTTGTTCACCGGGTGCAGCGGCAGCCCGGTGAGCTGCACGTCGCCGCGGTCGCCCCGGACCGCCCGGAGCCGGTAGTCGCCGAGCGCATGCAGGTCGACGCTCTGGGCGCCGGTGCCGGGACGGATCCGGCGTACCGCCTCGGCGCTCGCGGCGTCGAGCCGCACCGGCCTGGTCTTGCCGTCGTCGCCGACCACCACGGCGTCGGCGAGCCGGCCCCGCACCAGGCGCAGGCCGAGGGTGCCCTCGGACTGCCCGGGGATCACGTCATCGGCGTCGGACCGGTTGTGCTCCCCCCGCTCGGCGCGCTCGGGGCCCTCCAGGCTGGCGGCGTACCGCCCGCCGGCAGAGACCAGCTGGTCGTCCAGCCGGGAGACCAGGAAGTGGCGCAGGAAGAGCTCGCTGACCACGCCCACCACCAGACCGGCGACGAGCAGCACCACCACCATGCCCACGGTGAGCCGCCCGCGCAGGCTGCCCGGCGACCTCACGACGGCGACCTCACGACGGCGACCTCACGACGGCGGCCGCAGGACGTAGCCCGCCCCGCGCACGGTGTGGATCAGCGGCTCCCGGTCGGCGTCGATCTTCTTGCGGAGATAGCTGATGTACAGCTCGACGATGTGCGCCCGGCCGCCGAAGTCGTAGTTCCACACGTGGTCGAGGATCTGCGCCTTGGACACCACCCGGCGGGCGTTGCGCATCAGGTAGCGCAGCAGCTCGAATTCGGTGGCGGTCAGCTCGATCCGGACGCCGTCGCGGAAGACCTCGTGGCCCTCCTCGTCCAGGGTGAGGTCGGCGACGCTGAGCGCGGCACTGGTCTGCGCCCGCGTGTGCCCGGCCCGGCGCAGCAGCCCGCGCAGCCGCGCCAGCACCTCCTCGAGGCTGAACGGCTTGGTGACGTAGTCGTCGGCCCCGGCGGTCAGTCCGGCGATCCGGTGCTCGACCTCGTCGCGGGCGGTCAGGAAGAGCACCGACACACCGGGATCCGCCGCCCGGACCCGGGAGAGCACGCCCATCCCGTCGATGTCGGGCAGCATCATGTCCAGCACGATCGCGTCCGGCCGCAGCTCGCGCGCCTGCCGGACCGCGTCGGAGCCGGTGTACGCCGTGTGCGCGACCCAGCCGTCGCGGCGCAGCACGCTGGCCAGCACCTCGGCGAGGCTCTGCTCGTCGTCGACCACCAGCGCCACCGGTGCCTCACCGGACGGGCCGGTGGGCAGCGGCTCTGCCGCCAGCGGGCGTCGACCGGGCTCGGTGGGGTTGCTCACGCCTCCATCGTCGCCCCGCGGCCCGCCCGGAACCTCAGAGATCCCTGTGATTTTGCTCAGAACGCGCGTTCTGAGGGCGCTGAGAGGTCGACGCAAGGGTGTGCTCAGCAACAACAGGGAAGGTGGAGTCCGACGACGAGGAGGGAGGGCACCGATGCCCGGAGGCGCGATCCAGGGGGGTTGGGCGCAACGCGGCCGGCAGCGGGCCCGGGTCGCGACCTGGGCCCTGGTGGTCGGGGCCACCGCCGGCGCCACCGCGGTCGCCGGCCTCGCCGCCGCATCCGCCTCGCCGCCGTCCGGGGCCACGAAGCCCAGCCCGCACCCGGCCCGCCAGCACGTCACCCGGGACGACCAGCCCTCCACCGACGACGGCAACGCCGCCACCCCGACCCCCGCACACCCCCGTCACCGCCACCGGCACCACCGGCACCACCGGGGCACGGTGCTCGCACCTCCGACCAGCAGCGCTCCGGCTGCGACCTCCAGCGGATCATGAGCACGAGCACGCCCACGGCCGGCGACCGGGCCCAGCCGCCGGCCCGGCCGACCGAGCGGGCGGTGGCGCAGTGGGAGCTGTGGACCATGACGATCCGTGTGGTCGTCGACCGGGCGGACGCTCTCGGCGAGGCGGCGTCGCTGCTCGGGGCGCACCTCGCCGCGGTGGAGCTCGCCGCCAGCCGCTTCCGCCCCGACTCCGAGGTCAGCCGGATCGCCGCCTCCGACGCCGGTGAGCACCTCCTCAGCCCGCTGCTCGCCCGGATGCTCGCTGCCGCGCTGGCCGCAGCCGAGCAGACCGGCGGCAGCGTGGACCCCACGATCGGCACGGTGCTCGCCCGTCTGGCAGCGACCGCACCCGCTCCGCGGGCGAGCACCGTGCGTCGCACCAGCTGGCGCGACGTCGCGCTCGACGGCCGGGTGCTGCGGATGCCACCGCGGACCCTGCTCGACCTCGGCGCCACCGGCAAGGCCCTCGCCGCCGACGAGGCCGCGGAGAGCATCGCCGCCGCCGTGGGCTGCGGAGTCCTGGTCAGCCTGGGCGGTGACCTGCGCACGGCCGGCCCGGCGAGCGCACCCTGGACGGTGCTCGTGCGTGACCGGGCCGGCGAGCCGGCCAGCCTCGTCGACCTGCCCGGCAGCGGAGCCATCGCGACCTCCTCCTCGCTGCACCGTCGCCTGAGCCCCGAGCTCGCCCACCACGTCATCGACCCGTGGACCGACCGCACCGTCGACCCGGTGTGGCGCACGGTCTCGGTCGCCGCGGAGACCTGCCTGGAGGCCAACACCTGGTCGACCGCGGCGCTCGTCGCCGGCGCGGCGGCACCTGACCTGCTGGCGCGGACCGGGCTCTCCGCACGGCTGGTCGGCGCCGACGGAGCGGTGGTCCACGTCGGCGGCTGGCCCCGATGACCAACGCGCTGTGGTACTTCGGGCGCGGCTTCGGGGTCAGCGCGCTGGTGCTCTTCAGCATCGTGGTCGTGCTCGGCGTGGTCACCCGGGCCGGCCGGCCCCTCCCCGGGCTGCCCCGGTTCGCCGTCGCCACGCTGCACCGCACCGCCAGCCTGGCCGCGGTGCTCTTCCTGGGCCTGCACGTGCTCACCCTGCTGCTCGACCCCTACGCCCAGCTGCACCTCACCGACGTGGTGCTGCCCTTCCTGGCGCGCTACCGGCCGCTGTGGCAGGGGCTCGGCACGCTGGCGTTCGACCTCGCGCTCGTGCTGGTCGTCTCCAGCCTCCTCCGGCACCGCCTCGGCCTGCGCACCTGGCGGGCGGTGCACTGGGCGGCCTACGCCTGCTGGCCGCTCGCCGTCGGCCACGCGGTCGGCATCGGCACCGACCGGCACACCAGCTGGCTGCTGGGCGTGGTCGCCGGCTGCGTCCTGCTGGTCGCCGGTGCCGTCGCGTGGCGGGTCTGGGGCACCCGCTTCGCCGCACCCGCTCCACCCCGCCGGGTGGCGCCGCCCAGTGACCTGGCCGGCCTGCGATGAGCGTCCCCGCGCCCGACGCGAGCGCCGGGAGGGCCTCGCTGCCCCACGTCAGCGGCCTGCTCGCCGCCCACACCGACAGCTGGCGCGAGCACCTCGACCTGCTCGGCCCGCTGCCCCGCCTCAGCGCCGGGCAGCTGCTCAGCGTCGTCGCCGACGCCGGCCTCACCGGCCGGGGCGGCGGGCACTTCCCGACGGCCCGCAAGCTCGCCCTGGTGGCCGGCGCCCGCAACGCGCTGGTCGTGGGCAACGCCGCCGAGGGCGAACCGGCCAGCAGCAAGGACCGGGTGCTGCTCGGGGAGGCACCGCACCTGGTGCTCGACGGGTTGCTGCTGGCCCAGCGCGTCGTCGGCGCACGACTGGCCCACCTCGCGGCGCCGGCCGACCTGCTCGACGACGTGGTCGCCCCGGCACTGGCGCAGCGGCGCGACAGGGTGCGGCTGGTCGCCGTACCGGAAGGCTTCGTCAGCGGCCAGGAGACGGCGGTGCTCGCGGCCGTGGAGGGCCGGCCGGCGAGACCGGTGACGCTGATCCGCCCGCTGGCCGAGCGGGGCATCTCCGGCCGGCCCGCCGTCGTGCTCAACGTCGAGACGCTCGCGCACCTGGCCCTGATCGCCCGCTACGGCGCGGCGTGGTTCCGTTCCCGCGGCGTCCCCGACGACCCCGGGAGCCGGCTGACGACGATCTCCGGTGCGGTGCGGTGGCCGGGTGTGTGGGAGGCCCGTGGAGGCAGCACCCTCGGTGACCTGGTCGAGGCGGCCGGAGGTCCCACCGAGCCGCTCCAGGCGCTGCTGGTCGGTGGCTACCACGGCGGCTGGGTCCCCTGGCACCAGGACGCTGCGGACCGACCGTTGACCCGGGCAGGACTCCACGACTACTCGGCCGCCCCGGGCTCCGGGGTGGTGGTGGCGCTGCCGGCGCGGCGCTGCGGCCTGCAGGCGTCGGCCGGCGTGGTGGCCTACCTGGCCGGTGAGTCCGCCGCCCAGTGCGGCCCGTGCCGTAACGGGCTGCCCGCCCTGGCCGGCCATCTCGACGCGCTGGCACGAGGACGCAGCGGTGCCCGCTCGGTGCAGGAGCTGCGCCGGCTCAGCGACGTCGTCGACGGCCGCGGCGCCTGTCGGCACCCGGACGGCACGGCCCGCTTCGTGCGCAGCACGCTGCGCACCTTCGGCGACGAGGTCGAGCACCACCTGGCGGGTCACTGCACCGCTCCTGACGAACCCACCGACGCGACGAGGAGACTGCCGTGGCTGCCGAGCTGAGCATCGACTGGACCCGCTGCGAGGCCCGAGGAGTCTGCCTCGAGCTGCTGCCCGAGCTGTTGCAGCCCGACGACTGGGGATACCCGATGTCACGGGGCACCGAACCCAGGGTCGCGGTCCGGCGAGCCCTCCTCGCCGACGCCCAGACCGCGGTCCGCGAGTGCCCCCGGCTGGCCCTGCGCCTGACGCCTGCCTCGTGAGCACCGCACGGGGGTACGGCGACCGGATGCCGGTCGTCGTGGCGGAGACGGTGGCGACCGCTCTCGGCCAGGAGGAGCGGCACGATCCGGTGCGTCGTCCCACCGGCGGCCCCGCGGGCAACGCGCTGCTCACCGCATGGGTGGGCCTGGTACTGCTGGCCCTCTTCCTCGCCGAGCTGCTCACCCTTCTCGACGTCCGTGGCCTGATCGACTGGCACGTCGCGGTCGGCGCTCTGCTGATCCCGCCCTCGCTGGCCAAGACGGCCACCACCGGGTGGCGCATCATCCGCTACTACGGCGGCAGTGGCGACTACGGCAGGGCCGGGCCGCCTCCGCTCCTGCTGCGGCTGCTCGGACCGCTGGTGGTGCTCGGCACGCTCGCCCTGCTGGTCACCGGCGTGCTGCTGGTGGCCTTGGGCCAGGACAGCAGCCGGCAGACCCTGCTGGCGCCGCTGGGCTTCCGCATCGACTGGGTCACGCTGCACCAGGCCGCGTTCATCGGCTGGGCGGTGGTCACCGGGCTGCACGTGCTCGCCCGGCTGCTGCCCGCGCTGCGCCTCGTCGGTGGCCGCACGCGATCCGGCGCCGCGGTCCCGGGCCGGGCGCTGCGCGTGGGCGTGCTGGCGCTGGTCGTGGCCACGGCCGCGCTGGCTGCGGTGCTGCTGGTGCGTGCGGACACCTCCTGGCACCAGGAGTCCTTCCACTTCGAGCCGCTCGGCGGCGACCACGACGGCTGATTGCCGCCCGGGCTGCTGGGTACGGCCTCGCCCATGAGCACCGGCAACCTCCCCCGCACCGCGATCGTGACCGGAGCAGACTCCGGCATCGGCCAGGCCACCGCCAAGCTGCTCGCCAGCGAGGGCTTCGACATCGGCATGACGCTGCACGAGGACGACGCCCGCGCGGAGGACACCCGGCAGGAGATCGAGCGACGGGGGCAGCGCTGCTTCGTGGAGAAGTACGACGCCTCCTCCCCCGATGCCGGCGACACCGTGGACCGGCTGGCCGACCAGCTCGGCAGTCTCGGCGTCCTGGTCAACGTGGCCGGCACCGGGCACTCCGACCGGGTGCTGGACCTGCCCTACGACTCCTGGCGTGCGGTGCTGGCCACCGACCTCGACGGCCCCTTCCTCGCCTCGCAGCGGGCGGCCCGCCGGATGGTGCAGGCCGGCACCGGCGGCCGGATCGTGAACGTGACCAGCGTGCACGAGCACCTCCCCCGGCTCGGCGCCGCCGCCTACTGCGCTGCCAAGGCGGGCCTCGGCATGTTCACCAAGGTGCTGGCCCTCGAGCTCGCCGAGCACGGCATCACCGTCAACGCGGTGGCGCCGGGCGAGATCGCCACCGAGATGACCGGGATGGAGGAGGAGCAGGCCTACCACGAGGAGCGGCCGGGCAACCCGATCGGTCGTCCCGGGCACGTCAACGAGGTGGCGTCGGTCATCGCGTTCCTCTGCTCCCCGCGAGCCGCCTACGTGACGGGGTCGTCGTACACGGTGGACGGCGGGCTGAGCCTGATGGCCGCACACGGCCACGACGACGCGGGGGACGCCTGGCGCCGGCTGTGAGGCCCCCGGACATGCGTCGGCCTCCCGCCCCGTGACGGGAGGCCGGACGCGCGAAAGGGCGGTCAGCCCGCGGCGCTGCCCTGCGGCGCGGTGTTGTCGGTGCCGCCCAGCTGGCGCAGGAACTCGTGGCACTGGTGCGCCCGCTTGGAGTCCTGCTCCATCACCTCGCGGAAGAACTCCGCGATCTCGCTCTTGCCTGCGTTCTCGGCGTCACGGACGTACTGGCCGTAGTCGTGCCCTGCCTTGAGCGCGTGGTACTGCAGGGAGATCAGGTCGTAGGTCACGTCGTCGAAGCCGGTCTCACCGGTCGCCATGTCAACCTCCTTCGTCGGGTGAACGAGCCGGTTGGGTACCCCCTTCCGCCGCGGCCCATTCCGGACGCACCGCCCGAACCCCGCCTGTGCGGGATTCACGCACCCACGCAGCGCGCCGCACCTGCCCGAATCCCGCCTGTGCGGGATCCGCGCAGCCACCGCGCCCGCCGCACCGCCCGACCCCCGCCTGTGCGGGATCCGCGCAGCCACCGCGCGCGCCGCACCGCCCGAACCCACCTGTGCGGGATCCACGCAACGCGCGGACGGCCCGTCAGCCGAGCCCGGCGAGACTGCTGACCGCCGTGACCCGGCCGTCGGCGGTGCGGACCTCGGCTCCGCCCGCGAGGCCGTCGTCGGCCGGAAGGACGTGCATGCGCTGCGGCCCCACCATCGGCGAGACGAGTCGGTAGCCGAAGCGGCGCCCCACCAGCGAGAGGCCGTTGCGGCGGGCCAGCTCCCCCATCATCAGGGCCTGCAGCGGCCCGTGTACGACGAGGTCGTCGTACCCCTCGCGCGTGCACCAGGCGCGGTCGTAGTGGATCCGGTGGGCGTTGTAGGTGAGCGCCGAGAAGCGGAACAGCAGCCGCTCGTCCACGTCGAGCATGATCGTCGGCTCGCGCACGGGGAGGCCCGCGCCGGGCTCCATCGGCAACGAACCGCCCGGGGCACGGTAGACGATGTCCTGCTCCTCGGCGATCGCCAGCTCGTCGGCCTGGTGGATCTCGTGGCGCACGGTCACCAGGCGCAGCGGCCCGCTGCGTCCCTGCTTCTCGGCCTCGCTCGCCACCCAGGTGGTGCGCGTGGCGGGCTCGCCGACGCGCAGCCGTCGACGGGTCTCGACGCGGCCGCCGGCGAACATCCGCCGCATGCCCGGACCGGGTGGCGCGGGGATGCCCGAGGTCGGATGCCCGTCCGCACCCAGGTCGCGGCTGGGGCGGCGCTCCAGCAGGTGGACCCAGTGCCAGAGCTCGGGCACCTGCCCGTCTCGCGGCGGGTCGACGTCGAGCAGGCCGGCCATCGCCTCGACCGGCTCCGCCGCGATCACCTCCCGGCGCACGACCCGCTCGCTCACGCCTCCTCCAGGATCCGCCGGGCCCGGGCGAGCACCGGCGCGTCGACCATCTGCCCGTCGACGACGCCGACGCCACCGTCGGCGACCGCCTCGAGCACCCGCCGAGCCCAGGTGACCTCCTCCGCCGTAGGCGCGAACGCCGCGGACACCGGACCGACCTGGCGAGGGTGCACGCACAGCTTGCCGCGCATGCCGACGGCTCTCGCCGCCGCGGCGTCCCGGCCGGCGACCTCGCCATCGGTGACCTCGGTGGTGACCGAGTCCACGGGTCCCGCCAGCCCGGCCGCGCGGGAGGCGATCAGGAGCTGGGTGCGCACCTGCGCGAGGGTGCCGGGGTCGTCGGTGCCGAGGTCCGCCGCCAGGTCGAGCGCCCCGAAAGCCAGGCGTACGACGCCGTCCGCGTCGGCCAGCTCGTCGCACCGCAGCACCCCGCGGGCGGTCTCGACGATCGCGAGGACCGGCACCCCGAGGGCGCGGTGCACGGCCGCCGCCACGCCCGGGTCGT
>DATDNR010000185.1:0-2653 GCA_036518175.1 Marmoricola sp.
CTTCGGCGTCTCCTCGTCGAGAGCGGTTGGCGCTCCGGGGAGCCCTGGACGCCGCTGCGTCGTGACCTCGGCGACGAGGTGGAGGACTGCGGGCTCAGGGTCGAGGTGGTCGACGCGGACGACGCGCCGGACCGGGCGCCAGAGCGGGTCGCGGTGCAACGAGCAGCGTTCCCGAACTCGACGTTCACCCTCCAGCGGTGGCACACGATGGCCGCAGCCTCGCCGTACCGTCGGGCCCGCTGCCTGGTCGGGTACGACGCGAACGGGGCCGCGGTCGCCGCGGTGACGGCCTGGTCGGCCGGGCAGGGACGACCCGGCCTGCTCGAGCCCGTGGGCGTCCACCGGGATCACCGCGGCCACGGCTACGGCAAGGCCATCTCGCTGGCGGCCGCCGCGGCCCTGCGGGAGATGGGGGCGTCCAGCGCGACCGTGTGCACGCGGAGCAGCAACGTCGGTGCGGTGGCGACGTACGCCTCGGCCGGCTTCAGCCGGCTCCCGGACGTCCCGGACTTCCGCCGCCCGAGCAGAAGGACCTGCTGAGGTCCGAGGTCAGGCCGGGGTGCGCTCCTCGACTGCGCCGCTCTGCCGCGGGAACGGCGGCTTGCAGCCGTTCGGGAAGCGCAGGAGGTAGTCCTGGTCCTCGGGTCCCATCTCCCAGAAGACCTGGGCCTGGCTGATGAGAGTCACGGTCTTGCCGGGCCAGTGCCCTGAGGCGTCGACGTCGCGGATCATCTCCTCGGCCACCCGCCGCTGCTCGGGACTGGTGCAGAAGATCTCGGAGCGATACTGCGAACCGACGACGTGCGCATCCAGGTCGGGGCGGTGAACCTGGAAGAACACGTCGAGCAGCCCCCTGAACGAGAGGCGCCCCGGATCGAAGACCACCTCGACGACCTCCGCATGACCGACGTTGTCCTCCTCGGTCGGGTTGTCGTTCTCCCCACCCATGAAGCCGGTCCGCGTGGACATGACTCCTGCGGGATGTCGCAGCAGCTGCTGCATGATCCACGCGCAGCCGCCGGCGAGGAAAACAGTCTCGGCACGCTCGTGGGCCATGGCCATCACCCCTCATCGCAGTGTCCCACCGAGACTACGTCCGGAGCGTCAGCCCGAACAGTCGCCGTTGTGACATGATCCGCGGACGAGAAGGGGGACGACACCGATGCAGATGAAGCTGGAGCTGATCCCGCTCCCGGTTGCCGACGTCGACCGGGCCATCGCCTTCTACGCCGACAAGCTCGGGTTCAACAAGGACCTCGACGTGCGACCGAGCGAGGGCGTCCGGATCGTCCAGCTGACCCCGGAGGGCTCGGGGTGTTCGGTCGGTTTCGGGACGGGGCTGGACGTGTACGCCGGACCACCCGGCAGTGTCCGGGGCGTGCACCTGGTCGTGGAGGACATCGCCGAGGCGCGTGCCGAGCTCGTCCGCCGCGGCGTGGACGTCGGCGAGATCCACGACTTCGGGGGCGGCGTCAAGGGAGCCAACTTCTCCGACCCTGACGGGAACGGCTTCGAGCTGCAGGAGATGGCCTGGCGCAGGGGCGCGACGTACTAGCGGCCTCCTGAGGGTCGGCGGCTAACCGAGGCGTAGCCGGGGTGTCCACGCCTCCGGGCTGTCACCGGCCCAGGGCCGTCCGGCCTCGGCGGCACGTTGCGCGATGCACTCGGCGAGCTCGTGCGCCTTGAACCCGCGCACGACCGTCTCCCCCGACGCGTAGACGCCCGCGATCCGCACCACGTGCCTTCCCCGGACGATGGGACCGGCACCCCGCGCGACCAGCCAGAACCGGTCCCGGCGGCGGTACAGCCCCGCGATGCCCAACCGGCGCGCGCCGCGCCGGCTCAGCGGACGCACGCCTGCCTGCTGCGCCCACGACAAGTACTGCCGCAACAGCTCGTCGCGCGCGGCCAGCTCCGTCTCCAGCTGCCTCAGCCGCTCCGCCTGCAGCTGCGCCCCGCCCTGCTCCGCCTCGCGAACCTGCTCGGCGGCCACCCTCATGTCCACGGCACATTCTGTCATGCGGCCGCGGCCCGCCGCTCGTGTTCCGGGATGTGCGCCAGCCCACATCTCCCCGCCACGCCACCTCGGTTGACGGCGATGGTCGGTGTCGCGCGATCCCCGCCGGCGAGGGTGGCATCCTTGCCGCATGCAACCCGTCCACGTGTGGATCCGGTCCGAGTCTCGCGGCACCGAGCGGCGCGCACCCGTCGTACCCGCCGACGTCCCGCTGCTGCTGGACGCCGGGTTCGAGGTGACCGTCGAGGAGTCGCCCCAACGCATCTTCGCCATCGAGGAGTACGCCGCCGCCGGGGCGTCGATCGTGGCCGAGGGCACCTGGACCGATGCGCCCCACGACGCCTACGTCCTCGGCATCAAGGAGCTCCCCGACGAGCCGGCGTCGCTGCGCCACCGGCACATCTACTTCGCCCATGCGTTCAAGGGCCAGGAGGACGCCCGGATCACGCTGGAGCGGTTCCGCCGCGGCGGCGGTCGGCTGCTCGACATCGAGTACCTCACCGACAAGGACGGCAGGCGGGTGGTGGCCTTCGGCTACTGGGCCGGCTATGTCGGCGCCGCCCTCGGCGTGCTGCACCTGGCCGGCAGCTTGGCCGCGCCGCTCGCGCCGATGGCGAAGCACGAGCTCGACGCGGA
>DATDNR010000186.1:0-12955 GCA_036518175.1 Marmoricola sp.
GGGCCGGGCGGGTCGTCCCGCTCTTCGTGGTCGACGAGGCGATGGCAGGGTTCCGCAACCCGAACAAGGCGTCGTTCCTGCACGACTGCCTCGAGGACCTCGCCGCCGAGCTTGCCGACCGCGGCGCCGGCCTGGTGGTCCGGCGAGGCCACCCCACCGAGGAGGTACGACGCCTCGCCGCTCGTGTGCACGCCGAGGAGGTGCACCTGGCCGCCGACGTCAGCGGCTACGCCCAGGCCCGGCAGAAGGCCTTGGAGGAGGCGCTGGCAGCGGACGGCCGCAGGCTCGTCGTCCACGAGGGCAGCACGACCGCCGTGCCACCGGGCACGGTCACGCCGCAGGACAAGGACCATGCCGCCGTGTTCACGCCGTACTACCGGCGCTGGGCGCAGGAGCGGCTGCGCAAGCCACTGGCGGCGCCCCGCAGGATGGCCCTGCCCGACGGCGTACGCCCGAGCCCGCTCCCCGGTGTGGGAGCGCTCGGCGGCGGCGACGCCGCTCCCGACCTGGCTCGCGGCGGTGAGCGGGAGGCCCGGCGCCGGCTGACGGCCTGGACCCGCACGGTCGGCGGTTACGCCGAGGGCCACGACGACCTCGCCGGTGACGCGACCTCCCGGCTGTCGCCGTACCTGCACTTCGGCTGCCTCTCGCCGACCGAGGTCGTCGCCCGGGTGGGCCGCGACTCCGAGGGAGCAGAGGCCTTCGTGCGGCAGATCGCCTGGCGCGACTTCCACCACCAGATGCTGGCAGCCCGGCCACAGGTCGCCCGACGCGACTACCGGCCCCGCGGCGACCGGTGGCGCGAGGACGACGAGGCGTTCCAGGCCTGGCGCGAGGGGCTCACCGGCTACCCGATCGTCGACGCGGCGATGCGGCAGCTCAACACCGAGGGGTGGATGCACAACCGGGCGCGGTTGCTGGTCGCCAGCTTCCTCACCAAGACCCTCTACATCGACTGGCGTCGCGGTGCGGAGCACTTCCTCGAGCTGCTGGTCGACGGCGACATCGCCAACAACCAGCTCAACTGGCAGTGGGTCGCCGGCACGGGCGCGGACACCCGGCCCAACCGGGTGCTGAACCCGCTGCGGCAGGCGCAGCGCTTCGACCCCGACGGTGACTTCGTGCGGCGCTACGTGCCCGAGCTGCGCGGGATCGCCGGCAAGGCGGTGCACGAGCCCTGGCGGCTCCCCGAGGACGAACGTGGAGCGCTCGACTACCCGGCTCCCATCGTCGACCTCGAGGAGGCCGCCGCGACCTTCCGCGACGCACGCGGCAGGTCCTGAGCTCACCGCCCTGCCGGCTCCGCGACCGACCGGTCGGCCAGCACGGCGTCGGCCGCCCGTCGCCCGGAGACGAGCGCCCCCTGGATCGACGAGGTGTCGCGGTGGTCGCCGCAGACATAGACGATGCCGTCCGCGCCCGGGAGGCGCACGGGCTTGCGGAAGTCGTGCGGAGCGGGCATCGCGGGGAGGGCACGCGGCACGTCGCGGATCGCCACCAGTGACCAGTCACGCGTGTCGGTGTCCCACAGCTGCGCGAGCCGGCGGCGGAGGGCGGGTTCGTCGAGCGGCTGCTGCCCGGCCCGGCGCACCATCGAGGTGGCCACCAGGGCGCGGCCCTCGGGTGCGTACTCGGGTGCGGCATTGCTGAGCACGACCGTGTTGCTGACCGGTGAAGCGTCGGCGTCCAGCCGCAACGTCGCATGCCGGGCCGGGGCCTCGGTGACGGCGTGGAAGACGGTGGTCACCCCCTTCCACTCCGGTGGGGCCACGGCGCCGGGCAGCAGTCGGCCGGCGGCGTCGGCGTCGGTCGCCAGCACCACCGCGGAGGCGGCCCACGCGCCCTCGTCGCTGTCCACACGGTCGACGGCCACCGCCCGGGCGGTCGTGCCGAGGTGCAGCCGGCCGGCGGGGATGCGCCCGGCGAGCTGCTCGGGGATCTGCTGCATCCCGCGTGCGGGGACCGCGGCACGGCCGAGGACGAACATCCGCACCATCAGGTCGACGAAGCGCCGGGAGGTGGTCATCTCCTCCTCGAGCACGACCCCGGCGAAGAACGGACGCAGCAACCGGTCGCGGGCGGCGCCGCGGATCCCCTGCCGCGCCCAGGCCTCCGCGGCCGGGACGTCGGGCAACCGCTTGACGCGGGAGGGCGGCGTGGCGAGGGTGCGGGCGCCGTACGCCGCCAGCGCGGCCCGCTCCCTCGGACCGCCGAACGGGCCACGCAGCGCGCCCAGCACGGCGCCCGGCTCCCGCCAGGGCTCGGCGAGCCGGGTGGTCCGACCCGCGTGATGCACCTCCGCCGCCCGGTCGAAGCAGCGCAGGTCGAGTGCCGCGAGGTCGAGCACGCGGCGTGCTTCGGGATAGGCGGTGTTGAAGACCTGGAAGCCCCGGTCGACGAGGAAGCCGTCGACGACGTCGGTGCGCACCCGGCCTCCGACCGCGTCTGCGGCCTCGAGCACGTGCACGTCGAGCCCGGCGCGCAGCAGCCGGTCGGCACACGCCAGGCCGGCGAGGCCCGCGCCGACGACCACGACGTCCGCGCGCCGCGCCATGGCCTCAGTCCTCCAGCCGTGGGCCCGGCCGGTGCCGCGGATGCCCGTGGGTGCGGCGCTGCTGCTTCATCCGGGCCTCGTGCAGGTGCCGCTCGCCGCCGGTGAGCCGTTCGCGGACCTCGGTCTCGAAGGCCCGGAAGGGTCCCCAGTAGTTGTCGTCGTAGTCCTCGACGATCTGGAAGGTCCACCGGTCCGCGATCACGTTGCGGCCGACGAGGTCCTTCTCGAGCCGGTCGGCGATCTCCTCGTGCCCGCACGTGCGCAGCGCGTCGACGGCCTCGCCGAGCAGCAGGTCAGAGCGGCCGGTGAGCTGGTGGAAGGCGTAGAGGTGGCCGCGGGCGCGATCGGCGTACTCGAGGGCCTCGGAGACCAGGCCGACCGCGTCGATGGTGTCGCCCTGCCCGTCGTCGGCGGGCCTGTCGTCATCGCTCATGCCGGGGATCCTCCCCGGGCGGCGGGACAGGAAACGCGGGCGCCGGGCGGTCAGCCGGAGCCGGGCCGCTGGTCACGCAGCGCCGCGATCTCGGCGCGCAACCGGGCGGTCTCCTCGCGCAGGCGCAGCACCTCCTCCACGCCGGCGAGGTTGAGCCCGGCGCCGAGCAGCACCGTGATCTCGTCGATGCGCGCGACGTCGTCGCCGCTGTAGCGGCGGGTGCCGCCGGGGGTGCGGGCGGGGGAGAGCAGCCCCCGGGCCTCGTAGGTGCGCAGCATCTGCGGGGTCACCCCGGTCAGCTCGGAGGTGACCGAGATCGAGAACACGCCACGGTCCGACGGCAGGTCGCGGGCGGTCACCGGCGGCCCCCCGGCCAGGGCCGCACGACGACCGGGCCGGCCACGATCGGCGGCCTCGGACGGCTGCGTGGTCCGGTCTCGCCGGCGTCGACCGTGGTCTCGGGTACGACGCGGCGGGGCGGTCGCGGCACCGGCGCCGGATCGCCCTCGTCGACCGGCCCCTCCGCCACCGCTGCGCGTGCCGTCTCGTAGGCGGTGCGCAGCTCGGCGAACCGGCGAGCGGCGTCCGCGTCCGGCGACCGGTCGGGGTGCACGTCGCGGGCCAGCCGCCGCCAGGCGGTGACCACCTCGGCCGGTGTCGCGGCCGGCCCGAGGCCGAGGAGCGCCAGTGCGGCGGCCTGCCGACGGTCCATCCCCGAACACCTCCACCGGGCTCTTGACTTCGCGGGGCGATGAGCAAAAATCTAAACCATCCACCTGAGATTTTCGAGTGGCGCCGGTTCGGACGACCCGCCACTGGACGGCCTGGAAGGAGGACCCAGCGATGTTGATGCGCACCGACCCGTTCCGTGACCTCGACCGCCTGACCGAGGCGATGTTGGGCACGCGTGCCCGGCCGGTCGTGATGCCGATGGACGCCTACCGCGACGGCGAGACGTTCGTGATCCACCTCGACCTGCCCGGCGTCGCCACCGACACCATCGACCTGACCGTCGAGCAGAACGTGCTCACCGTGCGCGCCGAGCGCAGGCCACCGGTCGACGAGAGCGCCGAGCGCATCGTCGACGAGCGCACCCACGGCGTGTTCAGCCGACAGCTGTTCCTGGGCGAGACCCTCGACACCGACCGGCTGTCGGCGACCTACGACGCCGGCGTGCTGACGATCACGATCCCGATCGCGGAGCGCGCCAAGCCCCGCAAGATCGAGGTGGCGGCCGGCGAGAGCAGGACGGCCATCGCCGGGTGAGGCCGGTCCTGGGCGCCCCGGCCGGTCCGGCTCACCGGGCCGGCTGGGGCACCGGCGTCACGGTCGTGTCGATCCGCACACCGTCGGCCGGGCGGCCGCCGAGGTCCTGCGCGGCCGCGAGGCAGAAGCGCACCCACATGTTCAGCTGGATCTCCTTGGCCAGCCGCAGGTGCGCGTAGAGCAGCTGCACGGCCCGGCTCGCGGGACGGGCCCACGCCTCGATCTCGAAGACGACGTGGGGCGCGTCGTCGTACGCCCGGAACTCGATCTGGCCCGCCTCGAGGTGCCCGGCCCGGGTGACCAGGTGCAGACGGCGGTCGTCGGCGGCCACCACCCGGACCGGTCCGTTCCAGGGCCCGGGCATGTCGACCACGATGTCGTCCCCCGGTCGCAGCCGGCGCTCCGAGGCCTCGCCCTCGTGCACGTGCACGACCTCCTTCGGCACCAGGCTGCCGAGGTCGGCGACGACGGTCCGCATCAAGGCGGCGGCGTCCCTGCGCGCATCGGCGATCTCGACGCGGAAGACGCGGTGGAAGATCGGCCCCGCCCCCGACTGCCAGGGCTGCAGGCCAGCACGGTCGAGGTCGTCGGGCACCGGTGGCGGCAGTGCCGGCGAGTCCTCGCGGCGGTCCGACCGGTGCAGCGGCGTGGTGGACCACAGGTAGCGCCAGGTGATCAGTCCCATGCCCAGGAGCCACCGGGAGAGCAGGGCAACGGGTGAGAGTCGGGGCTGCTCCACTTGGCCATCCTTCCCGAGGGGTCCGCGCGCCGCCACCGGGTACCCCCGATCCGACCGGTGATGCCCGCCGCAGGAGTGAGTCGGGCGGCACAGGGCACCCTGCGACCATGCTGATCGACATGCTGCGACGCGTCGGCCTGCGCGGCACCCACCTGCACCTGGCCTCGCTGGCGAGCATCGGCCTGTGCCTCGGACTGTGGGTGCGGGCGAAGACCGTGGACCAGTCCCAACGCGGCAACGCCGAGCGCCGTGCCCTCTTCGTGGGGCTGTGGCCGCCCACGCTGTGGCTGATCGGTGACTCCCTGCAGCGGCGCGAATGACCCGGGTCAGCCTGCTGGACAGGATCGACCCGGCCCCGGTGCTGGCCGAGCAGCACGCCCGGTCGGTCAACTTCGACCCCGACGAGGTCGACGACAGCTGGCACCACGACCATGCCCGCGCTCGCCTCGGCTCGGAGCCACCCGGCGCGCCCCGGCCGGACGGGGTCTGGGAGACCGCCTGCCGGCTGGTGGCCGCCTACGAGATGGCCGACCCGGCCCTGATCCGCGCGGTGTACGACCCCGCCGCGCCCCTGCATGGGCGCGACATGCTGCTCGAGGGGCGCTTCCTCGTGCTGCGGTTCTACATGGGCGTGCGGATCACCGACGTGATCGACGAGCAGCGGGGCAGCGAGCGTGTGTGGGGCTGGGCCTACGAGACGCTGCAGGGCCACCTGGAGCGCGGGCGGATGGCCTACGAGGTGGTCAAGCACGAGGACACCGGCGACGTCGAGCTGGTCATCAGCGCCTACTCCGAGGGCGCGCCGACCCTGGGCCCCGTGACGGGACTGGGCTGGAAGCTGTTCGGCCGGCAGAGCCAGCTGCGGTTCTACCACGAGTGTGGCCGGCGGCTGGCCCGGGCGGTGCAGCGCCACGTCGGCGAGCACGACCCGGTGCCGGAGCGTCGTACCGTCGAGGGGCTGGTGCTGGCCCCGTCCGATGCCCGGCTGCGGCCGCACCACCGCCTCTCCGTCCGCAGGCACCACCCGGGCTGAGCGGTCCCGGCCGGCCGGTCCTCGACCAGTCCGGCTACAGCTCGCCCGCCTGCTCGTCCTCCAGGCGGGCCACCACGAACAGGCCCACCGAGATCGCGGCGAACGCCAGCACCTGGATCATCAGCCAGAACGGCGAGTGCCGCGGGATCTCCTGGAAGGCGAAGTAGCCGAAGCCGATCGCCACCACGCCGTCGACGACGTTGAGGACCGGCATCGAGGCCGAGAGTCGCGCGATCCGGTAGGCATGCTGGTTGGTGATGACCGCAGCGACGCCCAGGGCGGCCAGCACCCACGTGGTCCAGCCGCTGACCACCGCTGCGATGCCACCGTGGGTGAGGTCGTGCAGCACCGCCTTGATGAGGCCGGCCACCGCGCCGAAGAGCACGCCCGAGGCGATGCCGAGCAGGAAGGAGCGGCGCGTCGGATGCTTGGCCAGTCGCGACGCGAGCCCGGCCAGCAGTGCGATCACGACCGCGAGGCCGGTGATGACCATCGCCGGATGCTGCAGCGGTGCGGAGAGTCCCTTGGTCGGATGCGAGGCGACCAGGAACGCCGCCAGCCCGACCGCCGCGATGCCGACCGCGACCATCTCGCGGGGCCAGGGCCATCGTCGGCTCAGCGCCGAGCGCACCGGGACGGCCAGCACCACACCGCTGATCACGATCGGCTGCACCACCGACAGCGAGCCGAGCCCCAGGGCCGCCGCATGCAGGGCGAGACCGACGACCGCGAGCACCTGCCCGGTCACCCACAGCGGCTGCTTCACCAGGTGCAGCAGCAGGGAGAAGGCCCCCCTGGTCTCCTGCGGTGCGTTCTCCGCGGCGTGGTGCTGAGCAGAGGTTGAGGCTGCGAAGGTGACGGCACTGCAGAGGGCCAGCCCGCCCGCCAGCACGCTCACGAGTGCGCCTGGCCGATCCGCATTGGACCACCTTAGGCCCCGCGGCTCTGGGCGCGCTGGCCGCCACGGCAGGTCCGGGGCGACCGCGGTGCCCGGCTGCTACGTTGGCGCAATGGCGGCCCATCCCCGGTCACCCACGGCCCTCCACGTGGCTTTTCTCGGCTGTGGGTTCATCACCGCGGTGCACAGCCGCCATCTGGCCAGGCTGCCCGGCGAGTTCGTCTGCAGCTACGCCAGCAGGGACCTGACGCGGGCCGAGGAGTACCGCCACCGCTTCGGAGGACTGCGTGCCTACGACGGCTACGCGGCCGCGCTGGCCGACCCGTCGGTCGACGCGGTGGTGGTCGCCGTACCCCCGCGGTGGCACCTCGACCTCACGCTGGAGGCGTTGCGCGCAGGCAAGCACGTGCTGGTGGAGAAGCCCGCATTCCTGTTGCGCAGCGACTACGCCCGCGTGCGCAAGGCGCGCGACGAGGCCGGCGTGGTGGTCGCCGTCGGCGAGAACGACCACTACAAGCCGTTGGCGGCCACGCTGCGGGGACTGCTGGCCGACGGGGTCATCGGCGAGCTCGTGCTGGCGCAGTTCACCACGGTCGCGCACCGGCCGAAGCCCGCCGACGACTGGCGCAACGACGAGGCGATGGCCGGCGGGGACGCCTTCTTCGAGGAGGGTGTCCACTGGCTCCACCTGGCCGGCAGCCTCGGACCGAGGATCACCCGGATCGAGGCCTTCCGACCTGCGCCAGCCGCCCGGCCCCTCGCCGGGGATGCCAGGCGCAAGAGCATGCTGGTCGCCTTCGAGTACGACACGGGCGCGGCCGGCGCGATCCACTACTCGCGCGAGGTGCCGTCGCTGCTGCGTGGCGTGCGCTGGTCGAAGCTCTACGGCCGCGAGGGGGTGATCACCTTCGAGTCGAACGGCGGGGTCGTCTTCGCCCCCGGCCGACGTCTGCCCAGGGTGATCACTCCCGGCCTCGCCGACATCCGGGGCTACCGGGCGATGTACCGCGACTTCGCCCGGGCGATCCGCACCGGCGACGGCCCGGAGATGGACCTCGACCGGGCCGAGGCCGACCATGCCCTGATGGAGCAGGTGGGTGAGCGCCACGGCTGAGGAGGACGGCAACGCCGAGCATTTCGACGTCGTCATCATCGGCAGCGGTGCCGGGGGCGGCACGATGGCGCACGCGCTGGCGCCGACCGGCGCGCGCGTGCTCGTGCTCGAGCGCGGCCAGATGGTCCCCCAGGAGGCCGAGAACTGGGACCCGGCCGCGGTGTGGCAGCGCAAGCGCTACCGGCCCGACGAGCGTTGGCTGGACGCTCGTGGCCGGCCGTTCCTGCCCTTCGTGCACTACGTCGTGGGCGGCAACACCAAGTTCTGGGGGAGCGTGCTCTACCGGCTGCGCCGCGACGACTTCGAGGCGGTCGAGCATGCCGACGGCGTGTCGCCGGCCTGGCCGATCGACTACGACACGCTCGCCCCCTGGTACGACCGGGCGGAGCGCCTCTACCACGTGCACGGCCAGCACGGCGAGGACCCGACCGACGAGTCCCGGCCCCCGTTCCCGTTCCCGGCCGTGCCCCACGAGCCGCCGATCGCCGAGCTGGTCGCCAAGCTGCGCCGCCAGGGCCTGCACCCGACGTCGCTGCCCCTCGGGGTGCTGGCACCCGGTGAGGAGGGCGGATGCATGCTCTGCAGCACCTGCAACTCCTTCCCGTGCCGGATCCGCGCCAAGAGCGACGCCGACACCATCTGCATGGAGAGGGCGGTCGCGTCGCCGTCGGTGACGTTGTGGACCGGGGCGAGGGTGCTGCGACTGCTCACCGACGATCGCGGGGAGAGGGTCACCGGTGTCGACGTACGACGCGAGGGCCGGCTGTCCAGGGTCACGGGGGACACGTTCGTGCTCGCCGCCGGAGCGGTGAACTCCGCCGCCCTGCTCCTGCAGTCGGCCAACGCGCGGCATCCCGACGGCCTGGGCAACAGCTCCGGGCTGGTGGGCCGCCGCTACATGGCGCACCTGTCGACGATGATGGAGGCGGTGCACCCGTGGCGGGTGAACCCGACGGTCTTCCAGAAGACGGTGGCGGTCAACGACTTCTACCGAGCCGGTGACGGACGGCGATATCCCCTCGGACACCTGCAGTCGCAGGGCCGGGCCCACGGGCCGATCGTGCAGGCGGCGGCACCGTTCCTGCCGCGTCGCGCGTGCGACGCGGTGGTGCGCCGCGGCGTGGACTGGCTGGCGCTGTCGGAGGACCTCCCGCGGGAGTCCAACCGGGTGACGGTCGGCGCGGACGGCCGGATCCGGCTGGCCTACCGGCCCAACAACCTCGCGCCGCACCGCCAGCTGGTGCGCGAGGCGCGGCGGATCTTCCGGCGGGCCGGCTACTGGCCGGTGATCAGCTGGTCCTTCTACCTGCAGAACACCACGCACCAGTGCGGCACGCTGGTGTTCGGCACCGATCCGAAGCGGTCGGTGCTCGACCCGTGGTGTCGCAGCCACGACGTGGCGAACCTCTTCGTCGTCGACGCGTCGTTCTTCCCCTCGTCCGCTGCCGTCAACCCCGGCCTCACCATCATCGCCCAGGCGCTGCGCGTCGCCGATCACATCGTCCGTCACGACCTGCAACAGAATTGAGGCCCACGTGCGTGTCCACTCCTTCAGCCACGTCGCGATCACCGTCTCCGACTTCAACGAGGCGGTGCGCTTCTACTGGGACGTCTTCGGGGCCCCGGTGGTCGGGGTCTCGGACACGCCGCCGGAACGGGTCCGCAGCTTCTTCGGCGTCGACGCGGCCGAGCCCACCTGCAAGATCGGCTGGGTCCGGGTGCCCGGCGGAGCGACGATCGAGATCTTCGAGTTCCGGCCGTTCCAGCCGCCCGAGGAGGTGGTGTGGCACCGGGTGGGTCCCACGCACATCTCCTTCAACGTGCGCGGCACCGACCGGTGGCACCGCTACCTAATGGAGAAGGGCGTCGAGATCGTCTCCCCACCGGAGCAGTCTCCGCACGGGCACACGTTCTTCTTCGCCAAGGACCCCGACGGCAACCTCATCGAACTGATCGACAACAAGCACATGCGGCCGATCCTGCGCTGGCTCGGCCCGCTCGGTGGCCTGGTCTTCCGGCACACCATGTACCGCCGCTACTACCAGCCGCGGAGCGCCGGCTGACGGCAGCGTCGTACGGCCGGGGACCGGGCGGCTTCCGGGCCGTGCTTCGATGACGGGCGTGAGTGAGAACCTGACTGCCCGGACCATCCGCATCACCGCTGCCGACGGAGACGAGATCGAGGCCTATGCGGCCACCCCCGAGGGGGACGGACCCCGCGGCGGTGTGGTGGTCATCCACCACATGCCGGGATACGACCGGGCCACCAAGGAGATCGTCCGCCGGTTCGCCGAGCTGGGGTACGACGCCGTCTGCCCGAACCTCTACTGGCGGGAGGCGCCCGGTGCCGCTCCCGACGACGCCGCGGCGACCGTCCGGGCCCAGGGAGGCGTGGCCGACAAGCGCCTGGTGGGCGACGTGCAGGGCGCGGTCGACCACCTCCGTGGCCTGGCGACGAGCAACGGCAAGGTCGGCGTCATCGGCTACTGCTCCGGCGGCCGGCAGAGCGTGCTCGTCGCGTGCAACGTCGACGTGGACGCGGCGGTGGACTGCTACGGCGCCTTCGTCACCGGCACCCCTCCCGAGGGCTTCCCGCTCAAGGTCGGCAACCTCGTCGACCAGCTACCCGAGCTGGGCTGCCCGCTGCTCGGCCTGTTCGGCAACGACGACAGGTATCCCTCGCCCGGGCAGGTCGACGAGCTCGAGCAGATCCTCCGTGAGCATGGCAAGGCCTACCAGTTCCACCGCTACGACAACGCCGGGCACGCGTTCTTCAGCGTCGACCGTGACTCCTACCGTCCGGCGGCGGCCAACGACGGCTGGGAGCGCATCGAGGACTTCTTCGCCGCCCACCTCGGCCGGGAGGGCTGACCATGTGCACCTACAACACCGTCCGCACCGAGATGGACGGCAGCGCCAAGGGGCCGCACGGCCGCTGGTTCCACGTCACCGACGCCACCGTCTACTACGACCACCCCGTGCACGCGATGGCCGAGCACACCCTCAACATCGACGTCGCCGACCCGGCCGGTGGCCCCGCCGCGCGGGTTGCCCTCGAGCTCACCGCCACTTCGGCCCGTGCGCTCGCCGCCGCCATCGAGGAGGCCCTCGCCGCCGTCCCGGAGGACCTGCTGAGCTGACCCGCGTCCGGCAGAGTGTCTTCTCGTGGACATCCTCGTGCTCGACGACTACCAGGGCGTGGCCCTGGAGATGGCGGACTGGTCGCGGCTGCAGGCCCAGGGCCGCGTGGACGTGGAGCGGCAGCACATCGCCGACCCCGAAGCGCTCGTGCAGCGCCTGGCGCCGTACGACGCCGTCGTGCTGATGCGCGAACGCACCGCGATGCCGGCGGAGGTGCTCGAACGCCTGCCGCGGCTGCGTCTCGTCGTCACGACGGGGCGGCGCAACCCGGTCCTCGACGTCGAGGCCGCCCGCCGACGGGGTGTCGTCGTGTGCAACACCGGGAGTCCCGCCGGCTCGACCGTCGAGCACACCTGGGCCCTGCTGCTCGCGCTCTGCCGCCACCTGGTCGAGGAGGCGAACAACCTCAGTGGTGGCCGCTGGCAGACCACGATCGGGCACGACCTGGCCGGCCGCACCCTCGGCGTCCTCGGCCTGGGCCGCATCGGCACCCGGGTCGCCGAGGTGGGCCGCGCCTTCGGCATGGAGGTCGTGGCGTGGAGCCGCAGCCTGACCGCCGAGCGCGCGGCGGCCGCCGGCGTCACCGCGCTGAGCTTCGACGAGGTCCTTCGCACGGCGGACGCGGTCACCGTCCACCTCGTGCTCAGCGACGAGACCCGTGGCCTGGTCGGCGCCCGCGAGCTCGCCCTGATGAAGCCGGGGGCCCTGCTGGTCAACACCTCGCGCGGACCGATCGTCGAGACCGACGCGCTGCTCGCGGCGCTGACGAGCGGCCATCTCGGCGGTGCCGCCGTCGACGTCTTCGACACCGAACCACTGCCCGTCGACCACCCCATGCGGCGGGCACCGAGGCTGCTCGCGACGCCGCACATCGGCTACGTCACCGAGCGCGTCTACCGCACCTTCTACGGCGAGGCCGTCGAGGACATCGAGGCGTTCCTCGCCGGGACGCCCGTGCGCCGGATCGACGGTGGCTGAAGGCCGCCTGCGTCACAGCACCGAGGTGCCGTACATCTCGCCGAGCGGGTCGGAGATCAGCTCGACGCGCGCGCCGTCGGGGTCGCGGAAGTAGAGCGAGGTGCCGCTCTCCTCGAGGTACTCCACGCCGGCGGCGTCGAGGTTGGTCCGCAGCCTCTCCCACTTCTCCGGCTCGACGGAGATCGCCAGGTGGTGCAACCCGCCGAGCACCTCGGCGTACTCCCCGAGGTCCAGCCCGGGCAGGTCGAAGAACGCCAGCAGGTTGCCGTGCCCGATGTCGAAGAAGAAGTGGTTGGAGCCGCGGTAGTCGCGGTTCTCGAAGATCTCGGTGAGCGGGAACTCCAGCACCCCCTGGTAGAACTGCACGGTCCGCTCGACGTCACTGCACAGCAGCGCGCAGTGGTGCAGGCCCCGCGCGGACGAGGCCGGGCGGTCGGGGGAGAGGTACGTCGAGCGGATCCGCTCGCGCTCCTGCTCGATGCGGTCGTAGTCGAGCTCAGCAGTCATCACGGCTCCTCGGTCGGTGCTGTTCCCACGGTAGACGTCGCACGACCAGGCCCTCCTCCCGGCGAGCACCCGGAAGGAGGGCCTGGCAGTCCTGCTGCCTGCTCAGCGCCTCACGGTGACGCTGCTGGTGCGCACGACGCGGTGGTTGCCGGCGCGGTCGACGAGCACCACCTGGGGGTGGTAGGTGCCGCGCTTGCGGTAGATGTGCACGGTCCGGGTCAGGCCGGCACGCCATGCCACCGCCTTGGTGCCGTCACCCCAGCGGACGATCCGGCGGATGGCCCGGGTGGGG
>DATDNR010000187.1:0-28876 GCA_036518175.1 Marmoricola sp.
TCCACGACCACGACGGGTACGACGGCTTCGTCTTCGCGCTGTGCGGTGCGTCGGTCCAGCTCGAGCTCGTCCGCACGCGAGAGGACCGGCCGGTGCCCGTGCAGGACGAGGAGGACCTGCTCATCCTCTACCTCGCGGACGAGCAGGAGTTGCGCCGTACCCGGCGTCGCCTGGGCGAGCAGCGTGGGCTGACGCTGGTCGACTCGCCCAACCCGTACTGGCACGCACGCGGGGCGTTCGTGGTCCTCGACCCGGAGGGCAGGGGTGTGATGTACGTCGTGAGCCCCGCCAGCGTGGCCGCGTCGTGAGCGTCGTCGACTCCGCGCCGACGATGCTGCTCCGGGGTCTCCGGACTGCCGCCTCCTCCTGGTCGCGCATCGCGGCGGGGACTCCACACGCCCGGGTGCTCCGGCGCCCGGAGACGGTGATCGCGGTCTTCCCACAGGGACCGGAGCGGGAGTCCTACAACAACGCGCCGGTGGTGCCCGGGCTCGGCGAGGCCACCCTGCGCGCGGTCCTCGACGACATCGAGCGGACCTATGCACGCGCAGGCGTCGACCGGTACGCCGTGTGGGCGCAGCAGGCCGACGCGCCGCTCGTCCGCGCGCTCGAGGCACGCGACTACCGCCTCGAGGAGACCACTCTCGCGATGGGCCTCGACCTGACGTCGGCCGACCTTCCCGCCATGCCTCCAGCAGACCTCGCCGCACTCTCGTGGAGGCAGTACCGCGAGGGCTTCCTGCCTGCCGGGCTGCTGGCCGGCGTCGACGGGCGCGTCTTCCGCGTGCTGCTCGCCCGCCACCGCGGGAGGGCCGCGGCCACCGCGCTCGCTCATGACCATGAGGGGGACTGCGGCATCTTCAACGTCGAGACCGAGGCCTGGGCGCGGCGCAACGGACTGGCCCGGGCGCTGACGCTGCGGCTCCTCCACGACGCCCGCGACCGGGGTCTGACCACGGCCACGCTGCAGTCGACCCCGATGGCCGAAGGGGTCTATGCCAGCGTCGGCTTCACCAGGCTCGGGCGGATCCTCGAGTACGTCCCGCCCGCCGCCGAGGCCGATGAAGACTGACGTCGGCACGACCGGCAGGGTGAGCTCCGCCTGGCCGTGGGCCGGCACGGTGGCCGTCCTGGCCCTGGTGGCCGCCGCGTTCCTCGTCCCGCCACTCGCCGACTGGCAGGTCTGGGCGCGCCGTCATCCGCCGCCACTTCCCCCACTGCACGGGTACTGGCAGGTCAAGGTGGGACCCGGGACGCTGCCCTCCCTCGCGCTCGCGGCCCTGGCGCTCCGGTACGGCGACCGGTCGGCACGTCGGCTGGGCTGGCCGGCGCTGCTCACGGTGTGCTACGTCGTCGGTCTCGCCTGGCTGGTCAGCCTGGCCCTCGTCGACGGTACGGACGGCCTGTCCCGCGTGCTCGGCGACCCCAGCGAGTATCTGCGCACCGCGCGCCGGGTCGGCGACGTCCACGTCCTGCTGCAGCAGTACATCTCGCGGATCCCGGACGCCGCGGGCGCCCGGCAGTGGCCGACCCACGTCGCGGGCCACCCGCCCGGCATGCTGCTGTTCTTCGTCGGCCTGGTCCGGATCGGGCTCGGCGGCGACCTCGCCGCCGGGCTGGTCGTCACCGCCATCGCTGCCTCCCTCCCCCTCGCGGTGCTGTGCACCCTGCGGGCCCTTCGCGCGGGGGCGGCAGCGCGGCTCGCCGCCCCGTTCCTGGTCTTCTCGCCGGCGGCGGTCTTCCTCGCCGTCTCGGCCGACGCGGTGATGGCGACGACGGCCGCCTGGGGACTCGCCTGCCTGGCCGTCGCCACGCGGCACGGTGCACGAAGCGGCTGGCCCTGGGCGGCAGCAGCCGGCCTGCTGCTGGGGGCGACGGTGATGATGTCCTACGGACTGCCGCTCCTGGGGTTCCTGGCGCTCGCCGTCCTCGGCGCCGCACGTCGATGGTGGCCGCTCCCGGTGGCGGCGGCCGCGGCGGGCGTCGTCGTACTCGGGTTCGCCGCCGCCGGCTTCGCCTGGTGGCAGGCCTATCCCGTGCTGGTGCAGCGGTACTGGGACGGGCTCGCGTCCCGGCGGCCCGGCGGCTACTGGACGTGGGCGAACCTCGCCGCCTTCGCCGTCTCCGCGGGGCCGGTGGTCGGTCCCGGAGTCGCCTCGCTGGCCGCGCAGGCGCGCCACACGCTTGTCCGACCGGTGGTCCCGCTCCTCGTCGGTGCTGCCCTCGTGGCGCTCACCGTGGCGGACCTGTCGCAGATGAGCCGCGCCGAGGTGGAGCGGATCTGGCTGCCGTTCGTCCCCTGGGTGACCCTCGCCGCCACCGCGCTGCCCCGGAGCTGGCGCCGGCCGGTCCTCGCTGCCCAGCTCGCGACCGCCCTGCTGGTGCAGCACCTCGTGTACACGGTGTGGTGAGCCGCGCGCCCACGCGTTCGAAAGCACGTGCCTTTATCGGCATGCGCACTCCGAACACGGGTACCTCCCGTGCACACAGGCTGCCGCCCCGGCCCCAGGGACCCGTTCACGCATCGGCGGGGGCCGGGGCGGAATCCTGTCCGCGGCACCCCCGGGATAGTCCGAGACGTTCGGCATGCGACACGCCGGTGGAGGCCGGCCAAACGTCTCGGACTATCGGGAAATGGGTCAGGCGCGTCGTCCGCCCGGGTGCTGCACCGGCCGCAGCGGGTCGTGGCCGATGTCCATCAGGTGGTGGCGCCACTTCTCGTCGCCGGCCTTGGGCTCGAGCTCGGGGTCGCGCTGGCCGCGGACCTCACGGACCACCTTCTCCATCGCCTGGACGTCGTCCTCGGTGAGGTCGACCCGGCGCTTGCCGAGGATGCCCAGGACCCGGCGGCCCAGGTGCTTGCCTGCCTGGTCGGGCAGGGCCTCGGTGTCTTCGCCGGAGGCCTCGACGCGGAGCCAGTCCTCGAGCTCGCGGGAGGTCATGTTCACGACGGTGTGGAAGTCCTCCCAGAGCTCGTCGCTCACCTCGGCACGGGGCATGCTCAGTCCTCCTTCAGGCGGTCGTATCCGAACTGCAGCGTGTCGGAGAGCGCGACGACGCTGAACGTGGCGGCCCAGGCACGGGCCTGGCGCGGCGCCAGGGTCAGCGCTGCGACGTACGCGGTCGCCACCCACGGCGCCAGGCAGAACGGGCACGAGAGCAGGTCGCCGATCGTGTGCTGGGCGTGGCCGGGCTTGGGCGTCTCCATCACCTCACCCGCGCCGGCGTTCTCCTCGAACTCGGTGAACGGCGCCCGGATCGGCGTGGTCACCGCGTCCTTGGCCAGCATCCGCGCGAACTTGAACGTCGCGAGGCCGCCGAGGGCGATGTCAGCCGGCGCCACCCGGTCCGGCAGCCGCCTGCCGGCGCTGCGGCCGTAGAGGGCGGTCAGCCCGACCCCGGTCATGAAGACCCCGAGGGCGGAGGCGAAGCCGGCGATCCGGCCCGGCTCGCGCGGTGAGTCAGCCATCATCCTCCTCGTCGTGTCGATCCGGGACCGTACCCGGGGTCCCCGGGCGCAAACAGCGCCGGTACGCCGCTGCCGGGTCCGGACGCGGTACTAGGGTCGGGACCGACGGACCGAGGAGGACCGCGTGACCGATGCCCATCCCGCCTCCGCGACGCCCGCGGACTGGTACCCCGACCCGAGCGGGGCGTGGGACTACCGCTACTGGAACGGGCGGAGCTGGACCGCCCACGTGAGCCGCGCCGGGGTGGCGTACGTCGACCCGCAGACCGCCCATCTGCCGACCGGGGAGCAGCAGGCCGCCGAGCCGGTCGTCGGGCCGGTCGCCGAGCAGGTCGCCGAGCCGGTCGCCGGGCCGGTCGCCGAGCAGCAGGCCGAGCCGGAGGCAGAAAAGGAGCAGGGCTTCCTGGGCCGGCTGCTCACCGAGCACCGGGAGGAGAAGGCCGAGCGGGAGGAGGTCGAGCAGCTCGTCCGCTGCGTCGGTGAGGGTGACGACCGGGCGGCCGCCGAGCTGCCGCAGGCGCTGCAGCGGGTCTCGGTCGGCTGGCTCGACCGGGAACGCCGCTGGTCGTTGTTCGCCGAGGCCGCCCGCCGGTCCCTGGACGACGACGTGCTGGCCGCGCCGGAGGCCCAGCGTCTGGACCGGCTCGCCGAGCTCCTCGGGGTCGACACCGCCGAGCTCGGCCGACGGCAGCCGGAGCTCTTCGAGGAGCTGCTCATCGGCCAGATCAACGACGGCCGGCTGCCGGTGGTGGCACAGGCGCCGATCCTCACCCGGCGTGGCGAGACGGTGCACGGTGTCTTCCGGGTCGAGCTGCTCAAGGAACGGGAGGTCCGTGGCTACGTCGGGGGCAGCAACGGCTTCAGCGTCGCGCTAGGACACGGCGTCCGCTACCGCGTGGGGGCCTTCCGGGGCCACAGCGCGGTGCTCGGCACCGAGCTGGTGCCGCAGGACGAGGGCGTGCTGGTGGTGACCTCCAGCCGCACGGTCTTCAGCGGCCAGCGCCGGACCCGCGAGCTGCGCCACGACAGGCTGCTCGACCTCGAGCAGTTCTCCGACGGGCTGCGCTTCAACGTCTCGGGCCGGGAGACGACCTCGCTCTTCCGCTTCCGCGAGGGCAGCTCACCGGCGATCGCGGCAGCGCTGGTGGCCGCCGCGCGCAACCTCAGCTCCAGAAGACCTGGTCCACCACGGCCCGCGCCTGTCGAGCAGTCCGCAGGTAGTCGTTGAGCATCGTGTCGGTCTCGCCCGGCCCGTAGCGCAGCACCCGCGCGACCGCGGCCCGCTCACGGATGTCGCGGGGCAGCTGGTCGGTCGGCTTGCCCCGCACCTGCACGGTGGCGTTGCGCGCGCGACTCGCGAACAGCCAGGCGGAGGCGAGCGCCTCGGCCTCGTGCTCGCCGATCAGCCCGTGGCCGGCGGCCGCCCGCAGCGCGTCGAGCGTCCGGGTGGTGCGCAGCTCCGGAACCTGCCCGGCATGCCGCATCTGGAGCAGCTGCACGGTCCACTCGACGTCGGCCAGGCCGCCGGGGCCGAGCTTGAAGTGGGTGGCGGGGTCGGCGCCCCGGGGCAGCCGCTCGGCGTCGACCCGGGCCTTGAGCCGGCGGATCTCGACGAGGTCGTCGCCGGAGAGGCCCCGCTCGGGGAAGCGCAGCGGATCGATCATCGTGGTGAACGCTTTGCCGACCTCGGCATCGCCGACGAGCACGCAGGCGCGCAGCAGGGCCTGGGCCTCCCAGGGGGAGGACCAGCGGTCGTAGTAGGCCGCGTAGGAGTCGAGCGTGCGCACCAACGGGCCCTGCTTGCCCTCCGGCCGCAGGTCGGCGTCGACCGGCAGGGCCGGGTCGGTCATCGGCAGCACCAGCAGCCGGCGCACCTCGTTGGCCACCGCCTGCGCCATCTGGCTGGCCAACTGAGGATCGGCGCCCGGCAGCGGGTCGTGCACGAACATCACGTCGGCGTCACTGCCGTAGCCGAGCTCGTGGCCGCCGTAGCGGCCCAGCGCGACGATCGCCATCCGGGTGGGCATCGTCTCACCGCGCTCGGCCTCGTGGGCGCGGACGGCAGCGGCGAGGGTCGCCTCCAGGGTGGCGCTGGTGACGTCGGTGAGCGCGTAGCCGACCTCGGCGACGCCGTACGGGACGCACAGGTCGGCCACGCTGATGCGCAGCAGCTCCCGCCGCCGGATCGCGCGCACCGCCCGGACGGCGTCATCGGCATCGTGCCGGCGTTCGGCGGCCGCGAGCATCTCGGCCTGCAGCGCCTCGCGCGACGGTGGGGCGGACAGCTCCTCCTCCCCCAGGATCCGCACCCCCTCGGGCTCGCGCTCGAGCAGGTCGGTGGCGTAGCGGCTGGTGCCCAGCACCTGCGCCATCCGTTGCGCGGCCAGGCCCTCGTCGCGCAGCAGCCGCAGGTACCAGTGCGTGGCGCCGAGGGCGTCGGAGATCCGGCGGAAGCCGAACAACCCGGCGTCCGGGTCGGGTGCGTCGGCGAACCAGCCGAGCATCGCCGGCAGCAGCGCCTTCTGGATCGACGCGCGCCGGGAGACGCCGGAGGTGAGCGCCTCGAGGTGGCGCAACGCCGCGTCGGGGTCGAGGTACCCCAGCGCCAGCAGGCGGCGCTTGGCCGACTCCGGGGTCAGCCGCGCCTCGTCGCCGGGGATCCGCGCGACGGCGGCGAGCAGCGGGCGGTAGAAGAGCTTCTCGTGGAGCCGCCGCGCCTCGCGGCGGTGGTGCCGCCAGGCCTTGTCGAGCTCCTCGGCCGACTCGCCGTAGAAGCCCAGCGAGCGGCCGAGGCGACGCAGCGCGACCGGGTCGTCGGGCACCACGTGCGTGCGGCGCAGCTGGTGGAGCTGGATGCGGTGCTCGAGCCGGCGCAGGAACGTGTAGGCCTCCCGCATCCGCTCACCGTCGTCGCGACCGACGTACCCGCCCCGGGTCAGCGCCGCGAGCGCATCCAGCGTCGAGGCGGAGCGGAGCGACTCGTCGGTGCGGCCGTGCACCAGCTGCAGCAGCTGTACGGCGAACTCCACGTCACGCAGCCCGCCGGAGCCGAGCTTGAGCTGCCGGTCCGCCTCGCGGGCGGGGATGTGCTCGAGCACGCGGCGGCGCATCGCCTGGACGTCGTCGACGAACCCGTCGCGGTCCGCGGCGCTCCACACCATCGGCCGCACCATGGCCACGTAGCGCTCCCCGAGCTCGAGGTCGCCGGCCACCGGGCGGGCCTTGAGCAGCGCCTGGAACTCCCACGTCTTCGCCCACCGCTCGTAGTAGCTGCGGTGGCTCGCCAGCGTCCGCACCAGCGGACCGGCCTTGCCCTCCGGCCGCAGGCCCGCGTCGACCGGCCAGATCGTGCCCTCGCCGGTGTGCTCGGAGCAGATCTGCATCAGGTTCGCGGCCAGCTGGGTGGCAGCACGGGTCGCGACGTCCTCGTCCGCACCCTCGAGAGGCTCGTGCACGAAGACGACGTCGACGTCGCTGGCGTAGTTCAGCTCGTGGCCGCCGCACTTGCCCATCGCGACCACGGCCAGCCGCACGGTGACGGCGTTGTCTCCCACGCGCCGGCGGGCGATCGCGAGGGACGCCTCGAGCACCCCGGCCGCGAGGTCGGACAGCTCCCCGGCGACGTCCTCGACCGCGGTGTCGTGGGCGAGGTCGCGGGCGGCCAGCCGCAGCAGCAGCCGGTGGTACTCCACTCGCAGGCCGTCGACGGCCTCGGCGTCGGCCAGCGTGGAGACCGGAGCCGGGTCGCCCGGCTCGGCGCCCACCGCGCGCAGCAGCGAGGCGCGCAGCGACCAGGCCGCCGGGCGGCTGACCCCCAGCGCCGGGTCGACGACCTCGCGCCACTGCTCCGGGTGGTGGTGCAACCGTGCGGCCAGCGCGGTGCTCTGCCCCAGCACCGCCAGCAGCCGCATCGCGGGCTCCTCCTCGCGCGCCAGCTCGTGGAGCATCGCGTCACGGTCGTCGACCACGGCGGCGAGGTCGACCAGCGCCTCCAGCGCCTGGTCGGGATCGGCGGTGTGCCCCAGCATCGGGGCCAGGACCTCGGCGACGTCGCCCAGCAGCTCGAGGTTCTCCAGCGCCCGATCGGTGTCCTGGAAGCCGAGCCGGAGGATCCGGCTGCGGACCGTCTTGTGCGCGGGCCGGCTCATCGGTCGTTTCCCCCGCTCAGAGCACCGGCAGCATCCGGTCGCGCTCGAAGGCGGAGACCTGGCCGCGGTACTCCTCCCACTCCGCGCGCTTGTTGCGCAGGAAGAAGTCGTAGACGTGCTCGCCGAGCGCGTCGGCGAGCAGCTCGGACCGCTCGGCGATCGTGATCGCGTCGTGCAGGCTCATCGGCAGCTGCTCGAGGCCGAGCGCCTCGCGCTCGCGGTCGTTGAGCGACCAGACGTCGTCCTCGGCCTCGCGCGGCAGGTCGTAGTCCTCCTCCAGGCCCTTCATGCCGGCCGCGAGGATCACCGCGTAGGCGAGGTAGGGGTTGGCAGCGGCGTCGATGGTGCGCAGCTCGATGCGGGTCGCCTGCCCCTTGTTGGGCTTGTACATCGGCACCCGGACCATCGCCGAGCGGTTGTTGTGGCCCCAGCAGATGTACGACGGGGCCTCCCCGCCGCCGATCAGCCGCTTGTAGGAGTTGACCCACTGGTTGGTGACACAGGTGATCTCGGCGGCGTGGTGCAGGATGCCGGAGATGAACCGGCGCGCGGTCTTGGACAGCTGGTACTCGGCGCCGCCCTCGAAGAAGGCGTTGCGGTCGCCCTCGAAGAGCGACACGTGCGTGTGCATCCCGGAGCCGGGATGGTTGGTGAACGGCTTGGGCATGAAGCTGGCCCAGACGCCCTGGCTCAGCGCCACCTCCCGGACCACGGTGCGGAAGGTCATGATGTTGTCGGCGGTGGAGAGCGCGTCGGCGTAGCGCAGGTCGATCTCCTGCTGGCCGGGGCCGCCCTCGTGGTGGCTGAACTCGACCGAGATGCCCATCGCCTCGAGCATGGTGATCGCCTCGCGACGGAAGTCCGAGCCCGCGCTCTGCGCGGTGTGGTCGAAGTAGCCGCTGCGGTCGACCGGTTCGGGCTCGTCTCCGGCCTCCGGCTTGCCGTTGAAGAGGTAGAACTCGACCTCGGGGTGGGTGTAGAAGGTGAAGCCCTTGTCCGCCGCGCAGGCGAGGTTGCGCTTGAGCACGTAGCGGGGGTCGGCGTACGACGGGGACCCGTCCGGCATCACGATGTCGCAGAACATCCGGGCCGTGGCCGGCGTTTCGCCGCGCCAGGGCAGGATCTGGAAGGTCGACGGGTCGGGCTTGGCGAGCATGTCGGCCTCGGTGACGCGGGCGAAGCCCTCGATCGCCGAGCCGTCGAAGCCGATGCCCTCGGCGAACGCGCCCTCGAGCTCGGCCGGCGCGATCGCCACCGACTTCAGGTAGCCCAGCACGTCGGTGAACCACAGCCGGACGAACCGGACGTCGCGCTCCTCCAGCGCCCGGAGGACGAAGTCTTCCTGCTTGCCCATGGGGCCACTATGTCGCATCGGCTGTTACACGCGGGTTACGACCGAGGCGAACGCCCGGGCGAGCGGTCGCCAGCTCGCCACCAGCTCCTCGCGGGCTCCCGCGATCGCCGCGACGACGCCGTCGACGACGCCGGGCGGGTGCTCGACGTCGTTGGCGGCCCACAGCCCGACGATGTGGTCGTCGGCCTCCGGGTGCGGCTGCACCCCCCAGACGGTGGGCGCGAACCGGACGGCCTGCAGCTCCCCCTCCGGCGTCCGCGCGAGCGGGACCGCCCCCTGGGGAAGTTCGGTGACGATGTCGTTGTTCCAGTGCACCCCACGCCTGCCCCGGCCGGCGAGCCGGGCCAGCGGGTCGGTGTCGGCCTCGGGCAGCCAGCCGACCTCGATCAGGCCGATCTGCTGCCCGCGAGGGTTGACCACGACCTTGCCGCCGAGGGCGACGGCGGCGAGCTGGTGGCCCAGGCAGATGCCGAGGGTGGGTACGCCGGAGCCGGCGGCGTCCCTGATCAGCGCCTTGGTGTCCGCCAGCCAGGGGTGCTCGGCATCGTCGTAGGCGCCCATCGGGCCGCCGAGGACGAGCAGGCCGTCGTGGCCGGCGAGGTCGGCCGGCAGCGGCTCACCGGCGTACGGCCTGCGCACGTCGAGCGCCATGCCGGCCTCGCCGAGCCAGCCGCCGAACCACGCGGGCGGGCAGTCGTCCTCGTGCTGGACGACGAGGATGCTGCGATCGGGCATGCGCACAGGATGCAGCACGGTGCCCACCCCCGCGGCGACGGCCGGCCCGGAAGGCGGTCAGCCCCCGAAGGAGTGGTTGGCCAGGAACAGGCCGGTCGGGTCGACGTCGGCGCGCAGCTGCTGCAGCCGCGCCCAGCTGTCGGCGTCGAAGCCGGTCGCCGGGTCGACCACGTGCTCCACGAGGTTGAGGTAGTTCCGGCCCGGAGCGGCGCCCGCCAGGGACTCCAGCGCGCGCACCGCGTCGGCGTCGACCATCCCCGCCAGCTCCGGCGTCGGGGCGATGCCGACGAAGTACGCCGCGAAGTCGGCCTCGAGCGCCCGGAGGGCGCCGCCGTGCTCGGCCGGGCGGCGCAGCGCGCCACCGAGCTGGCGCAGCTCGGCCATGAGCAGGTGGGTGTCCGCCTCCGGCCCGACCGCTGCCACGTAGGCCTGCAGGGTCTGCTCGTCGAGCTGGTCGACGAGCGTGCCGCTGCCCGCGGCGGGCGTCGGGCCCTCGGGGTCACCGTGCAGGCGGATCAGGCTGGGCGCCTCGACGCGGTGGAAGGTGTCCACCTCGGGCTCGAGCGCCCGGAACCCCGCGAGGATCTCCTCGGCGCGCGGGTCGTCGGCGAGGACGGCCCCGTCGAACATCACCAGGGAGCGGCCCCGGACCTCCTCGGGGATGAAGGGCAGCGGCGGGAACCGCATCGCCCGCAGCGACGAGCTCACCTCGTCGGGAGCGCCGGGCGCCCAGGCGTTGTAGTGGCGCAGCACCTTCTCGAAGTGGGCGATGTCCCAGGCCATCATGCCGGCGTACGCGTCGGCGATCGGCAGCAGCGCGACCTCCAGGGCCGTCACCACACCGAAGTTGCCGCTGCCGCCGCGCACGGCCCAGAACAGGTCGGCGTCGTTCTCGGCGTCGGCCCGGACCAGCTCGCCGTCGGCGGTGACCAGCTCGACCGCGGTCATCCGGTTGCAGGCCAGACCGTGCGCGCGGCCGTACCAGCCGATGCCCCCACCGAGGGTCAGGCCGGCGACGCCGACGTCGGGAGAGGAGCCGTGCAGGCAGGCCAGCCCGTGCTCGCCCGCGGCGACCACCAGGTCCTCCGCCAGGGTGCCGGCACCGACGCGGGCGATCCCGGTCACGGGGTCGACGCTGACCCCGGTCAGCGCGGTGGTGCGCAGCAGCACGACCGCGGAGAGGTCCCGTCGCGAGAGCGAGCAGGCGCCGTGGCCGGTGCCCTGCGGTGCGACCCGGAGGCCGGCGGCCGCTGCAGCGCGGACCACCAGGGCCACCTCCTCGGCGCTGGTCGGCACGGCGACGGCGGCGGGGTGCTGCTGGGCGGCGACGTTCCAGGGCGTCCGCAGGGTGTCGTAGTCCGCGTCGCCCGGCACGGTCACGATGTCGCCACACATCGCCTTGAGCTCGCGCGCCGCGGGGCTCACGGTGGCCAGTGCCGGGGGCTGGGGCATCTCGGTGGTCATGGATCTTCCTTCCTTGGTGCTGACCCCGAGACGGTGCGTTGGGAGCCGCGCGCTCAGGGCAGGGCCCCCGGGCGTGCAAGGCACGGCGCAGGTCACGATGGCACGGTTCGGGACCCCCTCGAGCGGTCCTGGCCGTCCGGTCTGGACCTCGCAAGGAAGGGTGGTGCGGGTCCTGCCGCCCTGCGCGACACTCGACTGTTCGGCTCGTCGGCCGGATGCGGCTCAGCCGTCGGCGCGCCGGTGCTCGGGGTCGTCGTACCGCGTCGCCTCGGCCGGGAAGTCCTCGCCGGTCGGGTGGTCCTGGCCGGGCGAGCCCTGGGCGGGGTCGTAGTCACCGTCCGCGGCGGGGCCCTCGGAGGTCGACGACGGCTCACGCTCCTCGGCGTCGTCGTCGAGGCGGCCGCGCTGGTCCTGTCCGGAGTTGTCGTTCGTCATCGGGCCCGGGTACCCGGGGCTCGGCGGCGGCATGTCCGCCGGCTCACTCCACGACGTCGATGAGCACCTTGCCGACCGCGCCGTCCTCGACGGCGGCGTGCGCCTTCGCCGTCTCCTCGAGGGTGAAGTGGTGCAGCGGCAGACCCCGGTGGGAGCCGACGTCGATCGCCCGGTCGAAGACCGCGGCGCTCACGTCCTCCAGGGCCTGGCGACGCCACGACTGCGGGCAGGTGTAGAGCAGCACGAACTGCCAGCGGGCGTTGAGCGTCATCAGCTCGCGCACCGGCAACGTGACCTCTTCACCGGGCTTGCCGGCGTACGCCGCGATGGCGCCCCCCTGGGCCAGCACCTGCGCATCGACCGGGGCGTTCGCACCGGACACCTCGACGATCGTGTCCACGCCATGGGGCGCGAAGCCGCGCACGGTCTCGACGACGTCCTCGGTCCGGTAGTTCACGATCAGGTCGGCGCCGGCGAGGTTGGCCAGCTGCGCCTTCTCCGGGCTGCTCACCGTGGTGACCACCCGCGCGTCGGACCACCGGGCCAGCTGGATCGCGGCGTTGCCGACCGCGCCCGCTCCGCCGGCCACGAGCACGGTGCGCCCCTGCAGGGTGCCGGGTCCGAGCCGGCTCGGCCCGCCCTCCGCCACCGTCAGGCAGCGGTGCGCGGTCATGAACGGCACGCCCAGGCTCGCGCCGAGGTCGAACGACGCGGTGTCCGGCAGCGTGACGACCTGGTGGGCCGGGACGACGGCGTACTCCTGAGCGGTGCCGTCCGGCCGCTGGTGGGCGGCCTCCCAGACCCACACCCGCAGGCCGCGCAACGACGCCTCGACGCCCTCCCCCACCGCATCGACGATGCCGGCGCCGTCCTGGTTGGGCACCTGCGGCGGGTCGACCGGCTGGCCCGGCTCGCTGCCCGTGCGGCTCTTCCAGTCGGTGGGGTTGACGCCGGAGCGATGGATCTCCACGCGGACCTCACCGGGGCCCGGCTCGCGCGTCTCCCGGTCCACCACCTCGAGGACGTCGGGGCCACCGGTCCGGCTGTAGGTCACGGCACGCATGGGTACGACGGTATGCCCGCGGCGCAACCGGTGACAGGATGCGGCGCGTGACGAGACATCGGGTGGCCAGCGGGTCGGCGTACGAGCAGAGCATCGGGTTCAGCCGGGCCCTGCGGGTCGGCGACCGGGTGCTCGTGGCCGGCACCGCGCCGGTGTGGCCCGACGGCTCCTGCGACCCCGACCCGCACACCCAGGCGCGGCGCTGCCTGGAGATCATCGTCGAGGCGCTGGCCGAGGCCGGCGCCCGCGCCGACGACGTGGTCCGGACCCGGCAGTTCCTGGTCGACGCCGCCGACGCGGAGGCGGTCGGTCGCGCGCACGGCGAGGTCTTCGGGGAGGTCCGGCCGGTGAGCACGATGGTGGTCGTCGCCGGGCTGCTGGACCCGCGCTGGAAGGTGGAGATCGAGGCCGAGGCGATCCTCGGCCCGTGATCACTCGGTGGCCAGGCGGATGCCGAACCCGACGAACACCAGGGCCGTCGCGGCGTCGATGCGCCGGCGTACCGCCGGGGTGCTCATCCAGCGGATGACCGCACCGGCGAGGCCGAGGAGCACGACCCAGTAGAGCGCCGTCAGCGCGACGAAGACCGCGCCGAGCAGCAGCGACGTCGGCCCGACCGGAGCACCGCGGGGGATGAACCCGGGCAGGAAGGCGACGAAGAAGACGCCCACCTTGGGGTTCAGCAGGTTGGTGAGGATGCCGGCGCGGAAGCCGGTGCCGAGGATGCCGCCGCGTCCGTGTGGCTGTCCGTGCGGCTGCTCCGCGACGGTGCCGCGCGAGCGCCAGGCCTGGATGCCGAGCCAGACGAGGTAGCAGGCGCCCACGACTCGCAGCACGTCGTAGCCGACCTCGCTGGCCCGCAGCATGGCCGCCAGTCCCAGGGCCGCGGCGACGACCCAGATCGCGAGCCCGCACAGGTCGCCCAGTGCGGTCAGGATGCCCTGGCGGCGCCCGCCGCGCAGGATGCTGCGCACCACGACGAGGGTGTCGGGACCGGGCAGCAGCACCACGAGGGCCGCGGCGACGGCGAACGCGGCGAGCGAGGCGGCGTACGAGCTGGACACGGCGGCAGGCTAACCCGGATCCGCTGCGGGCTTCGAGCCGAAATCTGGCCTCTCCGGGCTAGTGCCTCGCCGCCCCCCGCGCCCTACCGTGACCAGCGGAGCAAGGAGGCTGCTGATGAGCGATGTCGCCGACCTGGTCACCGGGCACTACTCCGGCACGGGCATCGGCCAGGCGATCCTGCAGGCCCTCGCCTCGCGCGGCGCGGACCTCGAGCACCTGCGGCCCGAGGAGCTGTCGAGGGTCGACCAGCTGCACGCCGGGTTCGAGCCTGCGGCGCGCCACGTGGTCGAGCGGCTCGAGCTCCGGCCCGGCATGCGCCTGCTGGACGTCGGCTCGGGCATCGGTGGTCCCGCGCGGATCGCCGCCGCGGCGGGCGCCCGGGTGACCGGCGTGGACCTGACCCCGTCGTTCGTGCAGACCGCCAACGAGCTCACCGCGCTGGTGCGCCTCGCCGACCAGGCACACTTCCAGACCACACCGGGCGATGCGTTGCCGTTCCCGGACGCGGAATTCCAGGCGGCGATGATGATCCACGTCGGCATGAACGTGCCGGACAAGCGGGCGGTCTTCGCCGAGGTGCACCGGGTGCTCGAGCACGGCGGCAGGTTCGCGGTCTACGACCAGATGCGCACGGGGGCGGGAGACCTGCCCTGGCCGATGCCGTGGGCCGACGACGAGCGGTCGTCGTTCGTGGAGAGCGCGGACGAGTACGCCGACCACCTGGGCGCGACCGGCTTCACCATCGAGGCGGTCGAGGACCGCACCCAGTCCACGCTCGGCGGTCCGCCACCGGGCGCGATCCCGCCCGACGAGCTCCTGGGGCCCGGCTTCGGACTCCGCATCTGCAACAACGTCGCGGCGACCAGGGCGGGTCTGCTGGCCGCCGTGCTGGTCGTGGCCCGGGCGACCTGACGCCTCCCCCTACGCTGGGCGGATGGCAGAGCTGGACGCGGTCGTCGTCGGTGCCGGGCCCAACGGGCTCACCGCAGCCGCCGTGCTCGCCCGGGCGGGCCTGACGGTCGAGGTCCACGAGGCCAACGAGACGCCCGGCGGGGGCGCGCGTACGGCGGAGCTCACCCTGCCCGGCTTCCTCCACGACCCGTGCTCGGCGGTGCACCCGCTGGGCGTCGGCTCCCCCGTCTTCGCCGCACTGGACCTGGCCCGGCACGGACTGGAGTGGTTGCACCCCGACTTGCCGATGGCCCATCCGTTCCCCGACGGCTCGGCGGCCGTGCTCGCCCGCTCGGTGGCCGAGACCGCCGCCTCCCTGGGTCCGGACGCCGAGCGCTACCGCCGGCTGGTCGACGGACTGGCCACCCACTGGGAGGCGCTCTCCGGTGACCTGTTGAAGACGCCGTGGGAGGCCTTCCCCCGTCAGCCCCTGCTGCTCGCCAGGTTCGGGCTCAGCGCGGCGGTGCCGGCCTCCCTGCTCGACCGGTTCTTCGGCGCCGACAAGGCGCCCGCGCTGCTCGCCGGGATGGCAGCGCACTCGATGGCTCCGCTGACCGCTCCCACCGGCACCCCGATCGCCCTCGTCTTCGCGCTCGCCGCCCATGCCACCGGCTGGCCGGTGCCGCGCGGCGGCTCCCAGGCGATCACCGACGCGCTGGTCGCCGAGGTCGAGGCGTGCGGCGGCAAGGTCGTCCTCGGGCACCGGGTCGACCACCTCGACGACCTGCCGCGGGCCAGGGCCTACCTCCTCGACGTCTCCCCCACCGGCCTGGCCCGGATCGCGCGCCCCCGCCTGCCCGACCGTTTCCGGTCCCGGCTCGCGCGGTACCGCTACGGCCCCGGTGTCCACAAGTTCGACTACGCGCTGCAGGAGCCGGTGCCGTGGACGGCTCCCGAGTGCCGGAGGGCAGGCACGGTGCACCTCGGCCCGACGTACGCCGACATCCGCACGGCCCTGTCCGACGTGCACGCCGGTCGCACCCCCGAGCCGCCGTTCCTGATCACCGCCCAGCCGAGCCTGGTCGATCCGTGGCGCGCGCCCGAGGGCCGGCACACGTTCTGGGTCTACGCCCACGTCCCGCACGCGTTCACCGGCGACCTCACCGATGCCGTCGAGCGGCAGATCGAGCGCTTCGCCCCCGGCTTCCGGGACGTCGTGCTGGCCCGGCACGTCAGCCGCCCTGCCGAGGTCGCCGCCGCGAACGCCAACTACGTCGGTGGCGACATCGCCTGCGGCAGCGCCGCCGGCCTGCACCTGGTCACCCGGCCGATGCTGCGCCGCTCGCCGTACACCACGCCCGACCCGGCGGTCTACCTGTGCTCGTCGGCGACCCCGCCCGGACCCGGCGTGCACGGGATGTGCGGCTACCACGCCGCTCGCGCCGCGCTGCGTCGCCGGTTCGGCATCCGCCTGCCGGTCGTTCCCACCTGATGCACTGGTTCACCGCCGAGCACAGCTGGCTGGCCCGGATGCTCTTCCAGCGGTCCCTGGCCGCGGTCTACCTGGTCGCCTTCGTGGTGGCCGCGAACCAGTACCGAGCACTGCTCGGCGAGCACGGCCTGACCCCGGTGCACCGCTACCTGCGCCACGTCTCCTTCCGCCGCGCGCCGAGCATCTTCCACCTGCACCACTCCGACGGCTTCTTCCTCGGGGTCGCGTGGTGCGGCGCCGTGCTGGCGCTGGCCACGGTGGCGGGTCTCACCGATGCCGTGCCGCTGCCGGTCGCGATGCTGGTCTGGGTGGTGCTGTGGCTGCTCTACCAGTCGATCGTCAACGTCGGGCAGACCTGGTACGCCTTCGGGTGGGAGTCGTTGCTGCTCGAGACCGGCTTCCTCGCGATCTTCCTCGGCAATGCCGACACCGCGCCGCCGGTGCTCGTCCTCTACCTGCTGCGCTGGCTGCTGTTCCGGCTGGAGTTCGGCGCCGGGCTGATCAAGCTGCGCGGCGACCGGTGCTGGCGCGACCTGACCTGCCTGCAGTACCACCACGAGACCCAGCCGATGCCGGGACCGCTGAGCTGGTACTTCCACCACCTGCCCCGCTCGCTGCACCGCGTCGAGGTGCTGGCCAACCACACCACCCAGCTCGTGGTGCCGTTCGCACTGTTCGCGCCGCAGCCGGTCAGCGGGCTCGCCGCCGCGATCATGATCTTCACCCAGCTGTGGCTGGTCGCCAGCGGCAACTTCTCCTGGCTGAACTGGCTGGCGATCGTGCTCGGCCTCTCGGTGCTGCCCGACGCCTGGCTGGCTCCGGTGCTGCCCGGTTCCGGGGCGTACGGCGCGCCGGGGACGTCGCTGCCCTTCGTCGTCGCGGTGTGCGCCGTCAGCGCACTGGTCGCGGTGCTCAGCTACTGGCCGGTGGCCAACATGCTCTCGCGGGCGCAACGGATGAACACCTCCTTCAACCGCTGGCACCTGGTGAACTCCTACGGTGCCTTCGGCAGCGTCACCAAGACCCGCTACGAGGTGGTGCTGGAGGGCACCCGCGACGACCGGCCGGGGCCGGACACCGCCTGGCAGGAGTACGAGTTCAAGGGCAAGCCCGGCGATCCGGCGCGTCGGCCGCGCCAGTTCGCGCCCTACCACCTGCGGCTGGACTGGCTGATGTGGTTCGCCGCCCTCTCGCCCGGCTATGCCGACCCCTGGCTCTCCCGGCTGGCCCAGCGGCTGCTGCAGGGCGACCGCGACGTGTCGAAGCTGCTGCGCCGCGACCCGTTCGGCGACCAGCCGCCCCGCTTCGTCCGCGCCCGGCTGTTCCGCTACCGCTTCACCACCCGCGAGGAGCGGCGCAGCACCGGCAACTGGTGGGACCGGCGGGTCGTCGGCGACTTCCTCGGCCCGGTCTCGCTGCGCCGCTGAGGAGGCCGCGAACCGTCCGCAACCTCCCCTAGGGTCGGCGCATGGTGCACCGGCTCTCTCGCGAGGACGCGCGCCGCATCGCCGTGCGGGCGCAGCTGCTCGACGAGCCGCGCCCCGACGACGTCCTGGAGACGATCCGCCACCTCACCTGCGTGCAGGTCGACCTCACCGCGGTCGTGGCACCCAGCGCCGACCTGGTGCTGTGGAGCCGGCTGGGGTCGTCGTACTCCCCCGCCGCCCTCGAGGTGCTGCTGGTCGACCGTGCGGTGGTCGAGCTCCAGGGCATGTTGCGCCCCGGCGAGGACGTCGCGCTGCACCGCGCCGACATGGCCGCCTGGCCCGGTCGCGGACCGCTGCGCGACTGGCAGGTCGAGATCCGCCAGTGGGTCGAGGCCAACGAGGCCTGCCGCCAGGAGATCCTGCAGCTGCTGCGGGCCGAGGGTCCGTTGCCCGCCCGCGAGCTGCCGGACACCTGCGCGCTGCCCTGGCGGTCGACCGGCTGGACCGACGGGCGCAACGTGCTCAGGCTGCTCGGCTTCCTCGAGCAGCGCGGCGAGGTGGCGGTCTCCTCGCGGGAGCACCGGGAGCGGGTCTGGGACCTCGCCGAGCGGGTCCATCCCGACGGGGGCACCGTGCCCGCGGACGAGGCCCACCGCGAGCTCGACCGCCGCCGGCTGCGGGCGCTCGGGATCGCCCGCGGCCGCCCCGCGCAGGCGCCGGTCGAGCCGGAGGGCGTCGGCGAGGCCGGAGAACCCGCCGTGATCGAGGGCGTGCGCGGACGGTGGCGGGTCGACCCCGAGCAGCTCGGCCGGCCCTTCCGGGGTCGAGCAGCGCTGCTCTCGCCGCTCGACCGGCTGGTCAAGGACCGCAAGCGGATGAACGAGATCTTCGAGTTCGACTACCAGCTCGAGATGTACAAGCCGGCCGCCCGGAGGCGCTGGGGCTACTGGGCGATGCCGATCCTGTACGGCGACCGGCTGGTCGGCAAGCTCGACGCCGAGGCCGATCCCGCGGCCGGTGCGCTCTTCGTGCACGCGGTGCACGAGGACGCGCCGTTCACGCGGACCGTGCGCGCCGCGGTCGACCGCGAGATCCGCGACCTCGCCGCCTGGCTCGACCTCGAGCTCGCGGTCCAGTGAGCGCTCCCGGCAGCGTCGGCGCACCGTCAGGTACGCGAGGTCCGCAGCTCGTCGGCGAGCGCAGCGATCGTCGCAGGCCCGACACGACAGCACCCGCCGACGTACGACGCCCCGGCAGCGACCCAGTCGTGCGCCAGTGCCACGTCGTAGGACGCCCCGCCCGCCCATCGCCGCTGCGCCGCATCCCACCGCTCACCCGAGTTCGGGTAGGCGACGGCCGGTCTCCCGGTCACCGACGACGCCAGCCGCACCGCCGGCAGCACGTCGCCGGGCTCGCAGCAGTTGACCCCGACCGCGACGACGGACGGCGTCGAGGCGACCACCGCGAACGCCTCGGCGAGCGGTTGTCCGGCGCGGGTCCGCAGGCCGCGGACGGAGAACGACAGCCAGCTCGGCAGCCCCAGGTCGGCCAGGATGCCGACCAGCACCTCGGCCTCCTCCAGGTCCGGGATCGTCTCCACCGCGAGCAGGTCCGGGCCCGCGGAGGCGAGCAGCTCGATGCGCGGCAGGTGGAAGTCGCGCAGCGCGGCGGCAGGCAGCCCGTAGCGGCCGCGGTACTCCGAGCCGTCGGCGAGCACCGCGCCGTACGGCCCGACGCTGGCGGCCACCCAGCGCGGCACACCGTCACCGGCGACCTCGTCGCGCACCTCCCGGGCGATCGCCACGCTGCTCCGGATCAGCGACTCCGCCTGCGCCCGCGACAGCCCGCGGTCGACGAGCCCGGCCACGCTGGCCTGGTAGCTCGCGGTGGTGGCGACCCGGGCGCCGGCGGCGAAGTAGTCGCGGTGCACTGCGGCGATCTCCGCCGGCGCGTCCCGAAGCAGCCGCGCCGTCCACAAGCCGTCGGAGAGGTCGTGCCCGCGGTCCTCCAGCGCGTTCGACAGCCCGCCGTCGAGCACCACCACGTCGTCCATGGGAGGAGTCTGTACGCAACGGCCGGGCCGTGACACTGTGAGGACACATCGTTCGACGACTCGGGAGGAGATCGATGTCAGTCCACGACCGCCTGCGCGACGACGCCCAGGCCATGGCCGGCGACCTGGCCGAGCTGCGGCACCGCCTGCACCAGCACCCCGAGGTGGGCCTGGACCTGCCCGCCACGCAGGAGATGGTGCTCGAGGCGCTGCGGGGCCTGCCGCTGGAGATCACCACCGGGAAGGGCCTGAGCTCGGTGACCGCCGTGCTGCGCGGCGCCCGCCCCGGCCCCGCCGTGCTGCTGCGCGGCGACATGGACGCGCTGCCGGTGCAGGAGCGCACCGGGCTGGAGTACGCCAGCCGGGTCGACGGCGCCATGCACGCCTGCGGCCACGACCTGCACACCGCCATGCTCGTCGGCGCCGCCCGGCTGCTGAGCGCCCACCGCGAGGAGCTGGCCGGTGACGTGGTCTTCATGTTCCAGCCCGGCGAGGAGGGTTGGGACGGCGCGGGCGTGATGCTCGAGGAGGGCGTGCTCGACGCGGCCGGCCGACGGGTGTCGTCGGCGTACGGCATGCACGTCTTCGCCAACCAGTTCCAGCGAGGGATGTTCAGCACCCGGCCGGGCTCGTTGATGGCCGCCAGCGACGGACTGTTCTGCACTGTCCGCGGCGCCGGGGCGCACGGGTCGACACCGCATGCCGGCAGGGACCCGATCACCGTGGCCGCGGAGATCGTCACCGCGCTGCAGACGATGGTCACCCGCCGCTTCGACATCTTCGACCCGGTCGTCGTGACCGTCGGCTCCTTCCACGCCGGCACGCGCCGCAACGTGATCCCCGACGAGGCACGGCTCGAGGCGACCGTGCGCACCTTCTCCGCGGCCGCCCGCGACCGGGTGCGGCAGGAGGCGCCGCAGCTGTGCCGCTCGGTGGCCGCCGCGCACGGCCTCGAGGTGGAGGTCGACTACTTCGACGAGTACCCCCTGACCGTCAACGACGACGCCCATGCCGGCTTCGTGGCCGACGTGGTGGCCGACGTCTTCGGCGACGACCGCTACCGCCCGATGCGCGACCCGCACCCGGGGGCCGAGGACTTCTCGCGGGTGCTGGAGGCCGTGCCGGGGTGCTACCTCTTCCTCGGCGCGCACGCAGGCGAGGATCCGGCGAACGCCGCCGGCAACCACAGCCCGCGTGCGGTCTTCGTCGACGAGGTGATGCCCGACGGGGTGCTGCTGCACAGCGAGCTCGCCCTACGCGCGCTGGTGCGCGACGCGGGCGGGGGTGAGTAGCGCATGGGCAAGTACGCCGTCGTCCTCGCCGTCCCGGTCATCGCGCTGTTCGCCACCGTGTGGCTGCCCTTCGTCAACACCGCCACCCTGTGGTTCGGGCTGCCCTCGGTGATGGTCTGGACGATCCTGTGGGTGCTGGCCATCACCCCGGCTCTGGCGCTCATCGAGTTCCGGCGCGAGCAGCGCGAGGCCGACGCCGCCGACGTCGATGCCCGCCGCGACGAGGGGGTCGGCCGATGAGCGCGGTCCTCGCGGTCACCCTCGTCGGCATCGTGGTGATCGCTGTCCTCGGCTTCCTCGGCCGTCGGCAGGCGACCGGTGACCTCTCCGAGTGGACCGTGGGCGGTCGCCGCTTCGGCGCGCTGACCATGTGGTTCCTGCAGGCGGGCGAGGTGTTCACCACCTTCACCTTCCTGGGGATGGCCGGGCTCGCCTTCACCGGCGGTGTCTCGGCGTTCTACGCCCTGCCCTACGTGCCGCTGGCCTACGTCGGGCTGTACTTCCTCGGCCCGCTGATCTGGCGGCGGGCACGCCGGCGCGGCCACCTGACGCAGGCCGACTTCCTGGCCGACCACTACGACTCCCGGCTGCTGGGCCTGCTCGCCGGCGTGATCGGCGTGGTGTTCTTGCTGCCCTACCTGCAGCTGCAGATCACCGGTCTCGGGCTCGCCGTCCAGCTGGCGACCGGTGACCAGACCTCGAGCACGGTGAGCATCGTGATCGCGTTCGTGCTGGTGGTCGCCTTCGTGCTCTGGGCGGGCATCCGCGGCGTGGCGACCACGTCCTACCTCAAGGACGCACTGATGCTCGTCGTCCTCCTCGTGCTGGTCGTCGCGATCCCGATCCACTTCGCCGGGGGCATCTCCGACACCTTCCGGCAGGTGCTGGCCCAGCACCGCGACATGCTCTCGGTGCACGGCGGGGAGTTCGACTCGGCGTGGTTCTTCTCCAGCATGCTCGCCTCCACCCTGGGCGTGCTCTTCATGACGCTGCCGCACCAGTGGCCGGCGCTGCTCTCCGCGGACTCTCCCCGGGCGGTGCGGCGCAACTACGTCTTCCTGCCCGTCTACTCGGTCGCGCTGGCGCTGCCGATGGTCATCGGGTTCACCGGGCTGCTGGTGCTCAAGCAGGGCACCGACAGCAACGGCGTGCTGCTGACCCTGGCGCAGCAGACCTTCCCCGGCTGGTTCGTCGGCCTGGTCGTGGTCAGCACCGCGGCGGCGGCGATGGTGCCGGCGGCCGGTCTGATCGTCGGGATGTCGTCGCTGATCGCGCGCAACATCGCCGGGATGCGCGGTGAGCGGCAGCAGTACTGGGTCAACCAGGGCTCGGTCGTCGTGGTCACCGGGCTCGCGCTGGTGCTCGCGATCGCCCGACCGGACCTGCTGGCCAACCTGCTGCTGCTCACCTACTCCGGGCTCGACCAGCTGATCCCCGCCATCGGGCTGGCCTTCCTCGCCCGCCGGGTCGTCGGGCTGTGGCCGGTGCTGGCCGGCCTGGTCGTCGGAGAGGCCGTGGTGATCTGGCTGACCTTCTCGGGGGTGTACGCCGGCCACGTCAACGTCGGCCTCATCGGTCTGGTGCCGAACATCGTCGTGGTGGCCCTCGGCGCTGCCCTCGAGCGGGCCGTCAGCCGGGGACGCGGCGCGGTGCCCGAGGAGGAGGAGGCCGAGGAACCGCGGGCCGCCAGTGGCTGAGCTGCCCGCCTCCCGGTGCGCGGGCTTCAGCCTGCGGACGAGGTCAGCGCCACGCGCAGCACCCTGGTGCTGAAGGCCGGCGTCTCCCCGCCCACCAGCCAGGCCTCGTCGTGCGCGGCGACCACCGCGCTGTCGGCCAGCCGGTGCGGCAACCGGCCCGCTGCCCGGAACCGCCGCGTCGCCGGGTCGAACCACCACATCCGGGACGTCAGGGTGGAGCCGCTGGTGCGCCCGCCGACCACGAGGATCCTGCTGCCCAGCGCGACCGCGGCCTCGTGGCCCAGCGGGTGTGGCAGGTGCGCGACCACCCGCGCCCGGCCGGTGGCGAGGTCGAGGCGCTGGACGGCACCGACCTCGGCCCCGTTGCGCTCGCCGCCGAAGACCCAGACGTGGCCGCCGGTCGTCGCCACGCCGGGGTAGCGCACCGGGAGCGGAAGCCGCCCCCACCGCTTCCAGTGCACGCCGTCGGTGCTGCTCAGCACCGCACCGAGCGCCGGGCTGCTGCCGTCGTAGCCACCGACGACGAGGGTGCGCCCGTCGACGGTGACCGCGGCCAGGTCCGAGCGTGCCGCGGGCAGCCGACCGCGCACCCGCCAGCCGTGCGCGGTGCGCACCTGGACCACCGCCTGCTCGGCTGCGTTCCCCCCGCCGAGCACCACGGGTCGCCCGTGCACCAGCGCGCCGGCGGTGTCGTGCACCGGCACGCGCAGGGGCCGCCCGCGGGTCACGCGCCCCGAGCGCAGGTCGAGCACCCACGTGGCCGGCGTCGAGGTGTCGCCCGGGAGCAGCCCGCCGGCGACCACGACGTGCCGGCGGTCGGCCAGCCGCACCACCGCCTCGCGGGCAAGCGGGCCGGGCAGCCGCCAGGCCAGCTGCCGCACCTGCAGGTGGCGGGGCGCCGTCGTGGCCGGGCCGGCGGCAGGGCTGGAGTGCCCGGAGGCGTGCGGCGCCGCGTGGGTCGTCGTACAGGCTGCGCAGAGGAGCAGCAGCGCGAGCAGTGGGAGCGAGCGCCTCACCGCATGTTGCCGGTGTGGCCGAGGGAGTAGCGGCCGGGCTGCGGCCAGACCAGCAGGCCGTGCGGGCTGCCGCCGACCCGGATGCGCGCGACCAGCTTGCCGGTGCGGGTGTTCCAGCCGTAGACGTAGCCGTCGTAGCGGCCGGAGAGCCACAGCGTTTTGCCGTCCGCGGAGACGCCGCCCATGTCGGGGCTGCCGCCTCCGGGGATGGTCCAGGTGTCGACGATCCGGTGGCGGGCCAGGTTGATCACGCTGACCTTGCCCGCGCCCCGGTCGGAGAGGAACAGCCGGCGGCCGTCCCGGCTGAAGTAGATGCCGTGCGGCATCGCCGGGGTGTTGATGACGCCGTCGACGTGGAAGCGCTTCCAGCTGATCCGGAGCAGCTTGTCGCGGCCCATGTCGGCGACGAAGAACTCCCGGCCGGTCGGCGAGAGCCGCACGTCCTGCGGCTTCGCACCGGGCGGCAGCTGCAGCCGGCCGATGACCTTGTGCTGCAGCGTGGACACCTTGAGCAGCGAGCCGGAGAACTCACAGCTGACGATGAAGTAGCGGCCGTTGGCGGAGAAGTCGGCGTGGTTGGGCCCGCGGCAGCTGCGGTCCTTCACGACCGCCCGGCGCTTGAAGGTGTGCGGGTCGTCGAAGAGGATCTCGTCGTCCTCCTCGGCCATCACGATGGCGCGTCTGCCGTCGGGGGTGAAGTAGAGGTTGTAGGGCCGGGTCTGGCGGATCCGCTTCTTGATGCGGCCGGTGCGCGGGTCGATCGCGACCAGCCGGTTGGCCACGCTGGCCTCGACGTAGAGCGTGCGCAGGTCGTAGGACGGCGTGACGTGCTGCGAGAGCGTGCCGGTGTGCAGCACCCGCACGATCTTGTGGGTGCGCTGGCTGATCACGGTGGTGATCGGGGCGCCGTAGGAGTTGGGCACGTAGATGTAGGCCCGGTCGTGGGCCACCCTCGGCTGCACCTCGCCCGGACGGTCGGCGGCGTACACCTGCCCGTGCTCGATCGGCGGCATCCCCGGGATCGGATGCCGGAAGGGAGGCGGCACGGGCTTGCGCATCACGGCCACCTTCTCCTGCGCCGACGGGCCCTGCTTGGTGGGCGTCGGCTTCCCGGACGATGCCGACGGCGCTCCTCCGCACCCGGCCAGCAGCACGACGGCGGCCAGCCCGACAGCGGCGGCGGTCGGCTTGATCTTCCCCATCCTCCGACCATAGCCAGCGGACCTGTCCCGCACCTGATCCGCGCGCCGTACGGCGGCCAACGGTCTGGATCAGCGGGGTGGCTCCACGTTGACCGTGGGGATGCCGCCGCCCGCACGCGCGATCACCGCCAGGGAGACGGCGTCGGTCGGATTGCTCTCCCGGTGCACCGTGAAGGCCGGCACGTGCACGAAGTCGCCGGCCTCGGCGTCGAGATGGCCCTCGTGGCCCTCGAACTCCAGCCGCAGCACCCCGGAGACCACGTAGAGGCTGGTCTCGTTGCGGTCGTGGTGGTGCCATCCCGACACCGCTCCCGGAGCGGTGGCCACCTGGCCGGCCCACAGCAGCGGCACCTCGAAGGCACGGTGGCGGAGCATCCCCGGCGTCGGGTCGGCCTCGACGAGGTCGGTCATCCGGAAGACGCGGACGGGCTCGCTCACCCGGCCAGTGTGGCACGCCCGGACGTCCGCCCGGGCACACGCGAGCTCACCCCTGCACCCGCACGCAGCACCGGTCGGGCGCCGGATCGAGGCACGCGGTGGTGCGGCGGCAGGCCAGCCCCTCCAGCACGCCGCCGACGTAGTCGAGGTTGACCCCGCACACCAGCTGCGGATGCCGCCGCGCGAGGGCGTCGAAGGGACAGTTGCGCAGCTCGAGGTCCTCGCCCACGCGGGTGGGCTCGAAGCCCTCGTCGGCGAGCACGGCAGCGGTCCGGTCCAGCTCGGCGACCGTGGCGGACCCGTCGTACGACGACGCCGCCCGCCGTCCCGCCTCTCGAGCCTCCCCGGCCAGCGCCTCGGGCAGGGGCACCCCCGCGAGCGACCGCTCCACCGCGGCGGCCAGCACCCCGCCGACCAGGTCGTAGCTCCGGTCCGGCAGCGAGACCGCAACCTCCCCGCTGCTCCGGCGGTAGAGCTTGGCAGGCCGCCCGGCACCGGGGCCGGACCGGCCGCTGCGTCGGCGGAACTCCACCTCGAGCAGGCCCGCCTCCACCAGACGGTCGAGGTGGAACCGGGCGGAGTGCACCGGCACCCCGGCAGCCTCCGCCGCCTCCTCGCGGCCGACCGCCTCGGCGCAGGAGACGACGTGGTCGTAGAGCCGCCGGCGAACGGGATCGGCCAGCGCACCGATCGCGGTGAACTCGTCCACCCGACCTCCCTTGACGAGATTTCTAAAACCGACCATAGTCTCAGTTAGATTAGTCGTCCACCGGAGGTCTCCATGAGTGCACTCGCCCAGCCCGCCTGGCGCCCCCGGATCACGCCGCCCCCGCGCGAGGTCGACCTGCCCTCCGCCGAGGCGGCGGCCGAGCAGATGCTGCGCGCGCTGGGCCTGCCGGTCGACGAGGCCGACATGGCCGAGACGCCGCGGCGGCTCGTGCACGCCTACGCCGAGCTGCTCAGCGTGCCGGAGTTCGACCTGACCACCTTCGACAACGCCGCCGGCTACGACGAGCTGGTGCTGGTGCGCGACATCCCGGTGCGCTCGCTGTGCGAGCACCACCTGCTGCCGTTCGTCGGCGTCGCCCACGTCGGCTACCTGCCCGACGACCGGATCCTCGGGCTCTCCAAGTTCGCCCGCGTCGTGGAGCACTTCGCCCGGCGGGCCCAGACCCAGGAACGGCTGACCACCGAGGTCGCCGACCACCTGCAGCACCGGCTGGCCCCGTTGGGCGTCGGCGTGGTGATCGAGGCCGAGCACAGCTGCATGAGCCTGCGGGGCGCGCGTGCCGAGGGCGCCCGCACGGTGACCTCGACCCTGCGCGGCCGGCTGCGCGAGGATCCCTCGGCACGCAGCGAGTTCCTCTCCCTGGCCCGTGAAGGAGGGCGGAAATGACCGGACGCATCGTGGTGGTCGGCGGCGGACTGGCCGCGGGGACGGCCGTGACCGAGCTGCGCGAACGTGGCCACGACGGCGAGATCGTGCTGCTCACCGACGAGCCGCACCCGCCCTATGAACGCCCCCCGCTGTCGAAGAGCTACCTGATGGGCAAGGACCCGGCGGACAAGGCGCTGGTCCAGGCACCGCAGTGGTACGACGACAACGACGTCGACCTGCGCGCCGGCACCCGGGTCACCGCCGTCGACCCGTCCGGGCACACGGTCACCGCCGCCGGGGAGACGATCCGCTACGACAGGTTGCTGCTGGCCACCGGTGCGCGGCCGCGCCACCTCTCCCTGGCCGATGACAGCGGCGCGCCGGTGACCTACCTGCGCACCCTCGACGACTCCACCGCGCTGAAGGAGCAGCTGCGGCCCGGACGCCGGGTCGCCATCGTCGGTGGCGGCTGGATCGGGCTCGAGGTCGCCGCCGCCGCTCGCGAGGCCGGCTGCGAGGTCGTCGTACTCGAGGCGCTCGAGCAGCCGCTGGTCCGCGTGCTGGGCGCCGAGGTCGCCGAGATCTTCGCCGACCTGCACCTCGACCACGGCGTCGACCTGCGCACCGGCGTGCAGGTGACCGCCATCGCCGCGGACGGCACCCTCACGCTCGGCGACGGCGCCCGCGTCGAGGCCGACCACCTCGTCGTCGGCGTCGGCGTCTCCCCGGTCACCGAGCTCGCCGAGGCGGCCGGGCTCACCGTCGACAACGGCATCCGCGTCGACGCCCGGCTGCGCACGTCGGCCCCCGACGTCTTCGCCGCCGGCGACGTGGCCAACGCCGACCACCCGGTGCTCGGTCACCCGCTGCGGGTCGAGCACTGGGACACCGCCATCAAGCACGGCAAGGTCGCCGCGGCGAACCTGCTCGGTGGTGCCGAGCTCGCCGACGCGCTGCCCTACTTCTTCACCGACCAGTACGACCTGGGCATGGAGTACGTCGGCAGCCCCGGCCCGGACGGGTACGACCGGGTGGTCGTGCGCGGTCACCGGCACGGCGACCGGGTCTTCACCGCCTGGTGGCTGCGCGGAGACCTCGTCGTGGCGGGCATGCACGCCAACGACTGGGACGCCATCGGACAGGTGCGCCGGCTGGTCGGCAGCCGCGTCGAGGTCGACCGGCTGGCCGACGAGGACACCGCGCTGGGCGACGTACGTATCCTCGGCACGTGATCGAGCTGCGCAGTCCCACCGAGATCGAGCAGATGCGCCCCGCGGGGCGGTTCGTCGCCGAGGTGCTCACCCGGCTGTCGGAGGCTGCCGACGTCGGCGTGAACCTGCTCGACCTCGACGGGCTCGCGCACGAGATGATCAAGGAACGCGGGGCGGAGTCCTGCTACATCGACTACCACCCCTCCTTCGGCGCGATGCCGTTCGGCAAGGTGCTGTGCACCTCGGTGAACGACGCCGTGCTGCACGGGTTGCCGCACGACTACCGGCTGCGCGACGGCGACCTGCTCAGCCTCGACTTCGCCGCCTCCGTCGAGGGCTGGGTCGCCGACTCGGCGGTCAGCATGGTGGTGGGTGAGGCCCGGGCGGAGGACCTGGCCCTGATCGCGGTCACCGAGGAGGCGCTGGCCGCGGCGATCGAGAAGGCTGTCGTCGGCAACCGGCTCGGCGACATCAGCCACGTGATCGGCGAGCGTGCCCGGGCAGCCGGGCTCGGCGTCAACCTGCAGTTCGGCGGCCACGGCGTCGGCCGCACCATGCACGGTGACCCGCACGTGGCCAACGACGGCCGGCCCGGTCGTGGGCTGCGGCTGCAACCGGGGCTGGTGATCGCCATCGAGCCATGGTTCCTGGCCTCGACCGACCAGATCTACACCGACCGTGACGGCTGGACGCTGCGCAGCGCGGACGGCTCCCGCGGCGCGCACAGCGAGCACACCGTCGCCATCACCGAGGCCGGCCCGGTCGTGCTCACCGCGCGAGGCTGACCCCGGCGAGGGACCCCGGCGAGGAACGCCGGCGAGGAACCCCGAGGGGCCCCGCCGGACGATTCCCGTCCTTGACCGGCGCCGACCTCGCTCCGACACTGGCGTGATGGAAACGGCGGCACGGCACCGCAGCCAGGTCGGACGGTACGCCGGGATGCTGCGCAGCCTCGGGCTCGACCTCGCCGCACCGCTCGTGGTCTACGCGCTGTGCCGCCGGCTCGGCATGCCCGAGGTGTGGGCGCTGATCGTCTCCGGCGCGCC